>NZ_FPHO01000003.1:359166-718333 GCF_900117455.1 Hyphomicrobium sp. CS1GBMeth3
AGCTCTCCATGCAGCCGCGCGATTTCCGGGGCATGCTCGGGACCGGCCCAGAGCAGCGACACGTACTTGGGATCGAGCGCGGCCCCCTCGCTCATGGCGCCCTCGCCAGCGCCGCGCCGTCCTGCGGCTTCGCATCCGGCGGCCGCAGATAGAGCGGACGCGGCATTTCACGCGCGGGCTTAACAGCACCCTCCGGAATGAAACGGACATCGGGCTCGAGATCCTTGAGCCGCGCCGCGATGTCGAACCCGAGATCACGCGCCGCAGCAGCCAGCGCCTCCGCGCCGGAGCCAACAGCGAGAACGGCCCGACCGCCGAGCCCCCGCGCCGCCGCCTCGGGCGTCGTCAACTCCGGATCGCCGAGAGGAGCCAGGTCGCCCGCAAACGTCTGCAGATAGATCTCGCCGCGCCGCGCATCGACAGCAACCGCCAGCACCTTGCCCGCAACCTCATCGGGGATCGCGGCCGCCGCCGTGTACGCCATGACCGCAAGACTCGAAATCGTCCCGACCGGCGCACCGGTGGCCACCGCCAGCGCCCGCGCGGCCGCAATACCGACCCGCTGGCCGGTGAACGTTCCAGGCCCCGTCGCAACCACGATCAGCCCGATCTCGGAAAATCCGAACGGTGCCTCGCTCATCACCTCGCCGATCATCGGCGTGAGGCGCTCGGCATGCCCGCGCACCAGCCGCTCGAAGCGCCCTGCGCGACCACCATCCCATGTGGCGGTCACCGAGCAGGCACCGAAGCAAGTATCGAAAGCAAGAATGTTCATGAGCTGAGCATAGAGCACGATGCGCAGGGTGCAATGACCCGCATCAGGATCAGAGGATCTGCGCAAGCTCGTCGAACGAGAGGCGCGGCAGTCGCGGCTTGAGCACCGAAGCATCACCATAGCCAAGATTACAGAGAAAATTCGCCTTCACCGGCGTGCCGGCGAAAAACTCCTCCGTAACGCCAGCCTGGTCGAAACCCGACATCGGACCGCAATCGAGGCCGAGAGCCCGTGCCGCGAGGATCAGATAGGCGCCCTCCAAAGAGCCATTACGGAAGGCCGTCTCGGCAATGTGCTCTGGTCTGCCCGTGAACCAGCTCTTGGCGTCCGTATGCGGAAAGAGACGCGGCAGGTTCTCATAGAACTCGAGGTCGTACCCGATGATGGCCGTGGCCGGCGCCGCCATCGTCTTTTCGAGGTTGCCCGACGACAGGAACGGCTTGAGCCGGGCCTTCGCTTCCGGCGACTTGACGAACACGAGCCGCACCGGTTCGCAGTTCGCGCTCGTCGGACCGAGCTTCATGAGATCCACGATCTGCACCAGCAGCTCATCGGGCACCGGCTTCGCCTGCCAAGCATTGTGGGTTCGCGCGGACTGGAACAGCTGGTCCAGCGCGGACTGATCGATCGCAGACGACATGGTAGGCAGCCTCGGTTCCTCAAAACGAACGTAAAGAGTTTCAGCATGGCCGCCAAAGGCGCGCCATCGCAACAAAAACCCCGCCGAGTGGGCGGGGTTTCTCAGCCTCTATGAAGTGGACCTCAAACGGCCTGCACTTCCTCGACCTCCGGACAGAAATGCTTGAGCAGGTTCTCGATGCCGTGCCGCAGCGTCGCCGTGGAGCTGGGGCAGCCCGAGCAGGCGCCGCGCATGTGCAGATAGACGATCCCGTCGCGGAAGCCGGCGAAGGTGATGTCGCCGCCATCCTGAGCAACGGCCGGGCGCACGCGCGTCTCGAGCAGCTCCTTGATCGTCGCCACCACGTCGGCATCCTCGGCATCATAGGCGCCGTCTGCCGCATCGTTGGCGCCGTCGCTGTCGACCACGGCCGCGCCCGACATGTAGTGCTCCATGATCGCGCCGAGCACCATCGGCTTCAGATGCTGCCACTCGACGTCAGTCTTCGTCACCGAGATGAAATCGGAGCCGAGAAACACGCCCGCCACGCCGTCGATGTCGAACAGGCGCCTGGCGAGCGGCGAAGCATCCGCGTCGCCCTTGCCGCGAAAGTCGGCCGTGCCGTCCTCGAGCACAGGCTTGCCCGGAATGAACTTCAGGGTCTGCGGGTTCGGCGTGGCTTCGGTCTGGATAAACATGCCGGTTATCTCCTCCTGGTGGCCGGCGCAGAGCGCCGGTCGCAGGCATCTTTAGAATGGTTCCAGAAAATTAGGAAGCTAGAGAACGATTGTCTAGCCCTCCTGTCGGGCTTTTCACAAGCTCTTCCAATCGTTTCCGTTTTAGGCCAGCACGATAATGTCCTCGAAGGCCAGATTGCCGGGCACCACGGTGATCGGGATCGGGAAAGAGGCAACCGCCGAACCTGCCGCCAGCGTCGAGACAAGCGGCCCGGGCCCCTTGGGATCGGTGGACGCACCCAGTACGAGGATCGAGACGTCCTCGTCCTCGGCGATCGTCTTCATGATCTCCTCGGCCTTGAGCCCCTCGCGGACAAGCTCCTCGCACGGGATGTTCTCGAACCCGACTTGGTGCAGCTTGCGGCGAAAAAGCCTGAACAGCGCCCGCGCCTTCAGCGTCTCTTCCTCCACCTGCACCTGCCGCACGCCGGCCCAGTGCTGGAAATCCTGCGGCTCGATGACATAGAGCATCAGGATCATGCCCGAGGACCGCACCACGCGCGCCGCCGCGTAATAGAGCGCGCTCTCAACTTCCGTGCTCTCGTCGACGATGAGCAGGAACTTGCGGGTGTGACCGGCCTCGAACGAGCGGCGTTTTCGGTACGTCAGCGTCATGATCGCGATGCTGCCACGCGCCCGCCGACTCCACAACAGAGCCGTTGGTGCGGCCTTCGGCTACGACCGGATAAGGCCGACGATATCCTTGACCTCATTCATGATCGGCGTGGCGATCTCGCGCGCCCGCGCCGAGCCGTCGGCGAGCACGCGGTCGATCTCAACGGGATCTCCGGTCATGCGCCGGATCTCGTCGCCGAGCGGTGCCAAGCGAGCGACGGCGAGCTCGGCCAGCGCCTTCTTGAAGCTCGAGAACTGCTGCCCGCCGAACTCGGCAAGCGCGGCCTCTTTGGTCTTGCCGGCAAGCGCCGCATAGATGCCAACGAGATTGTCCGCCTCCGGACGACCCGCAAGCCCCGCGATCTCCGACGGCAGCGGCTCGGGGTCGGTCTTCGCCTTCTGGATCTTGCGCGCAATGGTGTCCGCATCGTCCGTCAGATTGATGCGCGACAGGTCCGACGGGTCGGATTTCGACATCTTCTTCGTGCCGTCGCGAAGACTCATGACGCGCGTAGCCGGTCCCATGATCACGGGATCGGGCTGCGGGAAAAACTCGCCGTCGGCATGGCCAAGCGCCTCGATCTGTGCGCGGAAATCGTTGTTGAACTTCTGCGCGATGTCGCGCGCAAGCTCGAGGTGCTGCTTCTGATCCTCGCCGACCGGCACATGCGTCGCCCGATAGGCCAGGATGTCCGCCGCCATCAGGTTCGGATAAGCGTAGAGTCCAACCGACGCCGCCTCGCGGTCCTTGCCGGCCTTCTCCTTGAACTGCGTCATGCGGTTGAGCCAGCCAAGGCGCGCCACGCAATTGAAGATCCAGGCCAGCTCGGCGTGCGCCGACACTTGGCTCTGGTTGAACAGAATGCTCTTCTTGGGATCAAGGCCCGACGCGATATAGGCCGCCGTCACCTGCCGGATGGCGTCGCGAAGCTCCTTGGGATCCTGCCACACAGTGATCGCGTGCAAATCGACGACGCAATAGATGCACGCATGCGTCTTCTGCATCTCGATCCACTGGACCATGGCGCCGAGGTAGTTGCCGAGATGCAGGCTGCCCGTAGGCTGCATGCCCGAGAAAACGCGTTCCTGGAGTTTCATGATCCCTCGTTCCGCCATAGCCGCCGCGTTATGGCGCGGCAGCAGGGGATGCGCAAGGCCGAGCAGGCGAGATCACCCGGCCCGCTTGGCGAGATTGCGCAATTGACGGAAATTTACCGCGCCCGTGATCAGTAAGGCGGCGCCATAGACGACGAACCCCGCGCCCACCAGCAGAGCGAGGGCCAGCGCATGAACCGGGAAGCCTTGCTCAGGCGCAAAATACGGGCCGAGGAAGTGTGCCGCCGCCACCAGCCCGACGCCCATCATCACCGACGAAGCCAGGATCGCCGCGAACGCGCGCGCCATACGCCGGTCGACAACGAAAAACCCGCGTTTCAAAAGCGTGGCCCAGAGCAGCCCGGCGTTGAGCCAACCGCCGAGCGCCGTCGCGACCGCGATGCCAAGATGCGGCAGGCAGCCGAGGCGACGGAACAGGAAAAACAGCGCGATGGATCCAAGCGTATTCGCCGTCAGGCTGATGACGGCATAGCGCATCGGCGTCTTAGTATCCTCGCGCGCGAAGAACGCCGGCGAGAACACCTTGATCATAACGAAGGCCGGCAACCCAAGCGCAAACACCGAAAGCACCGCCGCCGTGCTCGCCGTATCGGCCGCCGTGAACGCGCCACGCTGGAACAGCACCTTGACGATCGGGATCGGCACCACCGCGAGCGCCACCGCCGCCGGAACCGTGAGCATCATGGCGAACTCCAGCGAGCGGTTCTGGCTGTCGAGCGCACCCGCGTGATTGCCGGCCCGCAGCTGCCGTGCCACGTCCGGCAGCAACACGACGCCGATGGCAATGCCGACGATCGCGAGCGGCAGCTCATAGAGCCGGTCCGCGTAGTAGAGCTGAGACACCGCGCCCGGCTGCTGCGAGGCGATGATCGTCCCGATCATGATGTTGAGCTGCGTCACGCCACCCGCGATCACGCCGGGAATGCCAAGGGCAATCAGCCGGCGCAAACCGTCGGTCATGCGCGGCCGCCTGAGCTTGAGCGTGAAATTATTGCGCCGAAGCCCGCTGATCAGGAGCCACAACTGCAACACGCCGGCGACGAAAACGCCGATCGCCTGCACGATGCCGCCTGCCGGCTTATTGTGAAACCCGAGCCCGAAGCCAATGTAGATCGCCACCAAAAGCGTGAGGTTCAGGACAATCGATACCGCCGAGCTCTCGACGAACTTCCCGAACGTGTTGAGCACTCCCGAGAATAGCGCCACGAGCGACATGCACAGCAAATACGGAAAGGTAATCTGTGTCAGCAGCACCGCGAGATCGAACTTTTCCGGGGTCGCGCTAAACCCGGGTGCCAGCAAATACATCAGCCAGGGCATGGCGATGATTGCGACGATCGTCAAAGCCACGAGAACCGCGGCGAGCCCGGCAAGCGCCTGCTCGGCGAACGCCCGCGCCGCAGCGCGACCGCCGTTCTCAAGCTCCTTGGCAAACAGCGGGATGAACGCCGAGTTGAATGCACCTTCGCCGAACAGGCGCCGGAACAGATTCGGAAACCGGAACGCCACGTTGAAGGCGTCAGCCACCATGCCCGAACCGAACGCCCAGGCGAAGGCGATGTCGCGCAGGAAGCCGAGCACCCGCGACACGAGCGTCAGGCCGCCGACGGTGGCAAAGGCGCGGTAGAGCTTCATGGCGGACCTGGAGGACCTGGATCGGGCTGGAGGCGCGGGCTCCGCCGCCCTGCTTAGAGGGGATTAGGCTCCCCGCAAAGCCTAAAGCGGTCCAGTTGTGCCGCCACCGAGCGAGGCGACGAAGAACGTGGCTCCCATGAGCAGAACCAGCGTCGAGCCGAGGAGACCCGCGCCCGTGGCGACAGCCCCTGCCAGCCGGCTCTCGCCGCCCGCCATGCGACGCGCAAGCTCGCGCGAGCCGACCGCCAGCGAGGCAAGCACCGAAACCGTGATCGCCGTCCCGAACGCCATGGCAAAGGTGGCAAACACGCCGGCGATCAGCAGACCCTGGCTCAACGCGAAGATGAGCACGA
Source organism: Hyphomicrobium sp. CS1GBMeth3 (assembly GCF_900117455.1). Classification (NCBI taxonomy): domain Bacteria; kingdom Pseudomonadati; phylum Pseudomonadota; class Alphaproteobacteria; order Hyphomicrobiales; family Hyphomicrobiaceae; genus Hyphomicrobium; species Hyphomicrobium sp. CS1GBMeth3. Next base: position 365,017 of record NZ_FPHO01000003.1, read on the forward strand.
GGATCGCCCCGGTGCAGGGGCGGATTCCGACCGAGAACGCGATGGCCAGCGCCTTGCTCCAGGACAGCGGCCCTTCAAGCTGCTTGGGATCGGGCATATGGGCATGCCCGCAGCAGGAGCCATCCGCGTGGTGATGGTGGCCATCCCCATGCGCATGGGGATGACTGTGTCCCCGGCTATGCGCGTGTCCGTGATCGTGCCCGCATCCGCAACCGCCGTGATCGTGTGCATGCACATGGTGGTCATGAGCGGGTGCAGCCGCCGCGGCTTCCGCGCGTCGCCGCTTGATGAGCGCGCTCACCTGCCCATAGAGCAGCCATACGCCGACCATGGCCACGAAGCCCCAGCTGATGGTTTCGATCCACCGCTCGGTCGCAGAGATCTGCAGGCTCGTGGCGTTGAGCGCAATCGCCAGCACGCCGACGATGGCGATGGCCGACAGCGCTTGGATGAAAGCGGATAGGAACGAGAGCATGATCCCGCGCCTCACCGTGCGTTCGTTGGCGAGCACATAGGACGAGATCACCGCCTTGCCATGACCCGGTCCCGCCGCGTGCAGCACACCGTAGGTGAAACTCAAAAAAGCCAGCATCAGCGTCGCGTCGAGCACGCTGCCGGCCTTCATCTGCCGCACGGAGGCCGCAAGCTCACGGTTGATGCGCTGCTGCTGTGTCAGCACGTACGACCAGACATCCCCCAAAAAGCTTCTCTCAGCCTGCGCCGGCTGCACGGCCGTCGACTGCCCGTGGGGCAACGGCACGCCAAAAGGCGTCTTTTGCGGCTCGCTCTGGGCGAGCGCTCCGACGGAGACGGCAAGACACAGGAAGAGCGCTGAAAGCGCGGCGAGAGTGCGGGTCATGATTTCTTGCAGCCGAGCGTCACCGTTCGCGCGTAGCCGAGGCCCATGCCCTGGTTGGCATCGCCCGTCGTGAGCTGGCCGCCGAACGATTGGTTGAGCGCCTGCAGATCGGCGAGCTCATTCTCCGGAATGCCGATGTTGGCCGCACATCCCTCAGGCGCGCCGGCGAGCTTGACGGGCTCGTTCTTCTCGAAGTCGAACGCGATGAAGAACGACTCGTCAAATACCGCGAAATTGAAGTCCGGAGCATCCGCCAGCACCGGCTGCTCGAACGGCAGCGTGAAGTGCAGCGACAGGAGCCCATCCTTGTATTCAAGATAATAGTCGATCGGCGGCTTCGCTTTGATCGCAGCCTTCCCAAGCTTCGCCGCAGTGAAGTAGCCGAACTCCTTGAGCCCATCGATGTTGACCTGCGCCAGCTCCTCGAGCTCTTCGCGCGAGTACTGCCCATCGCCATTTGTATCGAGCCCCTGGATGGCCATCGCCGTGTACATGTCGTCGAAGGTCCACTTGTGCTGCAACCCGTTGATGGACCCGCTCTGATAGAGCACAGTCGTCTCAACGGTCACCCAGACGTGCGGGTGCGCTTGAGCCGGCACCGCCAGCAACGCCAGGAGCATGCCAAGCGCTGCAAGCTGCCGGCCCACTGTCCGCAAAGCCAAAGTCAAAGCTGCCCTCCTCGTCGACATCGGGTGGATCCGCCTCCGCGAGTACCGGAAGTCTAGCACATCGCTCAATGGCGCTGCGGCAACGTCTCCTACCTCGGGACACATAGGCTGCGCCGCCAGGGTTTACAGGCAAACCACCCAAAAAATGGAGCGGAAGCAAGGCATCCCCGCCTCCATTGCGCCAAATTGGATGTTATAGTATCCATAGGTAACGCCAATCTCGAGGAGCACCGTGTGACCACCAGGAACCCCGTCAGCCGCGTGGGAGTAGGCGCCGCGGCGCTTGCCGCCGTCATCGTCGCCGGCACCGCGTTCTCGGCCACGACAAAGCCGGCCAACGCCGAGGCGTCTGCGCTCAAGGTCACAGTCACCATCAAGCCCGTGCACGCGCTCGTCGCACAGGTGATGGAGGGCGTCGGCACGCCCGACCTGCTGGTCAAAGGCGCCGCCTCCCCCCACACCTATGCCCTGAAGCCGTCGGACGCACGCGCGCTCCACCGCGCCAACGTCTTCTTTCGGGTCTCCGAGACGGTCGAGCCCTTCACACGCAAACTCACGTCCGCCCTGCCGGACACCGTGCGCATCGTAACGCTCGCCGAAGCGCCCGGCATCGAACTGCTCAGCGTGCGCACGGGGGAGACCTTCGAGAAGCACGATCATGCCCATGACCATGCCCACGACGATCACGATCATAAGCACGACCACGATCACAAACACGACGACGACCACGCGCATCATGAGCATGACGGACATGGCGACGCCGCCACGCGCGACGGCCACGTCTGGCTCGACCCCGAAAACGCCCGCAAGATGATCGCCGAGATCGCGCGCGTTCTATCGGAGGCGGCGCCCGACAAAGCCGAAACCTTCAAGGCCAACGCGGCCCACGCCGACGAGGCGCTGGCCCGCCTCGAAACCGAGATTGAACGCGACTTGGCACCGGTGAAGGACAAGCCTTTCGTGGTTTTCCACGACGCGTTTCAGTATTTCGAGCATCGCTTCGGCCTGTCCGCCGTCGGCTCGATCACCATCAGCCCCGAGGCCAGACCGTCCGCCAAGCGCCTGACCCAGATCCGCCGCAAGCTGGCCGAGCTGTCCGCGGCGTGCGTCTTCAGCGAGCCCCAGTTCCAAGCCAAGCTCGTCACCGCGGTCACGGAGGGCACGAGCGCCCGCGCAGGCACGCTCGACCCCGAAGGCGCCATGGTCCAGCCCGGACCCGCCGCCTACGAGACGCTGCTGCGGAACTTGGCCACGGATCTGAAATCCTGTCTGGCCGAGGGAAGCTGAAGCACAAAGCTAGCGGCAAGGGCGAGGAGCCAAGCGCACCAATGCCCCAAGGCATTGCCCCGAAAGACATTGACCCGAACAGCAAAACGGGTGGCCCGAGGAGATCGGGCCACCCGTTTTCTATTTCGCTGCGAAGGTGCTTACTGAACCGATGCGGCCCGCGATACCGAGCCGCCAACGCGGCGACCGTACTTGGTAACCCCACCGCCCGAAGGCGCTGGCGCAGCCTCGGCCGTCTCATCCACTTCTTCAGCATCGAACTTGCCGGTCTCCGGATTGAGCGTATGGACGACCATGCCCTCTTCGGGAGCGACCTCGTCCGCCGCCTCATCCTTCACGAAGAAACCGTTCTTCGGCGCAGAAGCGACCGAGCGTGTCTTGGCCTTCTTGCCGCGCACCGGCTCCTCGGGGCGCAGCTCCTCCTCGGCATCCGCCACGACAGCACCCGTCTTGAAGCGCTCCCAGGTCACGGTGACCTTGGTGCCAGTCGGCACCTTCGGATAGAGGTGCATCACGTCCTCGTTGAACATGCGGATGCAGCCCTTGGAGACGTCCTGACCGATCGTCCAGGGCGCGTCGGTGCCGTGGATGCGATAGAGGCTCGAGCCGAGATAAAGCGCCCGCACGCCGAGCGGGTTCATCGGATGGCCGCCCGGCACCCAGCTCGGCAGGCGCGGATTTTCCTTCAGCATGTCCGGGGTCGGACGCCAGTCGGGATTCTCACGCTTCGAAGAAACCACGGTGGCGCCCTGCCAGCGGCTCTGCTCGCGCGGAATGGCAATCGGGTAGCTCATCGCCTGACCGGCCTTCGTGATGTGGTAGAGCCGCCGATCGCCGAAGCTGACGATGATCTGGCCGGCCTTGTACTGCGGGTTGAAGCTCACGACCTGGCGCTTGCCGCCGCCGTACTCCGGCTCGCCGCCCCACAGGAACTCGATGAGCCCCTGCGCGCTCGCAGCAGCCGGAAAGCCGACCACAGCCGCTGCCGCGACCGCCGCTGTCACCAATCCGCCGACCTTTGCTTTCCACACCGACATCAACAGAACTCCCGCTGTCTTAAGCTGTGAAGAACGAAACCGGCTCCCTCTGCCGGCTACGCCCGTCGACGGCATGTTGCGCCCCTCGAATGAACGCCTCGTATAGACCGTTCCGAAAATTGGCGGCAGAGCAAGGCGGTCACACTGTTGTCGTCTTCACCACTGACCGATGACATGCAATGGAAGCGATGCAATGCAGCAACGCTTACCGATTTGTAAGGCATGATGGGCACTTGCTGAGCACGCACCCGCACAGGGGGCACGCACAGAAGTTGCAGAAAAGACAGGAACAGAAAAAGAACACCTACTTCGAGCATATCGGCATCTGACGCGGGTAACCATCTCGTTTCAAAACAACTAAGAACGCGAGTGGATCCCGACAAGCATAGGGCGTCATCTGACTTTCACCAATGGGACGAATACCGGCTGCGCTGTGCAAAACATAACGCTGCACAGGTTGTGCATACGAGATCGTCCACAGGGCCAATCCCATGTGCTCGGTCGCTTGAAAGCAGGCGCATGTCCCTGGGCGTCCGAGTCGCCTCAACCTTTTTCAGCATACGAGCATCAGCCGACCGAGGACCGCCCCGGCAAACAACCCGCACACAATGGTTTTCAAGCAGGCGCACACGCCTATAGAACGGTCATCCGGCTGTTCGGGACCGGAGATTCGCGTGACAACGGATGAAACATTGCGGTGTCCCTTATGATCCGCTTCCCAAGATCGGCGCTGAGACGGCCATCCCAGGCGATGGCGCTGTTGGCGATGGCGCTGGCTCTCGCGCCGCTCCAAGGCCTGCAGGCGCAAGACAGCATTCCCCGCCTACAACTCGAGCCGGAGGCCGGCACCGGACACAGCGAAAAAAGCCTCGCCGTCGCCAAGAAACACATGATCTCGACGGCCCATCCTCTGGCTTCCGAGGCCGGGCTCGAGATGTTGCGCGCGGGCGGCTCCGCGGTCGACGCATTGATCGCGGCGCAACTCGTTCTCGGGCTGGTCGAGCCTCAGTCCTCGGGTCTCGGCGGCGGTGCCTTCCTCGTGCATTGGGATGAGCGCGCAAAGGAGCTGAAAACTTACGATGGCCGCGAAACGGCGCCTGCTGCAGCACGCCCTGACCGATTCATAAAAGGCGGCGAGCCGCTGGACTTCGATTTCGCCGTCCGTTCTGGCCTCAGCGTCGGCACGCCGGGGCTGCCGCGCCTCCTCGAGCACATCCATAAACGGCACGGCAAGCTGCCGTGGGCGAAGCTCTTCGAGCCGGCTCTGAAGCTCGCGCGCGACGGCTTCGAGATCTCGCAGCGCCTCTATTTCATGTTGCGCTGGTTCGGCACCGACGGACTCTCGCCTGCCGCGCGCAGCTACTTCTTTGACGCAAGCAGCAGCCCGCTGCCCATCGGCCACCGGCTGCACAACCCCGATTACGCCGCGACTCTCGAAGCGCTCGCAAAAGGCGGCGCCGACGCCTTCTACGCGGGCCCCATCGCAGACGCCATCGTATCTGCCGTGAAGACAGCGCCGAACGCCGCCGGCGACCTGACGCTCGCCGATCTCTCAGCCTACAAGGTGGCCGAACGCCCGCCGCTTTGCGTCGATTACCGCAAGCATCGCGTTTGCGGCATGGGCCCGCCATCGTCAGGCGCCTCCACCATCGGACAGACGCTCAAGATGATCGAGCGCTTCGATCTCGGCCACACGCCCGACGAGGCCATGAACGTCGCGAGCCTGCATCTGATCGCCGAAGCCCAGCGCCTCGCCTACGCCGACCGCAACCGCTACCTCGCCGACAGCGACTTCGTGCCCGTCCCTGCGGGACTTTTCGATAGCCGCTATCTCGCAGCGCGCAGCGCCCTGATCGACCCCGAGCGCGCCATGGCAAAAGCCGAGCCCGGCGATCCGCCTACAACGGAAAAGCACACGTTCGGCGTGGACGCTACGCTGGAGCGCGCCGGCACCAGCCATCTTTCCGTCGTCGACGCGGACGGCAACGCAGCCGCTTTCACGACCACCATCGAAGGCCCGTTCGGCTCCGGGCTCTACGCGGCGGGCTTCCTGCTCAACAACGAGCTGACCGACTTCTCCTTCCGTCCCGAGGACGCGCAAGGCCGCCCAGTTGCCAACCGTGTCGAGCCCGGCAAACGGCCGCGCAGTTCCATGTCGCCGACCATCGTCTTCGACGAGAATGGCGCCCTGTTTGCAGCTCTCGGCTCTCCCGGCGGCAGCCGTATCATCCTGTTCGTCACCAAGGCGTTGGTCGGCCTCATAGACTGGAGGCTCGATGCCCAGGCCGCCATCGATCGCCCGAACTTCGGCAGCACCGGCCGCAGCGTGGAGCTGGAATACGGCTGGTCGACAATGTGGCGCGCCCTTGCGCTCAGGAGCTACGGCCACCAGATCACGCCCGACCTGATGAACTCGGGCTTGCACATCGTCGCCAAGCGTAACGGTGCACTCGAAGGTGGGGCCGACCCACGCCGCGAAGGAGTGGCCCTTGGCGACTGAGCCCGAGAGTACCCGAACAAGCCATCCGCTCGACATCACGGTTGTCGGCGCAGGCATCTTGGGTTTGTGGCAGGCGCTGACGCTCGCCCGCACGGGCCATCGTGTTCGCCTCGTCGAAAAGAGCACTAACCCGTTCGCCGACAGCGCCAGCCGCTTCGCCGGTGCCATGCTGGCGCCCGGCTGCGAAAGCGAGACCGCGCCCGAGGTGCGCGATCTCGGCATCCGTGGCCTGACGCTCTGGCGCGCTGTCTACCCGCGTCTCGTGAATGCCGGCAGCCTCGTCGTCGCCGCCCCCCGTGACACCGCCGAGATCGCGCGTTTCGGCCGCGCCACGCGACCTCCGGAGACGCTCGACGCCGACGCCATCGCCGCACTCGAGCCTGACCTCGCCGGCCGCTTCGTGCGCGCCTACTACTTTCCCGACGAAGCGCACATGACGACGCCGGACGCGCTCGCCTTTTTGCTCGATGCCGCGCGCAACTCGGGCGCGACCGTCGAGCTGGGCGCAGCCTGGACCTCGCCTTCAGCCTCCAACGTCGTCATCGATTGCCGCGGCATGGCGGCCGCGGACGAGTTGCCTGCGCTCCGCGGCGTGCGCGGCGAGCGCCTCGTCGTGCGCACGCGCGAAATCCATCTGGCGCGGCCTGTGCGCCTCCTGCATCCACGCCATCCGCTCTACGTCGTGCCCTGGACGGACGATCGCTATCTCGTCGGCGCCACAGTCATCGAAAGCGAGGATACGGGCGCCATCACGGTGCGCTCGGCGCTCGAGTTGCTCGGCACGGCCTACGCGCTGCATCCCGCCTTCGGTGAGGCCGAGATCCTGGAGACCGGAGCCGGCATCCGGCCTTCATTCCCCGACAACCTCCCGCACGCCGAGATCCGCGACGGCGGCAATCGCATTCTGGTCAACGGCGCCTACCGCCATGGCTTTTTGCTCGCCCCCGTGCTGGCCGAGGCTGTGGCGGGCTATCTCGCTAACCAAGCCCCGCACGAGCTGCTCGTCTTTTCCGAGCGGGTAGCGCACCCTCCCCGCCCGGTCTAAGCTCTTCCCGAGCCACCGATTGCCGAACAAGGTCAGGTATGACGCACGACACGCCGCCGCAGGAGCCCCAAAGCACGACGAGCTTCGGCTTCCGCTCCGTTCGGGAGGGCGAGCGCCAGGGCCTCGTCAACGCCGTCTTCTCGTCCGTGGCCGCGCGCTATGACCTCATGAACGATCTGATGTCCGGCGGTCTGCACCGGCTCTGGAAGGCCGAGTTTGTGACCATGATCGGCGCCCCGCGCGACGACCGGCCGTTCCGCCTGCTCGATGTGGCCGGCGGCACCGGCGACATCGCAATTCGCTACGCTGACCGCTTCGGCCCGAACGCGACCGCCGTTCTCGCCGACATCAGTCCCGAGATGCTAGCCGAAGGCCGCACCAAGGTTGCGACCAAAGGGTACGAGCAGCGCATCACGCTGACCCAAGGCAACGCAGAAGCGCTGCCATTCCCCGATGGCACCTTCGACGCCTATACGATCGCCTTCGGCATCCGCAACGTGACCCACATCGACACCGCGCTCAGCGAGGCCTATCGCGTGTTGAAAATCGGCGGCCGTTTCCTGTGCCTCGAGTTCTCGGAATGCCAAGTGCCGCTGCTCGACCGGCTGTACGATTTCCACTCGTTCGAGGTCATCCCGCGCCTCGGCGCGCTCACGGCAGGCTCCGCTGACCCGTACCGCTATCTGGTCGAGAGCATTCGCCGCTTCCCGAACCAGGAAGCCTTCGCCACCATGATCCGCGAAGCGGGCTTCGAGCGCGTCTCGGTCAGAAACCTGACCGGCGGCATCGCCGCCATCCACTCGGGCTGGAAGCTCTAACCGTCCCTTGAACGCAGGCGAAACTACGCCTCGCCGCGATCGACGCGCCGCGAGAACTCCGTTTGTCCGCCGGACGCCAGGATGCGCGCCTGCTCGATCCAGTTCTCGCGCTCGATGCGACCCTTGAAATCGAGAACCTGGCTGATCCGATCGATATCGGCTCCGGTCCAGTTCGCAACCTGCTCGTACGACGTGATGCCGAGCGAGTTGAGCTTCTTCTCGATCAGAACGCCGATGCCGCGGATGCGCTTCAAATCATCAATCTCGGTTGTGCTGAACACCAGCGGCGCGCCGCCGCGCAACGCCTCGGAGCGCACGGAACGCAGGCCGGAGAGATCCTCGCTCGGCGGTTCGGCCGCAGAAGTCTCCGCCTCGGGCTCCGGCACCGATGAAGGCGTGACACCACTCAAAAAGCGCGCTTGCCCCACCCAGTCCTCACCAGCGATCCGCCCCGGCGCGCCGATCAGCGCCTCGAAGTGTGCGACATCGTCCGCCGTCCACGTCGCGATCTGAGCGAAGCGTGTGACGCCATTGGCACGCAGAATATCCTCGGCCTGAAGATTGAGACCGATGATGCGGCCGAGCTGATCGCCATCCTCCACCGGAACACTCGTGTCGATGGGTATGTCTGCCGCTTCTGGCGCCGCTTCGGCAAAATGCGCGCCGCCGGTCAAGAAGCGCGCCTGCTCCACCCAGCTTTCGGCCGCGATCCGACCTGGCGTGCCGATCACAGCTTCGAAACGTGCCACGTCCTCTGCCGTCCACGCCGCGATGTGGGCGATCTGGGTCACCCCATTGGCGCGCAGCAAAGCTTCGGATTCGGGGTCGATGCCGATGATCCGGTGCAATTGATCGCCGTCGACGGGCGCGGGCACATCCTCGGACGGCGCAGGCGCACGCTGCGAGAGCGTGCCGGGATCACCACCGGCAGCCAGGATCCGAGCCTGCTCAATCCAGTTCTCGCGTTCGATGCGCGCCTGATCGAAACCGAGCGACTGGCTGGCGCCGCGCACGTCCTCGGACGTCCAAGCCGCGATCTGCCAAAAGCGGTGCACGCCGTAGCGCACGAGACGCTCCTTGAGATCTGCGTCGATGTCATGGATGCGCGTGAGATCATCGACCGCTTCACCCGCCGGCCGCTCGAGCGGCGTTGGCGCCACGAGCGTACCGAAATACGATGCCTCGTCACCCTCGCCGTCAACAGCATCGGCCAAGGCCGCCTGCTCCTGCTCGGCAGCCCTCTGGGCCGCCTCAGCGGCTTCCGCTTCAGCCCTGGCCTTCTCGGCAGCCGCCATCGCAGCGGCCGCCGCCGCGACCGCGATCTGCGTGTAGCTCGGCCCGGTATCGCGCGGCTCCTCCTCAGTGGGCTCGGCGCTTGGTACCGGCTCGGGCTCGGGCGCGGGTTCGTCAGCCGGCGGCGGAGCAACCGGTTCCGGATGAAGCGCATCGCGCTGAGGTGGTGCGGGCGGCGGCTCAGGCGCCGGAGCGGCTTCAGCAACAAGGTCTGGTGCAGGGGGCTCGGGTTCGGGCGCGGGAGGAATTTCCTCGACGACTGGCTCGGGCTCGGGGGCCGGCGGCGGCTCCTCTACGAGAGGTTCCGGCTCGGACGGCGGAGCTTCGACGGCGGCTTGTTCGACCGGCTCAGGTGCCGGTTGAACCTCGACCACGGGCTGGCCCTGGAAAACGGGCGGAACCGCCGCGCCTGGCCCACCGACCAACGCGCGGCCGAAGCGATCGGTGGCAGCCGGGTCGACATCCGGTGACGCCGGAGCAGGTGACAGATTGACCGGCGCCGCGACCGCCGCAGGCTCGACACCGCTCGAGAAACCGCGCCGTATCAGGCACGCGAGTGAGGCGCCGAGCAGAAAAGCCACCAGCATCAGCAATAAAGTCTGCACGAGCAAAATCGTCATACGCCCCACTCCAATTCAACGACGGCGCCGCAGGTGCTTTGCGAAGGCAACGATCGGCCTTCCATCAAAGCTCGCCCCCCGTAGTCCGGCTCAGTCCTCGACCCGTCCGCAACTGATCCACCCGACGACAAGACCGACCGCAAACGCGGCCGCGAGGTACCAGAACAGTTTCACCACCAGATAGTCCATGTCGCCGTCCCCCCGGGTTTGCCCCGTTCAATCCGTGAATACTTTGAACTCGATGCGGCGATTGCGCGCCATGCCGTCCGGTGTGTCGTTCGCCTCAACCGGCTTGCTCGCGCCGTATCCGACCGCTGAAAGCCTGTCCTCGGCCACACCGGCGCGAACGAGGCTGTTGATGACAGCCCGCGCACGCCTCTCAGAGAGCGGCTGATTGCGCTCGTCGACACCCTCTGAATCCGTGTGACCTTCCACCTCGACGCGTGCTCCCGGGCACGTCTTGATGATCTCAGCCAGCTTGGCGATCGTGAGCGAGCTCTTGGCGTCGATATCGGCCTTGGCCCGCTCGAAGAGGATCACGCCCTTGGCTGCAGCCTCGGACAGGCGCTTCTCGCACGCGCGCGTCGCCTCGGTGGTCTTGCGTTCCCGCGCTTTGGCCTCGGCCTCCTCTTTGGCCCTCTGAGCCGCAGCAGCTTCCACCTCTTTCTGAGCCTTGCGCGCAGCAACGGCCTCTTCCTCGGCTTTGCGTGTCGCCTCAGCCTCGGCATCCTCTTTTGCCTTCAGCGCCGCGGCCGCTTCAGCCTCCTCCTGCGCCCTCCGCGCAGCAGCAGCGGCTTCTTCCTCGGCCTTGCGAGCTGCCTCAGCCTCAGCTTCCTCTTTGGCCTTTAGAGCCGCGACCGCCTCAGCCTCCTCCTGTGCCTTGCGGGCAGCGGCAGCTTCTTCCTCGGCCTTCCGAGCCGCCTCAGCTTCGGCGTCCTCGTTGGCCTTCAGAGCGGCAGCAGCCTCAGCGTCTTCCTGAGCCTTGCGTGCAGCTTCAGCTTCCTCAGCAGCCCGCTGAGCCTTAAGAGCTTCCTCGGTCTGCTCACGGGCACGCTGCGCTGCCGCTTCGGCAGCCTCTGCCTCCTGCTTCGCCTTGAGAGCGGCGGCCGCCTCGGCCTCCTCCTGTGCTTTGCGTGCAGCAGCGGCCTCTTCTTCGGCCTTGCGAGCCGCCTCGGCTTCAGCCTCCTCTTTGGCCTTCAGCGCTGCGGCAGCTTCCGCTTCTTCCTGCGCCTTGCGCACGGCAGCGGCGGCGTCTTCCTCAGCCTTGCGAGCAGCTTCTGCGTCAGCAGCCTCTTTCGCCTTCAACGCGGCGTCATCGACCGGCGCCACCTGCGGCCCGATGCGCTCAACCACGACCTCCCCACTTGCAAGGTCAGTCTTGAGCTGAACCGTCCGGATGCCCCACACGCCGCGCACGGCATCGAGCGCGACCTTGGGCTCGCCATCGTTCTGAGCGCGTCCTGTAATAGTCGCTTCACGCCCATCCAAGGTGACCTTGGCCCAAGGCTGACCCGCCTTGCGCAAGGCCTCGGTAGCGCGAACCGTAAGGTCCGCTTCAACATTCGGCTGTTCCCGGTAAAAGGTCCCCCAGCCCAACATCGCGATCGGTATGAGTCCCCAAAGCCACCGCGAAGGATTGCACCGCATCCCGCCACAAGCTCCCCAAGTACGCGCGCCGCAATCCCGACGGCGCAGGACTTTTCATATTGCTTTGGCCGGCCCCCCGACCCCCTGTCGCGCCGCACTATAGACAAGCGGGCCCGCCTTTCCAAGTTGGCGCCGGGCCACAGCTGGCACGAATAACCCGCTTAAACTTCAATTCCCTATTGCCCGTGCACCGGAAGTTCACGTGAGGAAACGCGCACCACAGGTATCGAACCAAACCAACGTTATCGTTACCGCTGGCCCCGCCTTGGAGCCGCCATTTCCCTCTTGCCAACGGTTCCCACCCGGTCTCAATTGCCCCATAGATCTAAGAAACGAGACCTTGAGCCCGTTCGCAGGCGCTTCTCGCCGAAGCGACGCGCCAAAAGGCCGGAGGAAACTGAAATGACGGTCAGATTTTTGATCGTCGACGACCACCCTCTTTTCCGCGAGGCCCTTCAGCTCGCCATCCAGTCGGCCTACCCGGGGGCGGAAATCGTGGAAGCGTCGTCGATTGCCGCTGCACGCGAGGCGTTGGCCGACGAGCAACCGTTCGACCTCCTGCTTCTGGACCTCTCGATGCCCGGCACTCGCGGCTTCGACGGCCTGATCGAGCTCCGCGCCGCCAGGCCCAAGCAGCCGATCCTCGTGGTATCGGCGCACGAAGACCCACGTATCATCCACGAGGCCATGACCTGTGGCGCCGCGGGCTACATCTCCAAATCGGTCAAGAAGCGGGATCTCTCCGAGGCCATTCAGGATGTTATGGCCGGGCTCGTCGTGCTACCGAAGGGCTACACCCCGCCGGCCGCGAACGGCCCGTCGCAGGAAACCGACCTCGCCGCCCGTGTCGCATCCCTCACGCGCCAGCAGCTGCGCGTGCTGCAAATGGTCCGCCAGGGCATGTTGAACAAGCAGATCGCCCACGAACTCGGGGTCGGCGAGACGACCATCAAGGCGCACGTCTCCGAGATCATGCGCAAGCTCAACGTCGTCTCGCGCACGCAGGCGGTCATCGAGGTGGCACGGCTCGATTTCGACTCCGTACTGGCGAGCGCCTACAAGGAAAACGACAGACGGCCCTGAGCTGGCCTCAGCCGACGAGATGCGTGATCAGGGCGCGCAGCTCGGCGGGCTTTACCGGCTTGCGCAGAATCTCGCAGCCCGCCGCTGCAACGGCTTCCGCAACCTCGCGTGAGTGATCCGCCGTAATGACGACGGCCGGGATCAAAGCACCCAGGGTATCCCTGATCCGGGCCACCGAATCCAGCCCGGACTCGCCCGCATCGAGATGGAAATCAGCGAGCACGACGTCGGGCTGGAAGCCAGGCTCTTCGGCGATGAGGCGTTCCACATCCACCAGCCCGCCGACAAGGCGCGCCTCGCAGCCCCAACGGTCGAGCAGCGCCCGCATGGCATCGCGTACGCCGCGATCGTTGTCGACCACAACGGCCTTGATCGCCGTAAGACCGTAAGCGCGCGTGGCAGCAGACCGCTGACCCGCGGGGAGGCGGCAGGCCAGCGCCGCCTCGTCGGCAAGCGGCACGTAAACGGAAAAGCGCGTCCCGCGGCCGACTTTCGAGCATAGCGCGATGCGATGCCCAAGGGCCTCGCTCATGCGCGCAATGATCGAGAGGCCGACGCCGAAACCGCGGGCCGGGCTGCGCTGCCCGGCCGCGCCGCGATGAAACTCCTCGAAGATCTTGCTCTGCTCTTGGGGTGCAATTCCCGGCCCCGTGTCCCAGACATCGATCCGGAACTGCGACCCGCGCTTACGGCCCGAAAGAAGAACGCGCCCGCGTTCGGTATACTGCACGGCGTTGGCCAGCAGGTTCTGCAGGATACGCCGCAGCATCAGCGGATCGGACATGACCGCAACATCTCGTGCACGCGTCGTGAGCAGAAGCCCTTTGTCGCGCGCGATCGGCTCCATGTCGACGACGACCGAGCGGAACAGCTCCAAGAGCTCGACGAACTGCACTGACGGCTTCAGCGCGCCGGACTCGAGCTTCGACAGATCCAGGATCGTGCGCAACAACTCCTCGATCGTCGAAAGCGCATGATCGACCTGACCGATCAGGCGCCTGTGCTGCTGAGGATCCTGGATCTCGCTGAGAGCCGAGAGCGACAGTCGCGCCGCATGCAGCGGCTGCAAGAGATCGTGGCTGACGGCCGTGAAGAAGCCGGTTTTGAACCTGTTCGCGCGCTCCGCTCCGTCGCGCGCGCTGGTAAGCTGGTTGTTGGCGCGTTCAAGTCGATCGAGCGCGCTTTTCAGCTCCTCGGTGCGCGCCTTGACCTGCGTCTCGAGACCGATTGCCGTCTGGAAGATGGAATAGGCATTCGCCTGATAATCCATGCTGCGCTCGACGCGCTGCATGAGAGCCGCATTGATCTTGGCGAGCTTGGCATTGAGCCGCTCGAGTTCCTCCCGTGATCGGCCGCTGCCATCCATCAGGCCCCTCGCCGCGATCCGAAGGCGACGCCGGTCAGGGTCTGATTGAGATGCATGGAGTTAAGCTGCTCGCCGTAGGTGTGGAAGCCCACGACACCGTATGATCGATAGAGGTCTTCCATCTGGCGGCGAACCTGCCGGTTCTCGGCGTCGAGCCGCCGAAGCACACAGTCGAATCCAAGCACGAGATCAATACCGCCGAGCGCGTCGTCGATCTGCTCAAGCGTCCGCTCGGTTGCGCTCAGCATGTCTTTTGGGCGCGCAACTGTCAGCACCAACCCCTCGTCGATCGCACAGAAGAAGGACAAGCTGCCGTCAGGGTTCATGTTGCGGATCGAGCGGCAATAGTAATCGCCGCCCACCTTCACCACGAGCGGATAGGACGCAAAGCTGAACGGCCCGATCTCGTCCGGCATGAGGCCGATTGCTGATGCGTATTCCCGCGCCGCCGGCTCCGCGTTGAGCTCATGCACGGTGCGGCATTCGACGTCGGCTGCTGTAACGACGAGCTTGATCGGTGTCGGCTCGAAGTTCGAGGTTTTGAAGATGCGGAATGGGTAATCGCTCTCGACCATCGTCAAGATCGCACCTCGCGTCAGCACCCGCCCGTCGTGGATCAGAGACGTTTGCCGGAACGCGAGACCATCACCCGCCGAGCCACCGATGAGTTGCATGTCGCCGCAGGCCCAATGCACGGCGGCAACCAGGGGCTCCTCCGCATTCGAGAGGCCATCGACTAGGAGCACGCCGAATACACGCTCGGCAAGCTTCTCGAAGTCGTGGGCACCGAGGCGCGTCTTGAGATCCCGCACAACCTCGCCAACACGCTCCACACCGACTGCATCGACGTCTTCAATAATCCCCGTGTGGATTCGGAATCCCTTCTTGGGAAAGGCAATCAGCAGAATGCCGGTTTCCAGAAGCCCGCTCGGCGCGATCCCACCGGCCGTCGAGCACCCGCTGATCGTGACGCCCGGAAACGCCTGCTTCAGCCCGGCCGCAAGCGCGCCCGCGTCGTAATCGACCGAGAAGAACGCGACGATATGCTGGAAATCACCCGTAAGAGCAGCTCTCAGCTCCCCGACTGCGTCATGGACCGCAGAAGCCCGCGTGCTTGCCACACTGATTCCACACGAGCCTGCGGAGGTAATAACGCGTGCCACGCGCAACCTCCCCTGCCGCTCCGCTTACGCGCCAAACGCGCGGGGAAGCGACCGTTTATCGAACGTTGACGGCAAGCTGCCACAGCTTCGGCGGAGCGGCAATTGCTGTCGTGGTAAACGGCCTGCCAGCCGCATCAGGTCCGGGCGCGGGGCGGCATGACCTTGAGAACGGTCAGCGTATGCGAACGCCCGTCCACGCCGCTGACCTTCATTCCCTGCCCGGGCGACAGCCCGATCAGCGCGGCACCGACCGGCGTCAGCACCGAGATCTTGCCTTCCTCGATGTTGGCTTCGCCCGGAAATACCAGCTCTGCCTCGCGCGGCGTTCCTCCGTCGAGCTCGAACCGAACGCGCGAGTTCATCCGAACGACCGTACGTGGCACCTCGGCGTCGGGCACCAAGACCGCGCGCTCCATCTCCGCCAGCAGAATGCGCGCGACATGCTCCGACCGCCCATTCAGCATGGCGGCGGTTGCAAGCGCGGTAAGTTGATTTTCCTCGTGCTCGCCGACAACGATGTCAGGAAGCGCACTGGTGGGCGGATGAAAGGCCATGACGAACCTCGTGGGTGCAGGCGTGCGAAGCGGCAAGCGAACGGGCGCAAGTAGCGGGTATTGAAGGGGGAAGGCTCCAGACGAGGGAACCGGCGATCAGAAGAGAGAAAGAGGCGGACCCCGGCCTGGGACCAAGCAAAACCCGGCCGAGACTAAACGCCCGCGGTGTCTGCTTCCTCTCGCGGAAGCTTGAGATGGAGGGCCGCTACACTGATCATGCCTAAAGAATGGGCATGAGCCGTCACGCTGTCAATGGCCGCGCAATGTCCGCTGGAACTATGCCGGGACGCTTTCACCAAGCGACAAGCCATGCCTTGCCGCGTCACGGCATCTCCGGAATGCTGACTCCGGCGGCCCACACCATTTGGAAATCGAAGGCAAAATCACGCCGATGCCCAAGCCCGAGACACCGTTGCTTACAGTCGATTGCGTGGCCTTCGACAGCCGCGGGCGCGTCTTGCTGATCCGGCGCAACAACGCGCCCTTTTCCGGACACCTCGCACTTCCGGGCGGCTTCGTCGACGTCGGCGAGACAGTGGAGGAAGCTTGCCGGCGCGAACTCGCCGAGGAAACGGGCATCAAGGCCCGCGCCCTCACGCTGGTCGGCGTCTATTCCGATCCTGAGCGCGATCCGCGCGGCCACGGGCGGGCGACGACGCCGCG
The DNA here is from genome assembly GCF_900117455.1 of Hyphomicrobium sp. CS1GBMeth3. Classification (NCBI taxonomy): domain Bacteria; kingdom Pseudomonadati; phylum Pseudomonadota; class Alphaproteobacteria; order Hyphomicrobiales; family Hyphomicrobiaceae; genus Hyphomicrobium; species Hyphomicrobium sp. CS1GBMeth3. Next base: position 381,620 of record NZ_FPHO01000003.1, read on the forward strand.
GCAGCGGCATGGATCGCAAACTGGCGCGATCATCGCCTCGCGTTCGACCACGATACGATCGTGCGCGACGCCTACCGCCTCTTACGGCGCAAGCGGATGATCCCGGCCGCAAAGTAGCGACCACCGGCAGACTTACAAACCGGCCCTCGCCGCACGACATCGCGCGATCAGTCCTCGACCTCTTCCTTGACGATCGAGCCGTCGACCGGATTGAAGTAGACCTCGACGTCCTTGCCGTCCTTGTTCTTGCCGTAGATCTCATAGCAGTTGCCCGAGACCTTGAAGACGTCGTGTGTGTAGCCGAGGTCAGCGATCTTCTGCTTCATATCGGCTTCGGAGAGCCACGCGTCCTTCGGCGCAGCGGGACAGTCGGCATCGGCCAGCGCCACGCTGGAGCCGAGTGCGATCAACAGGCCGGTCAAAGCGAACTTCAGCGTCATGGGGCGGTTCCTTTCCTGCGTCCACTCCGTCTTGAGGGAGTGGACTTGGAATGCGCCGCCCTGCGGATTGGTTCATCCGCCCACGCCGGCCGCCAAAGGAGCCATCAGGCTGCGGCAACCGCGTGCCGGAAATCGGCCGCCCGTCGCGGCAACGCACCGCGCTCGTTGACGGCGCGCGCATGCGCGCCCATCGGCAGCACCTCAAAGCTCGCAGCGTACTCGGCCAGCAAGGTGTCGGCGAGAGCCACCTTGTCGACACCGGAGAGCTTCATCCCCGGGAAATAGCTGAGCACCGGAACATCGTCTCCGCCGAGGAAATCGAGCGGGTGCAGTAGAAGCGACGGCTCAATGCCGCGCAGCCGACAAAGCCTGAGCGCGGTCTTGAAGTACGTGCGCGCCACGGCCGGCGAATACCCGGCAAGATACATGATGTAGCTGAGGTGGAACGGCACACGCGCCACCGGCATCGTCGTAACGGGCAACTCCATGAGGGTAGCGCCGTTCGCGAGTTGCCATTCATAAGGTTTCAACGAGCGCAAGCCATCCGACACCGTGCCGTAAAGCGACCGACGCTTGTCGCGCTCCTCCTTGGAGAAGCTCGAGTTGAAGAAATAGTAGGCGCGCGCCACCGGTCCAAGGAACGTTGGGAATGTCGAGGCATCGTAGGCGTAGCCACGCGCCCTGAGCGTCTCCAGCACGGTTTCCGAGATCGAGAATCCCGGCCCACGGAATCCCGTCGGCCGAACACCCGTCGCTGCAGCGATCGCGTCCTCGGCGTTCGCGATCTCGGTGTTTACGTCCTCCGCCGTATAGAGATGCAACCACGGCTCGTGATGGAAGGAGTGGTTGGCGATTTCGTGCCCCGCCGCCGCGATCGAGCGCAGCGCGGCATGGTTCTTCTCGAGCGCCGCATCCTGCCCGACGATAAAGAAGGTGATCGTGAGGTTGTGCCGCTCCAGCAGCTCGAGAATGCGCGGCACGACCATGTCGAAATACGACGGAAACGACTGCCACCCCTCGTCGCCGTGGGTCTTCATGTAGGCCCACTGGTTGTCGAGATCGAGCGAAAGGTTCGCCTTGGGTTTGTTACCAGCGGCAGCCACAACGGCAGTCCTTGTCAGTTATCCGGAACGCGAGACGACCTTAGGTCTCTGCGTTGGGAGAGCGCTCGACGTGCGGCACGCTATCGGTAAGCTTCGGCGCCTCTTTACTTGCGGACGTGATCAGCAAAATACCACAGATCACCAACGCTGCACCGGCCAGCGTCTGCAGTCGAAGCTCTTCGTGCAGAATGAAGGGCGACAGAAGCGAGATGCCGACCAACGAAAGCGAGATCACGAACGAATAAGAGACCGTGAGCTCAATCTGTCGCAGCGCCAGGAGATAGCTGCCAAGCAGCACCACGCAGCACGTGATCGCCAGCAACAGATAGGGGTTGAACGCGAAGCGCACGAGCGACCAGAGCGAGATCTCGCTCGGAAAAGCCGCCATGGCCGACTTGAACAGGAAATTCGAGGCGATGTTCGCGACCACCGCCAGCAGCAACAAAAACCAACCCAACATTGTGTCCTCTGATCAAGCCGTCCTGCGGCTCTGCGCAACGCCGTGCAACGGCGTCCTGGCCTCGAACTCCAAGAGACTGCCAAGCGCCTTCTGAGCAAGCCCGATCGTCTCGTCGACGTTGAGATTACCATTGATGATCTGCGAGGAGTTCACGATATAGAGACCCGGAATGCTTGTCTCCATCGGCGGCACTTTTTGCGAGTAATTGAGCGACTGGATCGCCATCACGTTGCGCGCCCGCGAGACCCGAAACGCCAGAATGTCGTCCTCGGAAAACGTGTCGTACATCTGGCTCAGCGCCGCCACGCACCGCCGGCGGATCTCCTCATCCGGCACTTCGAACAACGGATCGCCCGAAGGCACGTACGTCGGCAGATATACAAGAGAGCGTCCACCGAACTCCCGCGGATCGACAACCGCGGTCATCTCGATGACGCCCGTGAAGGGAATGGTCTCGTCAGCGATGTAGGTCAGGTAGCGGCCACGCAACGGCTTCTTCAACAGCAACGACGAGCACACGACACCCTGGTAGCGCGCGCTGGCGAGACGCTCCCGCTCCGGCTCGTTGAGGTCCGGACACATGCGAGCCGCGAGCGGGCCAGCCGCGGTGACGACCACATGATCGAACGTTCCCTCCCAGTCCTTCGCGCTCACCTCTACGCCGTCGGCGACGCGGCGGATCGAACGGACGGGACTATCGGTACGCGAGACGACGCCGCGGCTCGTGAGGTTCTGCATCAGAGCTTCGATAATGGTTGCGTAGCCGCCCGTGACGGTTCCGAACATCTCCTTCTTGAGCCCGCTCCGGCGCGCTCCGTAAAAGCGGTTGATCACGGACCAAATGAAGGAGGCCGACACGACATTGTGGTTGGAGCCAAGCTTGGCGCGGAGCAGCGGCCGCCAAACCTGCTCGTAGGCGCCACGCCCGGAAAGCCGCTTGAGCCACGTATCGACGGGGATGCTTTCGAGCCGCACGCCATTCCGGATGCGCGACGCATAGAGAATGGTGAACGCTAGCCGCGACTTCTCGATCAGATTGAGCGGCTTGAAGCGCAAGTAATCGATTGCGTCGTTCAACGGATAGAACGTGCCGCCGGTATAGAAATCAGTCTTGGTCGTGGTCCAGTTCATCTGCCCATCGAGACCGATATCGGCGAGCAGCGCGCCGAGGTTCCGATCCGAGAGCAGCGCCACGTGATAATGCCTATCCCAGGTGATAGGCCCGAGCTTCCACGCGTCGGCAAGACCACCGAAACGATCCGAAGCTTCGAGCACCGTGATCTCGCGGCTAGGTCCTGCGAGTTTGTGGGCGAGCGCAAGGCCGAGCATGCCTCCGCCGACGATGCACCACCGTTGCTTTCCCGATGACGCGGGCGAAGGCTCAGCCTCGCCTGCGAAAGAGCGGCCGGGTTCAATACTGCGCAGGGTCGCCGTCATAGGACCTCGTGCGTGACACGGCGCGTCCTGTCGGATGACCTGTGTTGGTCGCCCACGCCGGCCCTCCTCAGAACATCAGCACGCGAGAACAAGAGCTCGCGGATCAGGCCGAGATGCTGCCTGATCACGGAAAGCGTCTTCATCTTCGAAACGCCGAGCAGGCGCGTCTCGAGCACAGTCGGGTACTCGACGATCTTGGAGCCGCTCTGATCCAAGAGAATGAACATCTCCATGATGCCCATGAACCCGCCGTTGGAGGGCTGCAGCGGCGCGATCTTCGAGCGGCGATAGACACGGAAGCACGCCGTGTAGCTCGCAAAACGATGATTGAGAATGCGATTATAGATCCGCGACAGGTTGCGCGAGAGCGCGAGCCGCCAGCCCGGAACGTTCATGACGCCGCCCTTGGGATGGTAGGGCGAGGCCTGCACCAGATCGACGTCCGGTGTAAGAAGCGGGATCATCTTTGCGAGTTCGTGCGGATCGAAGCTGCAATCGCAATCGATGCCACAGACGATCTCGTCTCGCGCCGCGCGGATGCCGGTCATCGTCGCCGCCGCAATGCCGCGGTTCTCGGGATGCTGAATGAGCTGGCAATCGGCGCGATTGCCGAACAGCTCTTGCAGCTTGGCCCAGGTGCCGTCGGCACTACCGTCGTCGACGAAGATATAGGAGAAATCGAAGCGTCCCGCTGTCTCCTTCGCGAACGAGGCGAGGTTGCCTGCGAGATACGGAAGCGTCTCCTCCTCATTGTAGCAAGGCACCACAATCGTGGCCTTCGTTCCGCCCGTTGCACGCGCGACGGCCGCCCCCGCAGCGTCCACGGGTTGGGGCGCAGCGGCCGTTTCCGGGGCAAGCCCGAGATAATCCGCAATGCTCTGGAAGCGATGCGTGGTCAGGAACGCCTCGACGCGCTCCTTCATCTTTTCGAGATTGCGGTAGTGACGGATCTGGCTCAGCCGCTTTGCCGCCGACACCCGCGGTTGGTCGGGATCGAACTCCCAGGTATGGAAATAGAGATGCCAGGGCTCCGTGCTGTTCTGCAGATAGCTGGCGAGGCGCCACTCGTAGAGGGCGCGCGGCGCCTGCCGCAGATAGTTGCCGCCCGTGATCGGCACCGGTACGCCGAGGATGCTGTCGGAGGACAGCGGAACTTCAGTCAGAGACCAGTCCTGGCCCTTGATCTCGCGAATCTTGCGCCACTCCGGCCGACCGGCGAACGCAAAGCCGAACGGGCGAACACTGGAGTCATACTTCACGCCTTCTTTTGCCAGGATCTCATACGGCGTGAGATCGTCTGTCGGAAGCGTGCCGGACGCAATGCGGTAGCCGAGGACCCTCTGCCCCGTCGCCGCCTCGATGGCGTTGCGGGAGCGCTGGAAATCGACGCGGAAATCCTCGGGAGAGAGCTGCGTGTAGTTCCGATGAAGATAGCCCTTACTGGCCACGTCATGACCGCGACGCGCCACCTCGGCGATAAGATCCGGGCAACGCTCGGCAATCCAACCGAGTACAAAGAAAGTGGCTTTCTGGTCAGTGCGATCAAGCAGATCGAGGGTAGCCAACGTCGATTTTTCAACGCGCAATGCAAATCGGGACCAATAACGCTGCGGAATAACCTGCCGCATGGCGGCAACCTGGAAGTAGTCTTCCAGGTTTACGGAAAGAATATTCCGAACATTACTCGCAGATTTTGGCGTATATGCCATTCTACACCAGATAAACTCAACTCATGCATACTACTATCTAAAACGCCGCTCTGCTGTTGGCGAAGGCAGCCAAGGTTAATGGCACATTATGCAAACATCATTATAGGAAATGATCTCACGGCCCGCCCAAAAGGCACGGAAGCAACTTCCTCAAATGATATATCACTTGCACCAAGAGCCGTCAGCCGTCAGCCGATTGCCGCGACATCCCTAGATACCCTAAGTATTCCCCCTAGGCACCGTCATTCGCGCACCTTGGCAATGGCAAGCGGAGAGTGCAGGTTCGTGGACTGTTGATCCAGAAGGTTCGGAAAACGTCATTAAGGCCGGAGGCCCCGATCAGCCTGGGCGGCGAAAGCCCGTTATGCGGAATACCGATTTCTCAACTATCTCGCCCCTCAATGCACCGGAAAAAGCGGGAGCAGGCCTCCGTATGACTTCGCGCTCGATTTACTGAACTTGCCGTTAGGTCGGATTATGAAAACCCTTGTTGTCTTTGGCACGCGCCCGGAAGCCATCAAGATGGCGCCCGTCGTCATGGCTTTACAGCGGGAGCCCAGCGTCGACGTCGAGGTTTGCGTCACAGCGCAACATCGGCAGATGCTCGACCAGGTCCTCGCGTTATTCCAGATCGAGCCGGCCTACGACCTCGACATCATGACGGCTGCGCAGGGGTTGACCGACATAACCTGCGCGATCCTTCAGAAGATCGAGCCTGTTCTCGTCAAGGCGATGCCTGATCTCGTGCTCGTGCACGGCGACACCACGACCACGTTGGCGACGACTCTCGCCTGCTACTACCAGAAAATTCCCGTAGCACACGTCGAAGCCGGCCTGCGCTCCGGCAATCCACTGCAGCCCTGGCCGGAAGAGATCAACCGCCGCGTCACCGACGCCATCGCCAACCTTTTCTTTGCGCCGACCACGAGCGCACGCGCCAATCTTCTGGCCGAGAACGCGAACCCCACCACCGTTCACGTTACGGGAAACACCGTCATCGATGCTTTGTTCGAAACGGTGCGCATCATCGATGAGCGTCCCGGCCTCGAAGCCTCATTGCGGAACCAGTTCGCGTTCCTCGACGCCGATCGCCCGCTGCTGCTGGTAACAGGGCACCGCCGAGAGAATTTCGGCGAGCCGTTCCGCCATCTCTGCGAGGCCATCGCCGACCTCGCGCGAGCGCACGACTTGCAGGTGGTCTACCCGGTTCACCTCAACCCCAACGTCCAGAAACCGGTGCGAGACATCCTGAGCGGCGTTGAGCATGTGCATCTGATCGAGCCGCTGGATTACCTGCCGTTCGTGTATCTGATGCGCCGATCCTACGTGATCCTTACCGACAGCGGCGGCATCCAGGAGGAAGCGCCGTCCCTCGGCAAGCCCGTTTTCGTGATGCGCAATGTCACCGAAAGGCCAGAGGCCGTTGCGGCAGGAACGGTCCGCCTCGTTGGAACGGACCGCAAGCGCATCTTCGACAGCGTGTCTGACGTGCTTCGCGACAGAGCGTGCTATCTCGAGATGTCCCGCGTCCACAACCCTTACGGCGACGGCAAGGCAAGCGAGCGCATCGCCGGCATCATTGCCGGACGCAGCGTTGACGAATGGCTCGGGCCTGTCGGACACGACCGCGCCCCGGTGTCTGCGCCCGTTCACGAGGAAACATAGCATCTCCCGATCGGCTCAAGTCGCTTAACCGCGGAAACATGACGACGGAAAAACTTGACGGAACACTCTCAGGCCGGCAGCCCAATCGGGTGCATGCGGCAGCCGCATTCTGCTTGCTCGTGATCTTCTTTTTCGCCTCGAGCGCCGATAATCGCGTCGAGGCGGTGGACACTCTGAGCTTCTCGGCCAACGCCGAGGTGGCGCCGTTCTGGAGCAATCCCGATTCCAGGATGATCCTGTTCTACCGCCTCAACCGGCTTGCGTTCCGAGCCGTCGACGGGCTCGGCCTGAACCTCAGCGTCTACACCGTCATCGGGTTCTTGAGCGCCTCGTTCGCGGCGGGCGCCGTCCTCCTTCTGTATCGGCTGCTCTCGGGAGCATTCGGTCTCTCAGCGCCGGCAAGCATAGCAGGCGCATTGACGCTCGCCTTTTCATACGGGTTTTTGCGCTACGCGAGCGAGATCGAGGTTTACGCAGGCGGCGCGTTCCTGATCCTACTCTGCCTCAACATACTGTTATCCCGCCTGGACAGGAGCCCGTTCACGATCCGCGACGCCATTGGCGTTGGCACCATAAGCGGCCTCGCGGTCAGCTACTACCAACCGACAGCATTCCCGCTCTTCTTCGCGGCTGCCGTGCTTTTCCTGCACCGTCGCTTTATCATCCTGTATGTGGCCTATGGCGCGGCCGGGGTCGCCACCTACGCTCTCATTGCCATTCTCGCCCTATGGACCGAGCTTGGTCACATACCGGGCCTCCGCGAGCTGACAAGCTTCCTTCTCGCGCGCAGCGAAGAGTTCCATCCACCTCAATTCGGCATTCTCTCCTTCGCCAAAGCAGCGCTAGCTATCCTGCACGATTTCACATCGTTGACGTGGCTTCACGGCATGCCGGGCACGGAGGACATCATCCGGCGCTTCCTACCGTACCACCACTATTACGCCGAGGAGATTTTCTTTGCCGCGCGTCAGAACCCGTTCGCCTGGATCGCGGCGGTTACGTTCGTCGCCGTCTGGGCCTGGCTCTTCTATCTGATCATTACGTCGATCCGCGCAACACGGCGCGATCCTTTAGACGTGAAGACCGTTTTCGTGGTCACCTGGCTCGCATTCGCCGGCACGGCGAACCTCCTGCTCAATCCGGGCGAAACAGAAGTCTGGATCGTAACATTTCCGGCCATCGCCATCCTGCTCGCCGTAACCGTCTACGAGCCATTAAGAGCCCGCGCTTGGCAACTCACCTTGATGGTTGTTCTTCTGCTGTGTCACAACCTGATCGGCATCGCCATCTATCGTTCCGAAGCGGGAGACCTCTTTGCGGGCCGCACAAGTTGGGTCCGGGAGCATGGCGAACGCGGCGACTGGCTACTCACCACAGGAGAGCCAAGCGATTGGTTCAATCGCATGCGTATCCAGCGCTACCCAATCGCCAACAAGCCTCATCCTGGCATCGCCGACCAATTCTTCAACTTCATGTACTTCGACGGCGAGACGGCCACGGTACAGAGCTGGGGAGCAAACCCGTACGTCAGGCTTACACCAGACGAAATGCTGAAAACTTTGAAGACGACAGGCAACCGGCTATTCATCCTTGATGCCGTGCTGGAACCCCGGCCGATGCCGGCCCGCATTGATAATAGCGGCATTCACAAACGGCTTGCCGCATTTGGTGCGTTCTTAAAAGGCTACGCCAAGGTCGTGGACGACGGCCCGCTCGGCAAGACGTACGAGATCGACAAGGCTCGACTGCCCGACACCTTGCCGAAGCTCTAACGACGTCCGATGTCCGGGTTCCCCCAACAGCGCGCCGTCCGAAGGCTCGCCCGGTCCCCCTGCAGAGCGACAGATATCTGGCCATCTCGGCCGAACGATTCAAACGCATCCGCCAGCACATACAACGCGCCCGAGCCACAGCAGGGCGAGCGAACAGATCGCCGGGATCCTTGCAGGCACATCCTTAGCGGCACGGAAACCATGAGCGCTTTTTCCGACTGCGTATAAGCGCGTTTTTATCTAACCACGGCCTGGAAACGATGCTCACGGGCGACCAGATCCATTGACTGATGATATGACAGCCGCGCGCGTCGCCACATTCGATCAAGAGGCCTCTGATCTACGCGTCGTTTCCCGGACAGCCTTCACGGCATTTTCGCTGCTCGTCCTTTTCTTTCTGATGACCAAGGTGTCGAATAGGGTCGAAGCCGTAGACACGCTCACCTTCTCCGCAGATGCCGAGGTTGCCTCGTTCTGGAGCAATCCGGATTCGCGGATGCTCCTCTTCTACCGGATCAATCGCGCAGCCGTGCAAGCGGCGGAGAGTCTGGGCCTGCAACTCGATGTCTACATCGTGCTTGGCGCCCTCGGGGCCATCTTCGCCGCAGGTTCGGTTCTTCTCCTATACAGACTGCTGCGAACGGAGTTGGACCTATCGGGACCGACAAGTGTCTTCGGCGCGTTGACGCTCGCCTTCTCGTACGGCTTTCTGCGCTACGCAACCGAGGTCGAAGTCTATATCGGCGCCACGTTTCTCACGCTTCTGTGCCTCAACCTCCTTTTTCATTACCTCGATCGCCCGCCGCTGCGCGTTTCGCAGGCAATCCTCCTGGGGGCCGCGTCCGGTGTCGCTGTCACCTATTACCAGCCGACGGCCTTTCCGCTCTTCTTCGCCGCCACCCTGTTGTTCCTGCACAAGCGCTATTTTCTTCAATTTCTGGCTTACGGTGCAACGGGAGTTGGCGTCTATCTTCTGAGTGTCGTCCTGGCGCTCTGGGGGGAACTCGGCCGCTTTCCCGAAATGACCGAGCTTTCGGGCCTCCTAGTCGCGCGTAGTGACGAGTTCTTCCCGCCAGAAATTGGCGTCTTGTCCTTTGCAAAGGCCGGCCTGGCCATCCTTCACGATTTTCTCTCTCTCATGCCGTTCTATGCCCTGCCGGGCGCGGAGGAGTTGATCAAAAGGCTGGTTCCGCAGCACCACTATTTCGCCGAGGACTTCTTCTTCGCCACTCGCAACTACGGAGCCATCTGGATTGCAGTCGCTACGTTTGTCGCTGCGCTGGTCTGGTTCGCATATCTCGTCGTGAGAGCGATCTTTGCAAAAGAACGTCGGCCGCTCGATATCAAGGTCGCGTTCGTTTTCCTTTGGTTTGCAATCGTCGTGGCGGCGAACATCAAGCTCAATCCAGCCGAGCGAGAAGTCTGGATCACAAGCCTCCCGGCCATTGCAATTCTCGTCGCTGTCTTCATCTATGAGCCACTGAAGACGAGACCGCGAGCGTTGGCCGTGATGGTCGCTTTGGTGCTCTCTCACAATCTCATTGGCGGCATAGCCATCTACCGCAACCCGGATGGCGATCTCTACGCGAGCCGCACGAGCTGGATCCGCGAGCACGGCGAACGAGGAGATTGGTTGATCAGAACGGGCTTCCCCGGCGACCGCTGGAACAAGATGAAAATCCTGCGCTACCCGATCGCCCACAAGCCAGAGCCGGACATCAGCGATCAGTTCTTCAATTTCATGTTCTTCGGCGGCGACCGCGCGAACCGAGAGAAATGGGGTTACAGTCCGGACGAGCTTATCTCGCCGGACGAAATGCTTCGCCTGTTGAAGACCACTGGCAATCGGGTCTTCGCGCCGGAAGCTGTGATCGATCCGAAGCCGTTGCCGCCGCGCGCGGATCGCGACGAAGTCTATGCCAGACTTGTCGCATTCGGCGCCTTCTTGAAGGGCTACGCCAAGGTCGTCGACGACGGCCCACTCGGCAAGACGTACGAGATCGACAAGGCTCGACTGCCCGACACCTTGCCGAAGCCCTGACATCGCATCCTGTCGCGATCATCAGCGAAAACTGAATGGCATCGCGAAGCGCAGATTCGCGCCCGGCGGAGGCATAGGAAATGGCCCCGCGCCGCGAACGGCGGCAACGACCTTGCCATCGAGGCCGGGGTTCCCCGACGAGCGCGCGACACGGACATAGCTCACGGAGCCCGAGCGCGAGACGCCGAATGCGACGAAGACCGTACCGCGCATCCCGCCTCCCGCAGGCTTACGCGCCGCGACGCGCGCCCGCACGATTGCGGCGTAATTGACCGCCGAGCCTTTGCTCGCCGAAACCCGAGCCGCCGACGCAGCAGAGCCCTTCGCAGCCCGCGAACTCGCGCTGCCTTTCTTTCGTGACGGGCTTTCCGTATCACGCTTCTCAGCCGGATCGGGGAGCTTGGCCGTCTTGACCGGTTTCTCACGCTGCTTGGCTTTTCGCGTCACTTCAACGGATTTCGCGGCGGGGCGCTCGGCGGGCACCTGCGACCCTACGGCATCCTCGCTCGCTAGCATGCCTTGCAGAACCTCTAACCCCGCGGGCGAAGACGCTTCGGAGCGGGCAGCCACTTCCTGAGCCACGACATTCTCTGCCGGATCGACAGGCTTCAACTGCTCCGTCGGCGAAACGCTGGCGGAGGCGCTGTCGACGGACTCGCCCGGATCGGATTGAACGGACTCGGGCGCCGTTTCTGCTTCGACAGAGGGCGCAGCCGCGACGGCTTCCAGCACCTCGGTCTGAATCAACTCGACGCTGACGGCGTCCGTCTTAGGTGCTACCGCACCGGGATCGGCCTCAATCCAGGTCACGACGGCCGCCAAAACGGCGCCATGGATCAGAAGCGAAAAGGCCGTGCTCGCGAGCATGGCGAACGCACGCGGCAACCCGCGACGGCCAGGCGCCGCATCGACCATCGCGAAATAGTCCGGACTTGCTTGAGGCGTTACCGCGCCGTCGGCAGTTTGAATGTCCGTCTCTCCATGACGTCACGAAAAGCAAGGAAGCCCAAGCGCGGGCTCATGATGCAGCATGGACCTCAGCCTGAGCCTCCTTGCCTGTTTCCATCAATCGTTGGGCAATGCCATCGTCAAGCCGCCGTAAACGGAAAGGCCCGCCGTGCCATAGCCGAGAACTGTCTGATACTCCTCGTCGAGCAGGTTCTCGCCACGCACATAGGCTTTCCAGCCCGGCGTGAACTCATAGGCCGCCTTGGCGCCGACGAGTACGTAGTCGTCAAGCTCCACGCTAGCGCTCTGAAGCGTGTCCGCCACATACTTCACGGTGACGTTCAGCTCGACCTTGTCCATCGGCTCGATATCAATGCCGGCCACGAAGTTGTGACGCGGCACATGATTGAGCCGCTCGCCGTTCGGCGTCTCGGTGTCGACGTACGTATAGCCGGCGGTTATGGCGAGACCATCGGTAATCAGCGCGGCAGCAGATAGCTCGACGCCGCTGCGTTGCGTCTCGCCGGGCACGTTGATGAGGCACAAAACACCCGGCGCACCGCAGGCAAAGTTGTAGACGATGAGATTATCGGTGTTGAGCTCGAAGTAGGTAGCGCTGAGCTTCACACGTCCATCTAGGAAGCCCTGCTCGATACCCGCGTCCCAGCTCTCGCTTTCCTCCGGATCGAGATTCGGGTTGCCGTAATCCGGCGCGAAGGAATACGAGCCGAACAGTTCATCAAGGCTCGGCGCGCGAAAACCCGTCGACCGGCTGGCGCGCAGCTTGGTCTCCGTCCCGGGGATCAGGTAGGCAGCCGTCAGGCGGTAGGTGTCGAACTGGCCGAAACTGCTGTGATCGTCGATACGACCACCGCCCGCCAGCACGAGACCGTCGATCGGCTCCATCATGAGCTGGGCATAGGCACCAGTGACGTCTGCCGTATTGCGACCCACCGTATTGACGCTTTCCGCGCCTGTCTCCTCCCAGTCCGCACCGGCAAGCAAGGTCAGGCGGTCATTGAATGTCAGGACGCCCTTGTACTCGCCCTTGATGCGGTCACCCTCGAAGAAGCCGGTGGAGAGCGGGCCGGAGAAGTTGTCGCGTTCGACCTTCATGCCCTGCACGGCGAACGTATTCTGAAACGCACCGTTGAGCAGCGAAAACTCGGTGCCGACTCGGCCAGCGTGCTGCACGGTATCCGTATAATCCGGCGTATCGCCGAGCGTGAATGTTGGCGGCGGGAAGCCATCGAATTTGTTGGTGGCATCCAGCGAGCGAGCGGCGAAGAAGATCTTCGCGGACGGCGAGAGGTAGTATTCGCCGCGACCGGAGAACGTGAGATTCCGGTATCCGTCATCCTCGGTTCCAACCGCTGCAGCAGAGAAGCCGTCCGTGTCGACGCCCTGCACCGTGAAGGCGATATTCGAGCCGTCGTTGGCCGCATAGCCCGCCGTGGCCGCTCCGCGGAAAGTGCCGTACTCGCCGCCCTCGACACCGCCGCTCATGGAATAGCCGGGCTTCGTCGCACCCTTGGTCTCGATGCTGATCACACCGGCCACCGCGTCGCCGCCGTAAAGCGTGCTTTGCGAACCCTTGAGCAACTCGATGCGCGACACATCGCCGACCAGCAGGTTCTCGAACTGAGCCACCGTCTCGACGCCCGACGGGTCGCTGATATCGATGCCGTCGACAAGCACCTTGACGTACTTGCCGGCGGCGCCGCGCAGCGAGATGCGGGTCGACGAGCCGGGCGGGCCGTTCTGGCTGAAATTCACGCCCGGCAGCTGCTCGAGGTAGTCCTTGAGATAGGTGCGCGACTGTTTCTCGAGATCCTTCTCAGTCAACACCTCGACGGACGAGCCGACCTTGGCCGCATCGGTAGGCGTTCGGTTGGCGGAATAGATGGTGATGCCCTCGAGAACGGTCGTTCCCGCGTCCTGCGCGAGAGCGGCACTTGAGGCAGCGCCTAGAAATGCACACGTCGACAGCAGCAGCGCTCTGGAAGCGCCGAGACTGTGTGAAGCAGTCGTCCGAATTCTATAAGACACGAAGGTCCCCCGTCACGGTCGATGACGGGAGCTCAGCAGGTGCGGCCTACAAAACTGGGCGATCGCTTGCGCGCACGCGTTACGCAGCGCGGCTCGCTAACGCGAGTTCGATCTCACGATCTGTGGGTGAATGAAACCCCGGCCATGCCTGACGTAGCTCCCGATCGGTTGCACATCAGCCGCCACTACGGGTAACCGTTCCACCGAGCGTCCCGCACGGAGGATGGGCGACTTGTGTCGGCAGGTCTCCTGGCTCACGGCTCAAGCATCGCTCTCCAGCCTTCCCGGAGCCTCAACGCGGGGCTCCAGTGGCAAATATTGGAGAGGACTCGCCGCTAACAGTTGCGGGCGCAGCCACGGGATCGGCGCGAGCGCCTCACCGTGTTCCCTCTTAGTCGCCACCCGCACGGGGCGTGTGGCAACACCGTCACGCCTCTAATCCGCCGCAGGTTTGCCCATCTGTCAACGCAATTCTTTGTCGCTCAGCCCAGGGTGTGCCCCACGCGCCACCTGCGCAGCATCAACGCCCCTCGCCGCTAGGCCTGGACTACGGCTTGAGGTGAGCGTCGAGAAAGGCACGCAGCTGCCGGATCGCCGCGAGGGGATCGAACTTCTTCAGGATCACGGATCGCACGAAGACACCGTCGAGATACGTTGAGATGAACGTTGCCGTCTCATCCACATCCACGTCGCGGAAATCGCCGGACCTCACGCCTGCCGAAAGCGTCTGCCGCAGCACGTCCCGCTCCTCGTCGTAAAAGCGGTGGATCACCTCGTCGAGCCGCGACTTGCGCTTGGCCGTCTTGGCATAGTCGATCGAGATCATGACCAGCTTGGCAATCGTACCGAACTGCAGAATGTGCGTGTCGAGCCAGCCGTAGATGATGTCACGCGGACGCTCGCGCCCTTGGCGCGAGATGCGGAACTGCTCGAAGGCCCGCTCCACAGCCAGTGACACCGCGCGCCGGAAGAGTTCCTCCTTGCTACCGAAATAGTAATAGATCAGCGCCGGATTGAAGCCCGTCGCGTCCGCGATGTCCTTCGTCGTCACGGAGGAGAAGCCGCGTGTGGAGAAAAGCTCAAGCGCTGCCTCCCTGATCCGCAACTCAGCATCCGGCGCCGCGACGCTGAGCTTCGGCCGCCCGACGCCAGTCCCGCGCCGGGCGCGAGAGGTCGCGGCCTTGTTCTGAGTTAACGGCTTTTGCTCTCGCGCCATTCAGCGTGTCTCATCGTTTCCGACTTCCTTTGTAGCCGACTCGTCGCCGACGTCGCTGCCGCAGCAATGAGCATTCTGGTGGAACGGATGTTCAAAAAAGGAACGATGCTGCAAACGTTTTCGCTTGAAGAATAAATTAATTCACTGATTAATTAAATACAAGACGCGTGTTCGTACGGGCCTGCGCAGCGCAGATTGCGGACGCACTCAAACGGGAGCACGACAATGGATGCCATAACCGACAAGAACCCCGACGATATCGGCAGAAAGTTGAATGAATCCGGCGTCAGTTACATGCTGGCGAGCTACGTCGATATGCATGGCGTCTCGAAGGGCAAGGTCGTACCCATCGCGCACCTCGACCGCATGATGTCTGGCTCGGAGCTGTGCACGGGGGCGGCGCTCGACGGCGTGCCGCAGGATGTGAGCGACGAGGAGGTGGCCGCGCATCCCGATCCCGCCTCTTGTACGGTACTACCCTGGAAAAAGGATATCGCCTGGTTCGCGAGCGACCTGTGGTGCGAAGGAAAGCCCTTCGAAGCCTGCAGCCGCAATATCCTAAAACGCGCGCTCGCGAAGGCCGGGAGCATGGGCTACGCCATGAACCTCGGCATGGAGGCCGAGTTCTTTGTGCTGCAGGATGACCCGGCTCTTGGCTACAAGCCGCTCTCGGATCGCAAGAACCTCGAAAAGCCCGCCTACGACGTCTCGCGCATGCTCGACAACATGGGCTGGATGGACGAACTCGTGCAATCGATGAACAGCCTGGGCTGGGACGTCTACAGCTTCGATCACGAGGACGGCATCGGCCAGTTCGAAATCGACTTCAGCTATTTCGACGCGCTCTCGATGGCCGACCGCTACGTCTTCTTCCGCCTGATGGCCAACGAGATCGCACGCAAGCACGGCGGCTTCGCGACGTTCATGCCGAAGCCATACGGAGACCGCGCAGGCAGCGGCGCCCACTTCAACATGTCGCTCGCCGACGTGAAGTCAGGCAAAAACCTGTTCTCGGATCCAAGCGACCCGCGCGGCTGCGGCCTGTCCAAGCTCGGCTATCAGTTCCTCGCCGGCGTACTGAAGCACTTGCCGGCGATCTGCGCCGTGGTCGCGCCGACCGTCAACAGCTACAAGCGCCTGGTGCTCAAGGGCTCTATGTCAGGCTTCACCTGGGCGCCGGTCTGGGCCTGCTACGGCAACAACAACCGCACGAACACACTGCGCATCCCGCTTGGCGGCGGGCGCGTCGAGCTACGCGCGGCCGACAGCTCGTGCAATCCATACCTCGGAGCAGCGCTCGTCCTCATGGCCGGCCTCGAAGGCATCGAGAAGGAGCTCGATCCCGGCGACCCTCACACGGACAACATGTATCTAAAGAGCGAATCCGAGCTCGAATCGCTTGGCATCACGCACCTTCCGAAGACACTCGAGGACGCACTCGATGCCTTTGAGGCCGATACCCTCACCGAAGCGACGTTCGGCCCGAAGATGTGGAAGACATGGCTCGATTTCAAACGCGACGAATGGATGAGCTACATCAACCACGTCTCGGACTGGGAGAAAGCCCGCTATCTCAAGTTCTTCTAGGGTGCGGCCGCAATGCGTCGCCCCGTCATGTGACGGTAGACCGACTCCGCCGCGAAAGACGCGCCCGCAATGAGAACGAGAGCCAGAAGCGCGGCCGGCTGCTGCTGATAGGTGTAGACGGAAAGAATCCCGAACATGCCGAGGCATGTGACGAGAGACAGCCATACAATGACTGCGCTCGCACCCGTCTCCTTGAGCACACGCAAGTGGCCCGCATTAACCGCCGCATAGACCAACAGGAACGCTGCACTGCCCATCATAGCAATGCCTGAGAGGTCGAAGCACAGCATCACCAAGATCACGAGACCCGCGGTGAGCATGAGGCCTCCGGTCGCGTCCTTCCACGCTGTGCGCGTCAACCTTACGGGCAACTCGCCGTCACGCGCGATCATGTAGCACACGTTGGCCGATCCGAAGAGCGTGGCATTGATCGCCGAAGCCGTGGAGAAGAGCGCGGCAACCGCGATCAGACGAAAACCAAGCTCGCCGAGAAACGGCTTGGCGGCTTCTGCAAGAGCGTAGTCCTTCGACTGCTCGATTTCTGCGTTGCTGAGGTTTCCCGTCACCGTCACCGCCACGACGAGGTAAAGCACGATGACGATAAGTACGGCGGCATAGAGCGCGCGCGGCAACAACTTGCGTGGATTGTGCATGTTGGCAGCCGCGTTTGTCACGAGACCGAACCCTTCGTACCCGATGAACAAAAGGCCGGCTCCGAACAGCACGGATTGCATCGGCGGCCAGTGCATCGGCGAAAGGTTCTCGGCCTTGACGAACCAAAGGCCGGTAGCGGCAAACAGCACGAGGATCACCACCTTTACGGCAACGATGATCGTCTCTCCACGTCCCATGATCCTGGCACCGAACGCGTTGACGACGGTGAGCGCAACCACCGCGCCCACGGCCAGCGCCTCAATCAGAAGCGCCGACGGTCTTTCACTTATAAAAGTCGCACCGTAGCTCCCGAACGCCGTTGCATAGAGCGCAAGCGAGATGATGTAACCGGCCCACATGAAGAGGTTGAGACCGCCCGCAAGCACGCCGTCTCCGTAGCTCTTGACGAGAAAATGCACGGCACCTCCCGCAGAAGGATACGCGGCTCCGAGCTTGGCGTAGGAATAGGTGCTGAGCAGCGCCACGACGCCACCAATGGCAAAGGCGAGCCACATTGCATTGCCCGCCACCTGCGCCACCACACCCAGGATCGAGAAGATGCCCGCGCCGACCATGCCGCCGATACCGATCGACACGGCGGCCAGCAATCCGATTTGGTCGGAACCAGAGTTTGGGTCAGACGAGGATGCAGAGGGAGGAGCCGCCATTGCCGAACTCGCCACAACCCTCGCTGAAAACACTCAGGGCGCCACAGACGCGGCGGGCGGCGGCGTATCGACGATCGGCGCGTCCGCGAACACGAAAAGATACGCAAGGATCGCCAGAATGCAGGCCACGCCTCCGAAAATGACGATGCGCTTTGTGTGCATGGCACTGCCCTTGCCCGCCGGATGAGCTGAGCCTATTTGGGCTACCCGTCGAGCACAACGCCAATTCGTCTCTATCAAAGCTTAGTGTTAAGGCCCCGTAGCGCCCGTTCACACAGCCAGAAACCGTGGTTCGGCGCCGCGTTGACGTCTCGCCTTACGCCATCTTAATGCTGCCTGCTGCTACGGAATCAACTCTGGGCAGGTTTCCGGAAGTCGAAATCACAATGACCTCGCAGAAGTGTCCATGAGAAAGCTGCTCGTTATCGGCATAGGTGCTGGCAACCCGGACTTCGTAACCGTCCAGGCAATCAACGCACTGAACAAAGCCGACGTCTTCTTCGTCTTCGATAAGGGCGAATCGAAGAGCGGCCTTATCCGTCTCCGCAAGGAGATCTGCGAGAGGTTCAT
Source organism: Hyphomicrobium sp. CS1GBMeth3 (assembly GCF_900117455.1). Classification (NCBI taxonomy): domain Bacteria; kingdom Pseudomonadati; phylum Pseudomonadota; class Alphaproteobacteria; order Hyphomicrobiales; family Hyphomicrobiaceae; genus Hyphomicrobium; species Hyphomicrobium sp. CS1GBMeth3. The sequence goes on from NZ_FPHO01000003.1 coordinate 399,939, forward strand.
CAAGGATCGCTCTTATCGCTTCGTTTCTGTCGACGATCCCGTGCGCGATCCGCTGCCGACCGGCTACAAGCGCGGCGTCGAGGAATGGCATCGGGAACGAGCCGCTCGGCTGGCCTCACGGATCGCGACCGAGCTCGGCGAAGACGGATGCGGCGCGTTTCTCGTCTGGGGCGATCCGAGCCTTTACGACAGTACGTTGCGCCTGCTGGACCTGCTTCGCGACACGGGCGATCTCCCATTCGACTGCGAGGTGATCCCCGGCATCAGCAGCGTTCAAGCGCTCGCCGCGCAACACCGGCTCGTGCTCAACAGCATCGGCGGTGCGGTGCAGATCAGCACGGGGCGCGCGCTCGCAGAAAACGGATTTCCACCTGATGCCGACAGCGTCGTCGTCATGCTCGACCGCGGCGACGGCTTAAAGGCAGCGGCGGCGCAGGAGGACGTGGAGATCTACTGGGGCGCCTACCTCGGCACGCCCGACGAGGAGCTCGTTTCCGGCAGGCTGCGAGACGTCATCGACGAGATCGAGCGTATTCGCGCCACCGGGAAGGCACGCAGCGGCTGGATCATGGACACCTATCTCTTGCGGCGAATCCGCCCGCAATGATCAGGCGTCCGAAGCCGACAGCAGATGGAAGAACGAGCCGGTGGCGCTGCCGACACGCGAGCCGGCGGCAACACGTGCGCGCGAAGCATCCGCCAGCTCCAGCAAAGGCTCGCCATCGTCCGAGAGCAAGGTCGCATAGTGGAACTCATGTCCGTAGATCTGCGCACCCTTGCGTCCGAGAAGGCAATCCGATCGGAGCGTAGCCCGGCGATAGCCAAGATGTAGCTTGCGCGTGCGGAAGGACGTCTCCGCCGGCAGCAGACCGACCATCGCGTGGCGTGTCCCGTCGGCATCCTCGAGCCCGCGTCCGAGCACCATGTACCCGCCGCACTCGCCGTGGATGGGGACGGATCGCTCCGCGAGCAGCTTCAAGCCGGCGATGAAGCGCGACGCGGCCGTGATTTTACCGGCATGGAGTTCCGGATAACCTCCAGGTAGCCACACCGCATCGATATCGCCCGGCGGGGCCTCGTCATTGAGCGGCGAGAAGAAGACAATCTCCGCCCCGGCCGCCCGCCATCCCTCGAAAAGATGCGCGTACGTGAACGAGAACGCCGCATCATGCGCAACAGCAATGCGCTGGCCGGGAGGGCGCATGCCCCACGTGCCCCGCGTTGAAATTCCGGCCTCACCTGCCGCGGCCCGGATTGCATCGAGATCGAGCGACGCCTCAACGAGAGCGGCGAGCTGCGCGATACGCTGCATATAATCTGCGTGCTCGTCGGCCTGGACGAGACCGAGATGGCGCTCCGGAAGACGAATGGCATCGGCGCGCCGCAACGCACCGAAAACTGGGGTTCCGATGCTCTCAAAAGCCGGGCGGATCAGCGCCTCGTGCCGCTCGCTCGCGACCTGGTTCAGGATGACACCCGCAACGCGCACATCGGAGCGATAGCGCGCGCACCCAAGCGCCAAAGCAGCCGCAGTTTCCGTCTGCCCGGAAACATCGAGCACGAGCACGACCGGCCAGCCGAGCAGCGCCGCCAGATCCGCCGTGGAGCCGCGCCCGGATAGACCCTGATCACCGGCGCCGTCGAACAAACCCATCACGCCTTCCGCGATGCAAAGATCGGCGTTCTTTCCGGCAGAAGCGACGATCTGCCCGACGACCGTCTCCGGCATCGCCCACGTATCGAGATTGAAGCTTGGTCGTCCCGCCGCGCGGCCGTGGTGTCCGGTGTCGAGATAATCCGGCCCGGTCTTGAACGGCTGCACGGCAAGGCCTCTTTGGCGAAACGCTGCAAGAAGACCAAGCGCAACCGTCGTTTTCCCCGAGCCGGAGCTCGGCGCGGCAATAACAAGCCCCCGCGGACGAGTAAGCACCTCTGCCATCAGCGTCCCCGATAGCGTCTCTGGTAATCGACGCTGTAAAGAGCGCTTTCCCGGAAATCGCCGCAGGTGAGCGCCGGCCCGACGAGGATAAGCGCCGTGCGATCGATGGCCGTCTCCTGAACAGCACCCGCGATCGTGCCGAGCGTGCCGCGCACGATCTCCTGGTCGGGCCAGCTTGCCTTCGTAACGACGACGGCCGGACAGTCTGCCCCGTAAAAAGGCTCAACCTCGGCCACGACGCGCGCGATGCTCTGGATCGACAGATGGATCGCAAGCGTCGTCCGCGACGCCGCGAAGGCGGCCAGCGTTTCGGTTGGCGGCATGCCGGACGCGCGTCCAGAGGTACGCGTCAGGACGAGCGACTGGGCAATCTCAGGCAACGTCAGCTCCTGACCGAGCGCGGCAGCCGCGGCCGCAAACGCGGGCACGCCCGGCGTCATGGTGTAAGGAATGCCGAGCGCCTGAAGGCGGCGGATCTGCTCTCCGGCCGCACTCCAGATCGAAAGATCTCCCGAATGTAGCCGCGCGATATCCAGCCCGGCATCATGTGCCGCCTTGATCTCGGTCATGATCTCGTCGAGCGAGAGCGGCGCGGTATCGATAATGCGCACGCCGGCCGGGCAGTGCTCCAGCAGCGCCTTGGGCACCAGAGATCCCGCATAGAGGCACACCGGACAAGCAGCGATGAGGTCGCGCCCGCGTACCGTGATCAGATCCGGCGCACCAGGGCCTGCACCGATGAAATGCACGGTCATGGCAGCCTCCCATCGCCAACTGCCAAAGCACACGTGGTCGTGGGGCCGGCCCAACGTGGACCAAGAAGCCGGGCATTTTTTCCGGCGGCCAGCAATGCGGACGCTTCCGCAACGGATGGCGTGCCTTTGTGCTGAAGCGCCGCCTTCGAGAAGGTAAGAATAGAGCCCGCCACGCTCCGCAGCTCCTCAGCGCTGAAGGCTACCAGCGCGACACCAAGCCGACGTGCGGCTTCGCGGAGCCCCGGCTCCTCGGTTTTGGAAACCTCCGTCGCAAGCACCGCGATCTCACCCGCGTAGCCCAAGCTCGCCCATGCAGCGCTAATCGCGGCTTCGATCTCCTCGGCGGGTGTTCCACGTCGACAGCCGATACCGCACGCTAGCATGGCTTCACCACCCGCCATTGCGTCACCGGCCGCGCTGGCGTCCAGCCCATCTCGTTGCCGATCGGCGCCGCGCGCGCCACGTCGAGACGAACGAGATCGCCGCCGAGTCGACCATAGAGATCGAGCATACGCTGTTCCGTCCTGAGCGCGACCGCGTTGGCCACCAGCCGGCCTCCAGGCTTCAGCGCATCCCACGCGGCCTCGAACACACCGGCATCGCTCATCCCACCGCCGAGGAAGACGGCGTCGGGCGCAGGCAGACCGGCAAGCGCATCCGGCGCACGTCCCATCACGACGCGAAGATCCGGCGTGCCCAACGTTGCCGCGTTTCGCGCAGCCCGCTCGGCCCGGTCCGCGCGCCCCTCGATGCCGACGGCGCGCATGGACGGATGACGCAACAGCCACTCGATGGCGATCGAGCCCGCGCCGAGCCCAACGTCCCACAGCAACTCTCCCGCGCGCGGTGCCAGCGACGAAAGCGTAACGGCGCGGATCTCGCGCTTCGTCAACTGCCCGTCACTCTCGAAGAGGTCATCATCGAGTCCCGAGGCAAGACCGATCATGGCTGCAGTCACATCCTGCGGCAGACTGATAGCTACGGTGTTGAGCGCATCGATATCCGAAAGCGCAAAATCGGACGCCAAAGATGTCCGAATGCGCTCGCGCGAACCGCCCAGCGTTTCGAGAACCGTGAGCGTCGCCATGCCCAGCCCGCGCGCCGCGAGCAGCCGAGCGAGACGGGCTGGCGTCTCGCCATCCCACGACAACGCCAGGATCCGCGCGCTAGGTTGCAGATAGCGCGCAATCGACTCGAGCGGACGCCCATGCAATGTGACGAGCGCAGTATCCTGCAGCGCCCAGCCAAGCCGTGCTGCCGCCAGGCTGAATGCCGAGGGCTGCGGCAAGCACAGAATCTCCTCCGCCGCGACAATCTCGACAAGCTGCTTACCGATGCCGAAGAAAAACGGATCCCCGCTCGCCAACACCGCGACCGGCCGCCCGCGTCGCGCAACGATCTCAGGAAACGCGCCGCTGATCGGGCTCGGCCACGCGAGCTGCTTGCCGCGAAGCGCATCTCGCGCCAACATGAGATGACGCTGGCCACCGACGACCAGCTCGGCCTGCCCAAGAAGCGCCTTGGCCGCGTCGGAAAGACCGGCGACGCCATCCTCGCCGATTCCGATCAGCGCCAGCCAGCGCCCATCCAATCGCCGCTGAGACTCACCCATGGAAGCCCCCAAGATGCGCGTCCTGATCCTCGGAGGCACCACAGAGGCGTCGGCGATCGCGCGCCACCTCGCGCAAGATCCACGCTTCGCGGTGACGCTGTCGCTCGCTGGACGTACGAGCAATCCCGCCGCGGCTCCGGGTTTGGCACTGCGCGTCGGAGGCTTCGGGGGTTCCGCAGGGCTCGCACGCTGGCTGGCGGAAGAAAAGATCGCGGTCGTCATCGACGCGACGCACCCCTATGCCGCGCAAATTTCGCACAATGCCGATACGGCGGCAGCAGAACGTGGCCTTCCACTTTGCACCGTGATCCGCCCGCCCTGGCAGCCCGATCCGGCCGATCGCTGGCAAACAGTCCATTCGATGGAAGCTGCGGCCGACGCCCTGGGCACCGAGCCGCAACGCGTTTTCCTGAGCATCGGTCGGCAAGGCGTTGGCGCCTTCCTTCGTGCGCAACAGCACAGCTACGTCATCCGCAGCATCGAGCCGCCCGAAGACAACGCGCTGCCGCCCGACACGACGGTGATCCAGATGCGCGGCCCTTTCACGCTTGAGGACGAAATCGATCTTCTGAGGTCCCGACACATCGATGTCGTCGTCAGCAAGAATGCAGGCGGCGCTGCGACCTACGCCAAGATCGAGGCTGCGCGCCGCCTCGTGCTTCCGGTCGTGATGATCGAGCGGCCGTACAAGGCCGGTCGCCATTTTGTGGCCACCGCGGAAGAGGCGCTCGACTGGCTGGTCGCACGTCATGCGATGTCCCGCTCCGACCGCGGCGTGTAAATCCATGGCGCGGCACCCGAGCGCTCGATAGCCCGCGTCTGGCTCGAACCAATGAGAACGAGCGTGCGCATGTCTGCGCCCGCCGCGTCGGCGTCGCCAAGCCGCGCGATCCGCGTCTCCGCATTCGGCGTGCCGGCTGCCTTGACGAACACGACAAGCGTGTCCGGTGACTTCCACCGCTGAAGAAGCGCAAACGCACGGCCGAGCTGATCAGGCCGCGCAACAGACGCAGGGTTGTAAAGCGCAATAACGAAGTCACCCTGGGCCGCCGCTTCGAGACGCCGCTCGATGGTGCTCCACGCCTTGAGATTGTCGGAGAGCGAGATGGTGCAGAAGTCGCCGCCCAACGGCGCCCCGACATGGGCCGCAGCCGCGAGCATCGCCGTCACGCCGGGCTCGATACGAATATCGAGTGCGCGCCACGACGGCTCGCCAGCTTCCACCGCCTCGAACAGTGCGGAGGCCATGGCAAACACGCCAGGATCTCCGCTCGAGACAACGACGACGCTCTTCCCCGCCGCCGCCAAAGCCAAAGCCTCACGCGCGCGCTCGACCTCGACACGGTTGTCTGACGCGTGACGGCGCTGGCCCACAGGACTAGGCGGCACACGATCGAGATAGGTGACGTAGCCGACAAGATCGGTCGCTTCAGCGAGCGCCCGGCTCACGGCAGGAGTCGTCAACTCCGCGCTGCCCGGCCCCAGGCCGACGACGGTCAGCTTGCCGCTCACAGCCGACGCCCCTGGCCGGGAATGATCACCATGGCGAAATACGTCCCTTCGATATCATCGCACTGGCTAAGCGGCAGAATGCGCTCGTCCTCCATCGTGCCCCGCTCGACGTAGATCGCGCGTTCGCTCAGACCGGCGATATCGACCGCGCGACGCACCTTGGCGAGGTTGCGCCCGATCTTCATGATCACCGCCGCATCGGACGACGCAAGACGCTGTGCGAGACTGGCCTCATCGAGCGTCCCGGGCACGACCGTCAGAATGTCGTCACCCCAGGTGATAGGCGCGTTTGCCCGCGTCCAGCATCCCGACATGCCCGTGACGCCCGGCACGACCTCGACCGGCACGATGGCGTCCAACCGCCGCCACATGTGCATGAACGAGCCGTAAAAGAACGGATCGCCCTCTGCCAGCAGGCCCACGGAATGACCGCTCTTGAGCTCCCGCTCGATCGCGTCAGCGGTCTCTCGATAGAACGCGGCGATCTGCGTCTGATAGTCCGGGTGCTCGGCCGGAATCTCGTCGGTCACGGGATAGACGAACTTCAGCTCGCGCCGCGTATCATCAACGAGCCCCGAGACGATCTTGCGAGCGTTTCCCTGCCGGCCCTTCTTGGCGAAGTAGGCAAGCACATCGACCGAGCGCACCAGCGCGGCCGCGCGGAGCGTCAGATAGCGCGCGTCGCCGGGGCCGACGCCGATGCCGTACAGCGTGCCGGCCTTTGCCGTTCCAGCGATGTCCTCAAGAGGGATCATTCGGTCTCACTTGCGAGCGCGTTGATCGCGGCAGCGGCCATTGCGCTACCGCCTTTTCGGCCCGCGACGATCAGATACGGGCAATGGCCGGAGGCCCTCAAAGCCTCCTTGGATTCAGCCGCGCCGACGAAGCCGACGGGAATTCCGATGATCGCTGCCGGACGCGGCGCGCCTTCGTCCAACATTTCAAGCAGCCGGAACAGCGCCGTTGGCGCATTCCCGATCGCAACCACCGCGCCGCCGAGCAACGGCCGCCACAGCTCGAGAGCCGCCGCCGAACGCGTCGTTTGCAGGCGATCTGCAATCTCGGGCACCGCCGGATCGCCGAGTGAACAGATAACGGCGTTATCGGCCGGCAGGCGGCTGCGCGTGACGCCGTACGCCACCATGTTCGCGTCGCAAAGGATCGGCGCCCCTACAAGCAGAGCAGCGCGAGCGGCCGACGCGAAGTCGTCCGACATGAGGATGTCGGACGCGATCTCAACCATGCCGGAAGCATGGATGATACGCACGGCCACTTTCTCCGCATGGCCCGCAAAGCGCGAGAGATCGGCCTCCGCCCGAATGATGGAGAACGAGTTGCGGTAGATCTCCGGTCCATCGCGGAGATAGGAGCGCTCTTGCTGCATGAGGTCAGGCTCCAGACCTGAGAATAGCGGGAAGATCGTTGAGATCGGCTGGCGCGAGATACGCATTGGGCGCTGTCGCGGCGGTGCCGTGGCGGACAATACCGAAGCCGCCCGAACCTGCAACCAGCACCAGATCGGCGGACCGCGAGCGGGCGCATCCCTTGGCGCATCCCGAGACGTGCGCGGATGAGACGCCGGGCAACGGCATCATCGCGGCGATGCGGCGTGCGGCCGCCCGCGTATCCCCACACGCGGAACGGCAAGCCGGGGCACCCGGACACGCATCGATCGCTATGATGGGATCTGCCGGAACCGTCACGAGCCCGTAGTCGCGCGCCGTCGAACTGAGCGCCACGGCAGCATCACGATCAGGCACCGCCGCGTAGAGCACACGCCACGGCGACACGCGGAAGGCAGTGACAGCATGATCGCCTGCCGTGCTTGCAATCAACGCCAGCGTCTCAGCCGTAAGACGCCCGAACGGCGCGCCTAAACCGACCGCAATCATCTCACCACGCGCTTCGATAAGCCCTACGCGATCCGAAGCGGAGACATCGACGGAGGCATGATCGATCGCAGATCCATCATCACCAAGCGCTGACCGCAGTGAGACGAATGCGCTCTCGTCGAGATCGCGTATTCGCGCACGCGGCAATTTGGGTAACACAACGAACGCCCGCGCCAAACGCACAGCAGCGGTGACCGCCTCGTCACGATCGAGCACGCATAGCCATCGCGTACCCTCCACCGTATCGACGCCCAGCGCGATCCCAACACGCCCCTCGGCGGCAACGGCTTTGAACCGGATATCCGCGCGCTCGCCATCGAGCCCCAGCAGACCACCGCCGTCGACAGAGAACCCGAACTTTCCCGGCAGCGACCACAGCGCGGGCATATCGGCCAAAGCCTGTTCCAACGCCGCTGCGATCGGGCGCACGTCGCAGATCTCTGTCGGGTCGATCCCGGCCAGCGGGCTCACTATGACATTGCGCACGGCCTCCGCGTGGGCATGCGCATCCATCAAGCCGGCGCCCGATAAGGCTGCCCACACTTCAGGAAGAGCGCACGCATCGATCCCTCGGATCTGCAGGTTGGCGCGGCGCGTGAGATCGATGTGGCCATTGCCATGGCGCGTCGCCACCTCACAGAGCGCCAACACCTGAGCAACGCTGATCGCCCCGCAGCGCGGACGCACACGCACGATCAGGCCGTCCCCGGTCTGCATGGGCCTCAGCGCCCCAGGGCACCAGCCCTTGACCGACGCGGGCTCAGCCATAGCCCCGATCGCGCTCATGACGTGACCTCAGCGGCAGTCGATCTTCCACGCGATCCAGCCAGCACATGCGCAAGCTCGGCGTGCACGGCGTTGCGGCGCGGCGTCCAGAGGCGCCGATCAATCGCATCCTTAAGGCGCGCAGAAATGGCCCGCATGGCAGGCGCGTTGAGCTCCATCAGCGTCGCGAGGCGCGCCTCATCGACAATGACACAGTCATGAACGGCATCGAACAGATGATCACCAATAATGCCGGCCGTGGCCGCGAAGGCATAAAGAGCATCGACGCCCTGCGCGATCTCGGCGACACCGCGATGCCCGTGCCCGATCATGCCTGCGAGCCAGCGCGAATTGGTTAGCCGGCCGCGCACGATGCGCACGATCTCCTCCTCGATCGTGCGGGCACGCGGTGCCTCCGGCCGGCTCGTGTCGAGATGATAGAGAGACGGAGAGCGCCCCAACTGCGCGGCAGCTGCCGCGAAACCGCCGGCGAAATCGGCAACACCATCGCCGTCGAGCAGATCACGCTCGCGGTCGTCCTGCGGATGCACCAGCGCATCTGCCGCAGCAACGAGGCCCGCGAACTCCTGCGGCGCAGACCGCTCGGCGCCATCGCCACCATAGGCGTGCGAAGATGTTTCGAGATACGCTTCAGCCAGATCGTTGCGCGTGGCCCAAGGGCCATCAAGTGCCGCAGAGGCGGCACCTGCGCCATACGTCCCGGGCTCACCACCGAAGATGCGCGCGAGGCTCGCGCCCTTGCGCCGGGCAGCCGCCGGCGGGTTCCAGTCGTCCGGCTCGTCTCGCTCGGCAACAAGGCGCACCGCGAGGTCGAACAGCGCAATCTGTGCCGGAAAGATGTCGCGAAACGAACCCGAGATACGTAACGTGACGTCGATGCGGGGACGCTCGAGCTTGGCCATCGGCAACACCTCGATGCCGATCACGCGGTTCGAGCCGTCGTCCCATTTCGGCCGAGCGCCTAGGAAAGCGAGCGCCTGAGCGAGATCGTCGCCACCCGTGCGCAGCGAAGCCGAGGCCCAGAGATCGAGCATCAGCGCCCGCGGATAGTCGCCGTGATCCTGAAGGTAACGGCGCACCACCTCATCGGCCGCGCGCCCTCCTACGATGGCGGCGGTGCGCGTTGGCACCGCACGCGGATCGATCGTCGTGAGATTGCGTCCCGTCGGCAGCACGTCACGCCGTCCGCGCGTGGGCGCGCCAGACGGACCCGGCGCAACGCGGCGCCCATCGAGCGCAGCGAGCAGCGCCTCGCGCTCGTGGCGCGCGCAATCGGCAATAGCCGCCTCAACCACCGCAACGTCGGCGTTAGCCGATGCACGAGCAATGGCGTTTGCCAGAGCGGCGCATGCCTCCGCGGACTGCTCTCGTCCAAAGACATGGAGATGGTCGCGGATCGCAAGATCCTTGATATCGCAGAGCTGAGCGTCGAGCTTGGCGATGGCCTCACGCGGCGCGTCCGTCTTCTCGAGACCGCAATCCTTGGCGAGACCTGAGCGCCAAGCGCGATCGAGGATCTCGCGTTCGAGGATAGCGATGCGGCGCCGGTCGACGCCATCGGCTTCGGCATACTCCTCGATCAAGCCTTCGAGCTCACCGAGCGGTCCCTCGAGCCCGGCTTCGCACAAGGGCGGCGTCATGTGGCCAATGGTAACGGCGGAGATGCGCCGTTTGGCCTGCACCGCTTCGCCTGGGTTGTTGACGATGAACGGGTAGATGACGGGGATCGGCCCCAGCACGGCCTCAGGAAAACACGTCTCCGAAAGCGCCAGCGCCTTACCGGGCAGCCATTCGAGCGTTCCGTGCGTGCCCATGTGCACGAGTGCGTCGATCCGCTCCTGCTCGCGCAGCCAGGCATAAAGCGCCACATAAGCGTGCCGCGGCGGAAGTTGTAGATCGTGGTAGGCGGTTTTACGGTCGCCATGCGCGCCACGGTCGGGCTGCAGCCCGACAACAAGATTGCCGTGCCAAATACACGAGTAACGGAAATGTCCGTCGCGGAAGCTCGGATCGTCTTCCGCCGCGCCCCATGCACCGGCAAGCACGCCCTGGATCTCCGGTGGCAAGCGGGCAAAGTGGCGCTTATACCAATCGAGCGGCACTTCGATCAGATCAGACGGCGCCGCTCCGGAAAGTTGCGCGATCAGGCCGCTAGCTTCTATTGGCTCTGCGCCGACAGCGTAGCCCTCCCCACCGAGCGCGGCCACGATCTCGACGACGCTTTCAGCCGTATCGAGCCCGCAGGCGTAGCCCGTTCGCCCTGCGCGATTGGGATAGTCGGAAAGCAGCAGCGCAAGCTTGCGCTCCGACCGCGGCTTGCGACGCAAACGAACCCACGCCGCAGCAATATCCGCCACGAACGCGACGCGACCGGCATCCGGCTCATGCACGACGCGCGCATACTCAAGCCCCGCTTCGGCCACAAGATCAGCCTTGAAGGAAACAGCACGCGTGAACAGACGACCGTCGAGCTCGGGCAGCACGACGTTCATGGCAAGGTCGCTTGGCGACAATCCACGCGATGCCCCAGTCCAGGCGCTATGCGGATGCCCTGCAAGCGCAACCTGCAGCACCGGACAATCGGCAGCATCGAGCAGCGTCGTCTCGTCTGCGCGTAACGCCGAGAACGCCGTCGCATTGAGGATGACATCCGGCCGGACGCGGGCGATGAGGTCCGCAACGGGCTGTGCAACCTCCGGATCCTTGAGGCTCGTGACCGCGACCGCAACGGCATGGTGGCCACGCGTAGCAAGTGCCTCCACAAGCGCGGTGATCGGCTGATAGTCACCGGCCAGCAGGCTTGCGCGGTAGAAAACGACGAGCGCAACAGGCTTTCCCTGCACCGCATCGACATGGGCCAGAGGAACAGTGTCGCCATTCGGGGACAACGCGAGCGCAGCGTCCAACCCCACCGGCGGCCCCGCTGTGACATCAGCGCCAAGCAACTGGCACGCATAGAGCAGGAGATTGCGCGCATTGGCCGGCCCGCCAGCCCGAAAGTAACGCTCGAACGCCGCCAGCGCATCACGCGACACGGTCGAGATCGCGTCGAGCCGCGGATCGCGCCGATCGTCGCCCGGCAGCGCAACAAACAGGATTTGCCGCTTACGTGCCGCCTCAGCAATCTGCTCGAAACCGTAGCGCCAGTAGTCGAGACCGCCGAGACCGCGCACGATCACGAGGCGCGCACCTGCGATCACGCGCTCGATGTAGAGATCCACCGACATAGGGTGACGCAGCTTCTTGAGGCTTGCAAGCCGCAAGGTCGGAAAGCGCGACGGGTTTTCGCTCCAGACTGCTGCCAGTGCCGAGAGATCGCTATCGCTGAACGACAAGACGACGACGTCGGCGGGCGTCTGACCCAGATCGACCGCACCGTCTATCTCATCCAGCGAACCTGTCTCGACTGCGAGCAGATGCATTCGTCAACCTTACCCGCTCCCGATCGCTAGGGCGATGGCCTCGCGATCGAGGCCCTTCTGGCCGATGACGACGAGGCGGCCCTGACGCGGCTCCTCGGGTCGCCAGGGGCGATCAAACTGGTGTTGCAAACGCGAGCCGACGCCCTGGATCAAGAGGCGCATCGGCTTGCCCCTGACCTCAGCGAAACCCTTGATACGCAGGATATCGTGGGCATCAGCGGCGAGACGGATGCGCTCCAGAAGCGCCTCGGCGCCATCGAGCGTCGGAATCTCGACAAAGAACGTGTCGAAATCGTCGTGATCGTGCTCTGCCTCGTTGTCGTGATGCGACGGGCGCGCGGCCAGATCTGTTTCCGCCGCGGCACCTAGGCCCAGCAGCACGTTGGCATCGAGCTGCCCTCCCGTGGTCTCCACGACCTTCACCGCGCGCGGCACGGCGACCTTGATATCGCTCGCGACCTTATCCCGCTCGGCCGCCGTCATAAGGTCCGTCTTGTTGAGCACGATCAGATCAGCGCAGAGCAACTGATCCTCGAAGACTTCCTCGAGCGGGTTCTCGTGATCGACTGAAATATCTCCGACCCGCTGTGCAGCCAGCGCCTCTGGATCATCGGCGAAGCGACCCGCCGCAACGGCCGCGCCGTCGACAACGGCGATGACGCCATCGACGGTCACGCGTGAGGCGATAGCCGGCCAATTGAACGCCTGCACCAGCGGCTTGGGCAGCGCCAAACCTGAGGTCTCAATGAGAATGTGCTCGGGCGGCTCCGGCAGCGCCAACAAGCTTTCGAGCGCCGGCACGAAATCGTCGGCCACCGTGCAGCAGATGCAGCCGTTCGACAGCTCGACGATGCGGTCCTCGCTGCAGCTCTCGATGCCGCATCCCTTGAGGATCTCGCCGTCGATGCCGACGTCACCAAACTCATTGACGACCACGGCGAGACGCCGGCCTGCCCCGTTCTGCAGGATGTTGCGCACGAGCGTCGTTTTGCCGGCACCGAGGAAGCCGGTCACGATGCTGCACGGAACTTTCGCGAGCGCGGTCATGAGGGATCTTGCTCCGGATGAGAAAAGCCGAGCGGTGGCACGCGAGCGACGACCCCCTTGCGGAAAGCCTCGGGCCGCTCCTTCCACGGGATGATACCGTTGTTCGATTCCTGGAACGCGCGGGCCGACGCAACGATCTGGTCGAGATGCGTCTTGGTATCGAGATTGCCGATCAGATAGGTCCACTTGTCGGCACCGACGAGCGCGATCGTGCTTGGGCGATTGCACACCGCCAAACACTCGACCGGCGTTACCGTGATGGCCGCATCAGACGAGAGACGCTCCTGCAGAGCATCGACGAGCTGACGACCCGGCAAGTGAAAGCCCTCGCCATCCGGGTTCGCCCGCCGGCAGGAAACGCATACGAATACGGTTACGGGGGTCTCTGTCATCGCCTCGCCTACGCCTCGGCCACGACAGGGCTTTCGTTCCTTTGCCAGAACCAGCCGACCAGAGCGCCGGTCAGCGCCCACAGCACGGCATGCACAGCCAGGGAAGCGGACGCAAAACGCGCCGCGAGCTCGGCGGGAACACGGCTCGCCTCCACCTCCGCGGGATGCGGCGCGCCGATCGCATGTGGCAAGACGAGCAGCGCGATGCCGAGCGCCGGAAGCCCGAACCCGGGAGACCGCAGAACGAGCCACAGACCAGCCGCAGTGGCGACCGCAGTCCCGATCCACCACACTTGCCGATCGATAAGATCCGCCGCCAGCATGCCCGGCAGCTCGGGTGGAAGCCCGAGAGCCGGCGCAAGCCCGGTCACGACAAAACCACCGGCCGCCCATGCGAGCGCGCGCCGCGTATCGATGGATTCGCCGGACACCAGCAGTGCGGCGAGCAGCAGGAACGCGAATCCGACCGCCGTCGCAACCGTGACCGTGCTCGTGTAGAACGTGCGCTCGAAGCCGTCAGCCGGTGCCCACGCGCCTTCCTCGCCCTCGGCACCATCGTTCCCCGCATGCGCGAGAATGAGACGAGCGCCGTACATCTCGACAGTGGGGGCTCGCACCGATGCGTGATGATGGGCGGCCGCGCCCTCATAGGCCTCGGCAGCAATGATCAGAGGCGTCGTCGTGAAATGCTGCAGGACGGCTACGACCAAGCCAGCAGCAAAACCGGCCGCGAGCGCGGCCGCCAAAAGGCGTGTGATCATGCCAACCCTCGCTTAGTGACAAGGAAAGCTGAGAGCGTGGCGCGTATCGTGGCCGGCGTTATGGAGCGTCGACGAGTGTGAGAATCCCGCCGTAAAGACCAAGGCCACACCCACAAAAAGTGCGATAGCGGCAGCCTTCAGCGTTTCTGATCTCCGCCCGGCGGCAGAGAGAGTCGTCGTATAGGATTGTGCGTTCACGAGCGTTCTCCTTGACCACCCCTCCGGGGTCATATGAGCGTCAGTATTCTGGACGGCCGGTCTCCTGGCTTTCGGGTCGCCGCGCCTGGCCGCCTTCCCGGTTTCCCAGTGGCATTCCGACCAAGCACTCGCCGATTACAGTTGCGGGGGCAGCTGCGGCATTGCCCAAGTGGCGCACCGCATTCCCGTGATCCTCTTGCGAGGAACCGTCCAGGGTTTGATAGAAGCACCCGTAGTGCGGCGTCAACGGAAATCCGGCGAGGCGCGATGCCCCGCCCTCGTTTATGCTCGGGCTGCTTCCAAAAGCGCCCGCTCGAGACGCTGCCACGCGTCGTTCGTCCCCGGGAGACCGAAACGTAGCCACGTCGGCCAGTCCGTGAACCTCCGGACATGAATGCCCCCCCGACCAAGCGCATCAACCACGCGTGCAGCTGCCGGGTGACGCGCAAGGCGGAACAACGGCGTGCCGCCAAGAACTTCGCAGCCGCTTGCCGTCAAAATGGCGTCCAATCGCCGGCTATCGGTCTCGAGCCTTGTCCGTGTCTCGCGAAGCCACCGATCATCCGCCAGAGCCGCGGCGCCAATCGTCAAGGCCGGCCCCGCAACCGCCCACGGCCCAAATGTCTCACGGAGCCTATCGGCCATGTCGGCGGCGGCGATTGCAAAGCCCAGCCGCAAGCCTGCAAGGCCGTATGTTTTGCCGAACGAGCGCAGCACAACCGTTGCCGGCGGCAAATCGGGAACGATGCTCGCTTCCCTAGGCAGCACATCAATGAAAGCCTCATCGACGACGAGAAACCCGTCGCGCGCCGCGAGCTCCGCTGCCAACGAGTGCACCCGTTCCGGCGGATACAGCCTTCCCGTCGGATTGTTCGGATTGACCACCACGACGACGCGCGCGCCCCGCGCTGCGTCAACGTCTTGAATGTCGAACACCTCATGCCCTTCGCGTCGCCACGCGGCCGCATGCTCGGCGTAGGTCGGGCTGACGATGGCCACGTGCGTTGGCGGCACCAGCCGCGGCAGGATCTGGATCAGCGCTTGGGTGCCCGGCGCCGACACCACCATCTCAGGGCTTCTGGCGCCATAGCGACGCGCCGCAACCTCGACGAGCCTGTCTTGATCTGAGCGTTGGGGTAAACGCGCCCATGCACGCTCGTCGATAAGCGGCAGCGAATAGGCACAGGGATTGATGCCTGTCGAAAGATCGATCCACGGCTCGGGCGCACCCGGATACACGGCACGCACCGTATCGAGATCGCCGCCGTGAAATATCGGATCGAACCGCGCGGATGTCATGAGATGCCTTCTGAATGGTGCCGCATCAAGCAATCAAGCCGCAACGCGCGGCATCACGCGCAATCCCCTTGCAGAGAGCTGCATCAGGTTTGATAAAGGCTCACGAATTGACACGTCAATTGTGACCGGCGACGTCGGGAGCGCCCTACCAAGGAGATGCAAACATGCAGACCGGCGAGCACGACGAAGCCCGACACAAAGAGAAAATGGCCAAGCGCAAGGCCGCGCAGGATTCTGAGGTCTCCGCCAAGACCGTCGAGAAGGGTCTCCTGATCGTCCACACGGGCAAAGGCAAAGGCAAATCCACGGCCGCGTGGGGATTGCTTCTGCGCGCACTCGGTCGCGGCATGCGCGTTGGCGTGGTGCAGTTCGGCAAAGGGGCATGGGAAACCGGCGAGCGAAAGGCGATCGAGAAATTCGGAGACCAGGTCGTCTGGCACACGCTCGGCGAGGGCTTCACCTGGGAGACACAGGACCACGCGCGCGACGTCGCCGCCGCCGAGAAGGCCTGGGCCACCGCCAAGAGCCTGCTCGCCGACCCCTCGTTTCGGCTCATCATCCTCGATGAGCTCAACATCGCGCTGCGCTACGAGCATCTCGCTCTCTCCGAGGTATTCGAGACGCTGCAAACCCGGCGGCCTGACTTGCACGTCGTCGTCACCGGTCGCAACGCCAAGCCCGATCTCATCGAGGCAGCCGATCTCGTAACCGATATGACGCCCGTGAAGCATCACTTCGCAGCCGGCGTCAAAGCCCAGGAAGGCATCGAGTTCTAAGCCTTCTCCAAACGCTCACGAGATGCGTCGGGCCAGCACCCGCCATCCAACGACAATGCCGCTCACCGAGACGACCAGCCCGGCGATCGACAGGACCCATACGAGAATGTCGCGCGCGGGCTGATTGCGAAGCAGGATCGGCAGATCGTAATCGTGCAGGAAGTTGAAGAGCCACCGGTAGACGCGCGCGCTGCGATCGCTCACCGCCACGATGCCCGCCGTTGCCGGATCGATGAAGAGCCACGTCGCCGACGGATCGTCGAACTCCACCTTCAGAATCGGGAGCGGGCGCTTACGGTGGTGTGAGTACCAGTACAGGTCTTCCTCAGTGAGCCTATCGGCACGCACCATATCTGCCGCGGGTAACGCGCGCCGCGCCGCCGCTATCAGCTCAGCGTCCGCAATCACCGCAAGCGAGCCGGACTCCGGCTCCACCATCACCGTGCTGTCGTTGCGTTTTGCAAGAAGACGCGGTTCACCACCGATGCGCACAAATGAAATCTCGGTCGGTCGCTCGTCTCCCGCCGCGCGCAGTGCCGCGAGCGTGACGCCGAACGGCTGCCCCTCCGACCAGCCGGCGTACGCAACACGCTGCGCGTCGGAAAACTGAGTGCGCGCGAACAGAGAGAACGGATTGACCGAAAGCCATCCGCTCGCAATCCAGGTCGTGAGGAACAGGCCGCCCGCGAGCCCGCCGACATGATGCCATTTCATCCAGCCGCGATAGGGCGTCACGCGGGCCTGCGCATATGGCTGACGCACGCGGAGCCGCAGAATACCGATCCAAAATCCGGCGATTGCCCCGATGACCAGCGGCCCGGAAAGCCACATGACCGCTTGCCGCCAAAGCTCCTGATCCTTCCTGATCGGTGAGAAATAGATCCAGTGCGGCACCGCGCCGAGCCAGTTCCAGAAGCGCTCGTTGCGCGTTGCGTTCTGGACGATCTCACCGGTCTTTGATGAGACGTAAACGATCGTTCCCAGTCCGTCGTCAAGCGTGAGCTTGTAGAGCGGCCGGTGCGCATCAAAACGACGCGCAACCGTCCATTGATCGTAACCGAGCGCCTCTATCAACTTCGGTTGCGTGCCGGGAAAGACGGCGACAACGTGCCGCCGCGCCTGCTCGGCGTCGACTGGGCCGACAGGCTGTCCCGTCACAGCGGAAATCGATGAGATCTTGCCGCCCGCAACGACGCGATAGACGGGCTCATCAGCCAACATCTCAAGGCGGAACGTCTGCGGAAGGGCCTTTGCGCCCGAAGCCGCAAAGGCATCATCCGGTGTCACAAATACGCGCTCGATTGCGACCCGCGGCAAATGCGTCAGTCGCTCGGCGTCGCTCCACGAAGGAAACGGCACGTAGAGCATCACGAGACCAGAGAGAAACCACATGACGCATAACAGGCAAGTGACGATGCCGAGCCAGCGGTGGCCCCAGTAGAGCCACCGATTGCAAGCCTTCACCGCACCGCGCCAGGAGCCGGACTTGGCTCCCGGCGCGCGTGTTATCGTCTCGAACCGCCCCATCTCAGTACTTGATGCGGTAGCTGATCTCGGCCGAGCGCGGCGGAGCGAGCTGCCACTTCGTGCTGCTGCCACCCGTGGCATAGACCTCGTCGAACACGTTGAACACGCGCAGAGCAATCTCGCTCCGGTCGTCGACGTCGTAGGAGAGGCCCGCGTTCACAATCGTGGCCGACGGGCGCTTCAGGGTATTGGCGACGTCATTGTAAACCGAGCCGATCCACTGCACGCCAGCATAGGCCTCCCACCGCGGCATGAACTGCCATGTCAGCCAGCTGTTCACGATCTGCTCCGGCACGTTGGCCGGCCGATTGCCCGCGTAATCTATGTAGTTCCCGCCGGAGACCGCGCCGAACTCGTCATACTCGGCTTGGAGCAGCGCAACATTACCGTCGTAGCGCAGCGTATCGGTGAGCTGCAGGCCGAGCGACACTTCCACACCACGCGACGATTGCTGCCCGATCTGCAGCGAGTCACCCGGGCTGTCAGGGTTAGGCGTGACGAGGTTCTTTTTCTCGTTATCGTAGAAGGCGAGCGTCCATTCGCCCCGGCCCTCCCAGAACGACTGTTTGACGCCGACCTCGATCTGCCGACCGGTCGTCGGCTCGTAGTCCGCGTTGAGCTTGCTCATCGTCAGGACCGCGCCGCCTACCGGATCGACGCCCGTCGCATACTGGCCGTAGAAGGCGAGTCCAGGCACCGGCGTATAGACAGCACCCGCACGCCACGAGACGTCGGAGAAATCCTTCTTGTAGTTGTTGTTGGAGTTGCGGAGGTCGTTCCGTGTGACCGTGGGACGGTCGAGCCGGATGCCGGCCACCACGGAGAGCTCGGGCGACAGCGTCAGTCGGTTCTCGGCGAACAGAGCGTACTGGTCGATGCTCGAGTCGAAGTGCGGAGAAGACGGGAGTGGGCCGCCACCCTCGGCGTCATCCCAATAACCGGAATCGGGATTGAACGGATCGACCGGCGAGGTGCCGGTGTACGGCGAGTTGTTGGTATGAAGGAAGTCGATGCGGTTGACATCGAATCCGGTGACAAACTCGTTTTTGACGCCGCCGCCGAGCCCCGCGCGGAACGTCGCGTCCATGCGATTGCCGTATTGCTCCTGGTCGTGGAAGATTTCGAGATAGGTTGACCGGTCAATCATTCCGGTCCCGGAATTGTAGGCGTACGATTCAATGTTCTTCCAATGCCGGTTCGTGGTGATGCGGTAGGCGACGTTACGCAGCTCGAACCAATCCGTCGGACTCCACTCCGTCTTGAATTGCGTCCAGTTGTCGACGTAGTTCACGTCGCTATCGCGGATATTGTAGTTCTTGTCGCGGATGCGGTCCGGAATCTTGCCGTCGATCAGCGGCGTACCGAAGTAGCGCAGCGGCGATTGCACGCCATGGTCGTGAGAGATCGTGAACCTGAGATCGCTCGTCGCCTTGTAGGTCAGTGCGCCGGAGGCTGCGAGAGACTCGAAATCGCCCTCCTGATCGAGCCATCCGTCCGATTGGATTCCGCTAACGTCGAAGCGGTAGGAAAGGCGCTCGTTGATCGGGCCGCCGGAGCCAAGCCCGAAGCGACGCATTCCGTCCGTGCCGATGGCCACTTCGGCTTCATGTGTGAAATAGTCGGTCGGCTTCTTGGGTACCACGTTGATGACGCCGCCGATCGCACCTTCGCCGTACATCACCGACGCCGGACCGCGCAGCACCTCGATGCGCTCGGCCGACCATGTGTCGAACGGAAAGGTTATGGTACCCGAGGCGATGTAAAGCCGCGTGCCGTCATAGAGGCGCATCACCGAGCCATGGCCGACGAAGCCGCGCGCCGCGAGCCCCGTGCCGCCGTTGCCGGGCGCCGCGGTCGATGTAAAGCCGGCCGCATTCTGGGTCACTGCATCGTTGACGTTGGTTTGCCCGCGATCGCGGATCGTATCGCCAGGGATGATCTCCACGCTTGCAGGCGTCTCGAACGGAGATAGGCCGAGCCGGCTGCCGGTCGCGGTGGGTGCATCGAGATTGAGGCCCGGTTGCGTTGCGCCTTGCTCACCTGCGCCGGTGCCGGGCTCCGGCTCAGAAGACGATTGCGGTTGATCGGCCGCGGACTGCGCGGGCTGACTGGATGATTTTTTCTTCGCCTGCTTGACCTGAGCCTTGGTCGTCACCTCGAGCGGAGGCAATTCCTGCCCCACCTCCGCAGGCTGCGCCGCTTCCTGCGCGAACGCGCTACCACCGAGCAGCGGCAGGCTCGCACAGCCCGATAACAGAACACAGCGAAACGCATGAGTTTTAGACGTAGTCTTTTGAACACAAAACGACATCGGTTCCCCCGTCACATAGCTGACGGGAGCCTGCAGACACGGCTCAATAGGGCATGGAGCACACACCGTCAGGCTATCGCTGACGCGATCCACCTACGGCGATTGCAGCCTTCAACCCACTCAATTTCGACGGAAGTTACAGTTCCCTCCGGCCATACCTGACGTGGCTCCCAATCGGTTGCACATCAGTCGCCGCTACGGGGTAACCGTTCCTTCGGGCGTCCCGCACCGAGGATGGGCGACTTGTGCCGGCAGGTCTCCTGGCTTACGGCTCGAACGCTTCTGTCGGCCTTCCCAGCGATGCAGCACATCACCAGTGGCATTACGACGGAAGCTTGCCGCTTACAGTTGCGGGCGCAGCCACGGACTCGACACTCGCGTGTCTCACCGTGTTCCCTCTTCGTCTCCGCATGCCTTCGCATACGGCGACACCGTCACGCCTCTAGAGCGCATCAAGAGGAACAAGCTGTCAAACGGTATTCTCTTCTGACGCGACTACGCCGCATTTGACGATACACTTGTGCAACAGGAACATTTTCCCTATGGAGCATCCGTTCCGTCTTCGCCTTTGTCTGTTTTCCTGCTGCTCGTGAGCACGCGAACCGCAGACAAACGATCGGAACAACAAAGACCACTCTACGCACCGCCTGCCTTTGTCCGCCGCGGCGTCGAAACGCCGAGAAGCTTCGGCGTGACCTCGCCGATCATTGCGTAGACATCTAGCCCCGGCGCCACGCGGCCATAGTCGCCATCGAGTTGCAGCGACGCCGCGCCGTGCACAAACGTCCACAGCCTGATCGCTATCTTCTCGGCATCGGCCGTGTGTCCGTGCTTGCGGCTATAGACCGCCACGGCATCGATCACGTTCTTCAGGCACTGGTTGCCGCTTTCATCGACTTGGCGAACTTCTCTGATCTTCGTCTTGTGACCGAACATCAAGCGGAAGACTGCCGGCTGGGCCACGGCGAAGTCGAGGTATGAGATACCCATGCCCGTGATGCCCTCGAGCGTGCCTGGGCCTCCGCTTTCGGCAAGAGCCTTTTCATTGACTTCCGTCAGCTCCTCAAAGCCGCGATAGACGATCTCCTCGAGGATCTCCTGCTTGTCGCGGAAATGCTTGTAGGGCGCAGCCGTGGTGACGCCAGCGCGCCGGCAGGCATCGGCGAGCGTGAAACCGTCCGGCCCATGCTCGATCAAAAGCTCGCGGGTCGCGGCGATCAGCGCCTCGCGGAGATCGCCGTGATGGAAGCTCTTCTTCGGGCGGGCGGCGGTTTGTTTTTGTGCTCTGGCCATAACAATTTTTTCCGGCGGGATTGGGTGGCGAGTCAACAAGTTAGCACACCTAACTTAAGTTAGCTTGCCTAACTTTTTGCACGCGCCCGCAAGTTTCGGCTTGCAAAGTTAGTGATACTCACTTAAGTGAGCGAGACTAACTTACAAGAGGCAGCACGCCCCCTTCTCGATCCGACATCGCGACGAGGACTTGATATGAGCACGACATCGACCTTCACATTCAACACGAGGCGGCTCCCACGCGCCGGCTTTACGGCTGGCGCGTTCGTCGTTCTCGCCGCCGGACTCTCCGGTTGCAAAAGCGAGAGCGCGCCGTATGTAGCCGCGCCACAGCCGGTCCGCGCCGCCTCCGTTACGATTTCCACGCCGACCGAGAGCCGGTCGTACACCGGCACCGTCAAACCGCGCTACGAGAGCGATCTCGGCTTTCGGGTCGCCGGCAAGATCGTCGCGCGTCTCATCAACGTCGGGGACAGGGTAACGCCGGGCATGACACTCGCCCGCCTCGACGCTGCGGACTACCGGCTCTCCCTGGAATCCGCGGAAGCCGAGCTCAAAGCCGCACAGAGCAACCTCAAGCAGGCGGAAGCTGACGAAACTCGCTATGCCGATCTCAACAAAAAGAGCTGGGTCAGCGACGCGAGCTACGACCAGAAGAAGGCCGCCGCCGACGAAGCCCGCGGCCGCGCCGAACGAGCACTCCGCTCCCTTTCCCTTGCCCAGAACCAGCTCGCGTATACCGACCTCATCGCCACTGAAGCCGGTGTCGTCACCGCACTGCCGGTGGAGGTCGGGCAAGTCGTCAGTGCTGGACAACTGATTGCACGGGTCGCTCGCCTCGACGAGCTAGAGGCGGTTGTTTCGATCCCTGAAGGCCGCATCGACGCGGACCGGGCTGCCGCCGCAACGGTCACGCTGTGGGCGGACTCCGATCGCGTCTACAAAGCCAAGCTGCGCGAGATCTCACCCCAGGCCGACGCAGCCACACGCACCTACCAAGCACGCTATTCTCTGCTCGATCCCAACTCCGCAATTACACTCGGCAAGACCGCCACGGTCCACCTCGCGAGCGCGGGGCACGGCGAGCGCGCAACGCTGCCGTTGGCCGCCGTGTTCAAGGATCAGGGGCAACCCTCGGTATGGCTGATCGATGAAAAGCACGGCCGCGTCGTCAAGACCGGCGTCGAGGTCAGCGCCTGGACCGAGACGTCGGCCATTATTTCGGGCGGGCTCGCGGCCGGACAGAAGGTGGTGGCTGCAGGCGTGCACAAGCTCGACGCCGGCATTCCCGTACGGATCGTGGAGGTGCTGCCATGAGCGCTCCAACCCCTCCTGAACACGCCATCTCGCGCGGCAATCTTTCGGCGTGGGCGGTTGCTCACCCGGCCCTCGTCCAGTTCCTCATCATCGTGTGCTCCGTCGCCGGGCTCGTGAGCTATTTCAACCTTGGCCGGGCCGAAGATCCGTCGTTTGCGATCAAGACGATGGTCGTCACAGCCGCATGGCCCGGTGCCACCGCCGAGGAAATGCAGGATCAGGTGGCCGACAAGCTCGAGAAGCGCCTGCAGGAGCTCGAGCTGTTCGACTTCGTGCGCACCTACACCCGCCCAGGCGTGACCGTCATCCAGGTGCAACTCAAGGACACGGCGCGTGGCAAGGAGGTCGAAGACTCCTGGTACCAGGTCCGCAAAAAGCTCGACGACAGCCGCCCCACGCTACCGCAGGGCGTACAGGGCCCATTCTTCAATGACGAGTATGGAGACGTCTATTCGGCGGTCTACATGCTGTCGGGCTCCGACGTCTCGCTCGCCAAGCTCAAGGATTATGCGGAGATCGTCCGTCAGCGCCTGCTGCGGACTGACGGTGTTTCCAAAGTCGACATCGTCGGCGTGCGCGATCAGCGCATCTTCATCGAATTTAGTCACGCCAAGCTCGCAACCCTTGGCATCACGCCCCAGACGATTTTCGACAGCGTGGCACGGCAGAACGCCGTCACGCCGGCCGGCACCATCGAGACCAGCGCTGATCGTATCGACGTGCGGGTAACCGGTGCTTTCAAGGGCGAGGCCGCCATCGCGGAGGTACCGATCGAATCCGGCGGTGCCACGTTCCGGCTCGGCGATATCGCCACCGTCAAGCGCGACTACGAAGATCCACCCAGCAGCATAGTGCGCCACAACGGGACGGAAGCCGTCGGCGTCGTTGTTGCGGTGGCCAAGGGTGCCAACGTGCTCGAGCTCGGCGAGCGGCTCAAGGACGCGATCGCAGACGCCAGGACGCAGGTACCGACCGGCGCCGAGATCGACCAGATCACCGATCAGCCACACGTCGTCGAGGAGTCGGTCAGCGAGTTCCTGCGCTCGTTCATCGAGGCCCTCGCCATCGTGATGGCGGTCAGCTTCATTTCGCTCGGATGGCGCTCGGGTCTCGTGGTTGCCACATCGGTGCCGCTCGTGTTGGCGGTCGTCCTCGTCGTCATGAACGTGGCAGGACTCAATCTGGACCGCATCACGCTCGGCTCGCTCATCATCGCACTCGGCCTCCTGGTCGACGACGCGATCATCGCCGTCGAGATGATGGTCGTAAAAATGGAACAGGGCTGGAGCCGCATCCGGGCAGCGGCCTTCGCCTGGGATTCGACCGCATTCCCCATGCTGACCGGCACGCTGGTGACGGCCGCCGGCTTTCTGCCCGTCGGCATCGCGCGCTCAACCGCTGGCGAATATGCCGGCAACATCTTCTGGATCGTCGGGCTCGCGCTCGTCGTCTCGTGGATCGTCGCCGTTTTCTTTACGCCCTATATCGGCGTCAAACTGCTGCCGAATCTCACCAAGCACGCAGCCTCACACGGAGCGCACGACATCTATGATACACGGCTCTACCGCGCTTTGCGCAGGGCCGTTGGCTGGTCCGTGCGGTTTCGCTGGGTCGTCATAGCGCTCACGCTCGGCGCGTTCGGCGCGTCCATCGCCGCCTTTACCCAAGTACAGCAGCAGTTCTTCCCAACCTCGTCGCGCCCCGAGCTCTTCATCGAGATCCGCATGCCGGAAGGCACCTCTATCGGCGTTACCGAAGCAGCGGCCAAAAAGGCAGAGGCCCTCATCAAGGACGACTCGGACCTCGACTATTACACCACCTACATTGGCGAAGGATCGCCACGCTTCTTTCTGGCATTGAACCCCGTGCTGCCGAACGAGAACTTCGCCCTGATCGTGATGATGACCAAGGGCGCGGAAGCCCGCGAGCGGCTGAAAGCCCGGCTCGACACGCTCGTCTCCGACAACGTCATTCCGGAAGCGCGGCTCAGGATAGACCGTCTGAACTTCGGGCCGCCGGTTGGTTTCCCCGTGCAGTTCCGCGTACTCGGACCGGACAGCGACAGCGTGCGGGCCGTCGCCGATCAGGTACGCACGGCCATGCGGGCCAATCCGAACACGCGCGACGTCCAGTTCGACTGGAACGAGCAAAAGAAATCAATCCGCCTGGAGGTCGATCAGGATCGTGCCCGCTCGCTCGGTCTCACGCCGCAGGACATCGCACAGACGCTCGAGACGCTGCTCTCTGGCTATACGGTGACCGAATACAAGGAAGGTATCGAGCTCGTCCCTGTCGTGGCACGCGCCATTCCACAGGAACGCCTCGGGCTCGGCTCGTTCGCGGACCTTACCATTCCTACGCGGTCGGGCCAGGCGGTGCCGATCTCACAGGTGGCACGGGTGCACTACGAGTTCGAGGAGCCGATCCTGTGGCGGCGCAATCGCGACGTCGTCCTGACAGTACGTTCGGACATTGCGCCTGACGTGCAAGCCCCGGACGTCACGGCTCAGATCCAGCCTGCTATCGACGAGATCGCGGCTTCGCTGCCGCCCGGCATGCGGATCGAGGTCGGAGGCGCAGTCGAAGAAAGCGCGAAGGCAAACGCGGCGCTGTTCAAAATCTTTCCGCTGATGTTTCTCGCGATGCTGACCATTCTGATGCTGCAGCTTCACAGCTTCTCGACGCTCTTCCTGGTCTTCTCGACGGCGCCCCTCGGCCTCATCGGCGCAAGCTTCTCGCTGCTCGCGTTCGATGCTCCGTTCGGCTTCAACGCGCTCCTGGGGCTCATCGCGCTCGCCGGCATGATCATGCGTAACACCGTCATCCTGGTCGACCAGATCGACGCCGACGTAGCGGCAGGCCTGCCGCGTTGGGATGCGATCATCGAATCGACGGTGCGCCGTTCTCGCCCCCTCGTACTGACGGCACTGGCCGCCATCCTGGCCATGATCCCGCTGTCGCGCTCCGTCTTCTGGGGACCGATGGCGATCACGATGATGGGTGGCCTCCTAGTTGCCACGATCCTGACGCTGCTGTTCGTGCCAGCTCTTTATGCAGCGTGGTTCAGGGTGCGCCGACAGAAAGAAGACGCTCCTCTCTTGCTGCCGCCGGCCCGAGATCTGTCGGCCTCGCCCTCGCCTCCTGCACTCGCGGGCGCTTAGCGCCTGGCGACAAGCGAAGCGGATATTCTCCGCTTCGCAAAAACGTTGGAGCCACAAGCGAATACCTTCGATCGATAAAATTCGATCCGGTTGCTTCGGACCTCGTTGAGGCAAATCCGCTAGGCGTTGCCGCTCGTTCCCGCGGTCGCCTGACCCGATGCTGGATTTCTTCACCCTCTATATCGTGATCGTGCTTATGTCGTTCGCCCTGGCCGGGATCTGGGGAACGATAATCTTCAGCTATCGGGATTTCCGGCCCGCATATATTTGGCTGATCGCCTGTCTGTTCACGGGGCTCGGTGGGCTGGTGTTACCGGCCCAGCATTTGGACCCAAAGCCCCCTCCCGGCCGCGACCGGAAACGGTCTTTGGCGCGCGCCGCGTCTATGGCCTTGCAGGCGGATGGCAAGTCGCCCTTGCCGCAACGGAGATCAGGATATCAGCCCTTCCCTTCGCCGCTGCTGGCACCCTCCACCGATGTTGAGCTGACAGGCTGAGACTCGGGAAATTTCCAGCTTCCATCCAGAATCTCGGCCCGCGGGCGGTAGAGGCGCACCGTGTAATTCCACCCCGCCATGATCGGCAGACAGTTCGGGATCTTGCCGTCGCAGCCACCGAACTGGATGTCGATCGCGCCATCGGTGCTCTTCTCGGCTGTAATGTTGTTGAGCGTGTAGGCATTGTACGGGTTCTTCTCGTAGTAGCCGTCCGCGTCATAGAGGCTGACGGACCAGAAGCCGTCGACCGGTACGTCTGTCACTTCGAGTTTGTAGACAGTTGTCCCATCGTTCTTCTTCGGCGTGATGTTGAGATAGATTGCGTCCTTCTCGGGATTGCCGCCCCAGGCGGCCGCACTCCCGATCAGGTGCCGTATCGGATCGACCTGATCCTTAGCACCAAACGCCTTCCTGAAGTCGGGCAGGGTCGAGCTGAGAATGAGAAGTGCGTCGCGCACCAACGCTCTCAATGGCGCTGATCCTGCTCTTGCTCCGCGCCACCCTCTCGCAGGCGGATGCATCGATCCGATCGGCATACTTGACGGCAATCGTGGCCGAGTACGAGCGCCCTACCGCGGCGGCTATCACGTCGGTGTCGTCTCGCTTCGCGGCATCCGCCGGCCCAGCCGTGGGCGGCGCACTTCTCGCCACCTCGTTTCGCGGATGGCAGCTCGTCATCTGCGGCGCTCTGAAAATCGTCTACGACCTGTTGCTTCTCCTCGAGTTCCGGCACGTGAAACCGCCCAAGGACGCGAAGGACATGCGCGGTTCCACCGTTCCGCAGGGCAGCAGCCGCCCTTGGCCACCGGATTCGAATTCACTGCCGCGCTCGGCCGGAAATAACTGATGGTGGCGCGTGTTTTTGCGTTCTGAGAGGAACCGAGCTCGAGGCTGGATTGATACAAACAGTCTATCGGTGTAGTATCATTGAACACTGAAGACCTCCGATCTGATGAGATCGGTGGCCGTACTCGGTTTCGCCCCTACGAACGTGACTGCTCAAACGAGTGGCTGAGGGGACTGGATATGACGAGTCGGAAGTCAGACATCACTGATGTCGTAAACCTCGCCCACCCGCATGTCCGTCGGATTGATCCGACGGATCTCGTAGAAGCCTTGACCAAAGGCTTCGACGACTTCATCGCCATGCCGACCTTTTCGTTCTTTCTTGTCATCGTTTACCCTGTCATCGGCCTCATCCTGTTCTGGCTGACGTTCGGCCTCGACATGATGCAGCTGGTTCTTCCACTCATGACGGGCTTCGCATTGATAGGCCCACTGGCTGCGATCGGGCTCTATGAATTGAGCCGGCGCCGCGAGCAGGGTCTCGACATCTCTCTCGCCGCTTTGCAGGACATCCATTTCCCGTGCATTCGGGGGATTGTTGCACTCGGTATCGTGCTCCTGGGGTTATTCTTCTTCTGGCTGGTTGCAGCAATGGAAGTCTACCGCCTGAGTTTCGGCGACTGGGTACCGCCCTCATTTGCGGAGTTTGCTGCCCAGGTTCTCACGACACCTGCCGGCTGGACGCTGATCGTCGTTGGCTGCTTCGTCGGTTTGATCTTTGGCATCGTGGCGTTTTCCATCAGCGTCGTGTCTATCCCGCTGCTTCTGGATCACGACGTCGACTTTGCAACCGCCGTTGAAACGTCGGTAAGAGCGGTACTTGAGAATCCGCGCACCATGGCGATGTGGGCTCTCATCGTTGCAGGCGCTCTGTTGGTCGGGTCGCTGCCGTTTCTTGTCGGTCTTGTTATCGTATTCCCGATACTCGGGCATTCGACGTGGCATCTCTATCGTGCGGTTGTCGAAGCATGACACTGCACCCTGAAAAAATCGGAGACGAAGCAAGAGCCTTTTAGCCCGCTTTGTCGGGCACCGAGAGGCAAGGATGAAACCGAATGACTATAGCGCTGGTATTGATATTGGTCGTTGTCGGCTCGGTGCTGTTCCATGTCTGGAGCCCGTGGTGGTGGACGCCGATCGCCTCGAACTGGCGCTATATCGATGACACGATCCTGATCACGTTCTGGATCACCGGGATCGTGTTCGTCGCCGTCGTTCTGTTCATGGCGTACTGTCTCATCCGTTTTCGCCACCGGCCCGGTCAGAAGGCCATTTACGAACCCGAGAACAAGAAGCTCGAGTGGGGGCTCACCATCGCCACGGGCGTGGGCGTCGCAGCCATGCTCGCCCCTGGCCTTTTCGTGTGGAACCAGTTCATAACCGTGCCGGAAGATGCGACGGAGGTCGAAGCGCTCGGCCAGCAATGGCAATGGAGCTACCGCCTGCCCGGCAAGGATGGCCGGCTCGGCATGTCCGGGACGCACAACGTCAGCACCGATAACCCGCTGGGACTCAGCTCGCATGATCCCAACGCCAAAGATGACATTGTGATCGAAGGTGCCGACCTGCACCTGGAAATCGACAAGCCCGTGAAGCTTTTGATGCGGTCTGTCGACGTGATCCACAATTTCTACGTCCCTGAGTTCAGGACCAAGATGGATATCGTGCCTGGGATGGTGACCTACGTTTGGTTTACGCCGACCAGGACCGGGACATTCGAGGTTTTCTGCGCCGAGTTCTGCGGCACTGCACACTACGCCATGCGCGGCAAGGTGGTTGTCGACACCGAGGCGGACTACCAGACGTGGCTCAGTCAGCAAAAGACGTTCGAGAGCCTGACGGCGGAAGCCGCGCATACCAAGACCGCGGCCGTTGGCGAAGAGCCAATGGACCAAGGCGAAAAAACAACGGGAGCGAAACGGTGAGATTTCAATGACGTAAGTCTCACCACCAAACGCGAGGAGGCATTCTGATGGCCGACGTCGCACGTGGCGCATACGAAGGTATCCGTCCCGCCGAGGTGCCGGAGGTCGAGCTTTATCACCCCAAGAGTTGGTGGACGACCTACGTCTTCTCGCAGGATGCCAAGGTCATCGCGATCCAGTACGCGACCACGGCAATGGCTATCGGCCTCGTAGCTCTCGTTCTGTCGTGGCTGATGCGCATCCAGCTCGCCTACCCCGGCGTGCTTCCGTTCATCGATGCGCACTTTTACTATCAGATGATCACCATGCACGGAATGATCATGGTGATCTACCTGCTCACGGCGCTGTTCCTAGGCGGCTTCGGCAACTACCTCATCCCCTTGATGGTGGGGGCGAGGGACATGTCGTTTCCCTATGTCAACATGCTGAGCTATTGGATCTACTTGCTCGCAGTGCTCGTCCTGGTGGCGAGCTTTTTCGTGCCGGGAGGGCCGACGGGCGCCGGCTGGACGCTCTATCCGCCACAAGCAATCCTCGCCGGGACTCCAGGCGGACAGGAGTGGGGCATCATCCTGATGCTCTCGTCGCTCATTCTGTTCATCATCGGCTTCACCATGGGCGGCCTCAACTACGTCGTGACCGTGCTCCAGGGGCGTGCGCGCGGAATGACGCTAATGCGCATGCCGCTGACCGTGTGGGGAATCTTCACGGCAACTGTGATGGCGCTCCTTGCATTTCCTGCTCTGTTCGTCGGCGCGGTGATGATGTTGTTCGACAGGCTTCTCGGCACCAGCTTCTTCATGCCGGCCATTGCGCAGATGGGAGAGCAACTGAACACCAGCGGCGGCACGCCCATCCTGTTCCAGCATCTCTTCTGGTTCTTCGGGCATCCAGAGGTCTACATCGTGGCATTGCCGGCCTTCGGTATCGTATCCGACCTGATCGCCACGCACGCCCGCCGCAACATATTTGGCTATCGCATGATGGTGTGGGCCATCGTCGCCATCGGCGCCTTGAGCTTCATCGTCTGGGCGCATCACATGTACGTCAGTGGCATGGATCCCTATTTCGGCTTCTTCTTCGCCACGACCACGCTCATCATCGCCATTCCGACGGCCATCAAAGTCTACAACTGGGTGCTGACGCTATGGCGCGCCGACATCCACCTCACGATACCGCTATTGTTCGCCGTGGCGTTCATCGTCACGTTCGTTAACGGCGGCATTACGGGTCTTTTCCTGGGCAACGTGGTCGTGGACGTGCCGCTCTCGGACACCATGTTCGTCGTCGCGCACTTCCATATGGTGATGGGTGTGGCGCCCATCCTCGTCGTGTTTGGGGCGATCTACCACTGGTATCCGAAAATCACGGGGCGCATGCTGAACAATGCGCTCGGGCACATTCATTTCTGGGTCACCTTCGTCGGCGCCTATGCCATCTTCTTTCCTATGCACTACGTGGGCCTCATGGGCGTGCCGCGCCGCTACTTCGAGATCGGCGAGACGGCGTCCAACCTGCAGTCCGCCGTGGAGCTCAACCAATTCATCACCCTTGCGGCATTGATCGTGGGCGCCGCGCAGATGGTGTTCTTGTTCAATCTCATCTGGAGCTACTTCTATGGCAAGCCCGCGGGCGGAAATCCGTGGCGCGCGACGACGCTCGAATGGCAGACGCCGGAGACGCCACCGCCGCACGGCAATTGGGGCAAAGAGTTACCGGTCGTCTATCGCTGGGCCTATGACTACAGCGTGCCGGGTGCGCCAGAGGATTTCATTCCCCAGAATCAGCCACCCGCTCCTCAGGCCGCATAGGAGGAGCCCGAATGAGCATCACCCTCCTCTTCGTGGCAGTCGCGGGCGCCGTAGCCTTCTGGTGGCTGTGGCACCAGGGCTTGTTCGGCAAGCCCTGGCTCGAGGAGGGTGCGCCAAGCGACCTACGAGGTATGAGCACTACATCTCTGCCGCCTGCGAAAGTCGGGCTCTGGGCCTTTCTTGCCATCGTCAGCGCGCTTTTCGTGCTGTTGATCAGCGCCTACACCATGCGAATGCCGATCGGCGACTGGCTGCCTCTTCCCCTGCCGAGGATCTTGTGGTTCAGCACGGCCATGTTGGTCCTGGGCAGCATCGCGCTCTACGCGGCAGAGCGTTCCGCGCGCCAGGGGTGGATTGAGGGCATGAGAGCCGGCGTGCTGGCAGGCGGCGGCACAACCCTCCTCTTTCTCATTGGACAGCTTCTGGCATGGCGGCAATTGATGTCCGAGGGCTATTTCCTGTCGGCAAACCCCGCTAACGCCTTCTTCTATTTGATGACCGCACTGCACGGGCTGCATGTGGCAGGCGGGCTCGTGGCGTTGGGGCGGACGACGGCCAGAGTATGGGTCGACGACGATCAGGTGGAGATGCGCGAAGCATCGCTGAGCGTCGAGCTCTGCGCCACGTACTGGCACTTTCTGCTCTTTGTCTGGCTCGTCCTTTTCTTCCTCTTGGCAGGCTGGGGAGGCGAATTCCTCGCCATTTGTCGCCAACTGCTCACCTAGTCGAGGGTCGCCGCGATGGTCGAAACAGCGTTGAGCAATACAAAGATCGACGGAGCACAGCTAAGCGGCTGGCAAGGCGTTGCCTCCGATTGGTCTTCGGACCAGCGAGCGTTCAAGAACGTCTCCTGGGGGAAGGCTATGATGTGGATCTTCCTCTTGAGCGATACGTTTGTCTTCAGCTGCTTCCTCATCGCCTACATGACGGCACGCATGTCGACGGTCGTTCCGTGGCCAAATGCGAGCGAGGTCTTTGCCCTGCAGATAGGCGGAGAGAACTTCCCCCTCCTCCTCATCGCCATCATGACCTTTGTCCTCATTAGCAGCAGCGGAACGATGGCAATGGCCGTCAACTACGGCTATCGCCATGACCGCAAAAAGACAGCCATTCTAATGCTGGTGACGGCGGCTTTCGGCGCGACGTTTGTCGGCATGCAAGCCTTCGAATGGACGAAGCTGATCATGGAGGGTGTGCGGCCTTGGGAGAACCCCTGGGGTGCGGCTCAGTTCGGCTCATCCTTCTTCATGATCACGGGCTTTCACGGCACGCACGTCACATTCGGCGTAATTTTCCTGCTCATCATCGCCCGCAAGGTCTGGCGCGGCGATTATGACGTCGGTGCTCGGGGATTCTTTACGAGCCGCAAGGGCAACTACGAGAGCGTCGAGATCATGGGTCTTTATTGGCACTTCGTCGATCTCGTGTGGGTGTTCATCTTCGCCCTGTTCTATTTGTGGTGAGAGGCAGCATGGAACAAGCAGTGACACACACGATAGCCACGGCACACGTGCCCGCTCACGAAGGCACACAACAGCACCCGATCAAGCTCTATCTCGTGGTCTGGGGATGGCTGTTCGTGCTCAGCGCGTGCTCGTATCTGGTCGATTACTTCCAGCTGCAGGGCTATCTCAGGTGGTCCCTGATCCTGCTATTCATGATCGTGAAGGCTGGCTTGATCGTTGCCGTATTCATGCACATGGCATGGGAGCGGCTGGCGTTGATCTATGCCATCTTGGTCCCGCCCGTGGCAGTGCTCGTGTTCGTCGCCATCATGGCGTTCGAATCCGACTACACACTCTTCACCCGACAGCACTTCTTTGGGCCATACTCCCAAACTGACATTGCGCCTCCCGCACACTGAGCATGGAACGTCAGGTCGCCACGACCTTGCGGTAGAGATGCCAAGTCGAATGTCCGAGCAACGGGAAGACGACGGCGAGGCCGAAGAAGAAGGGCAGAGAGCCTAACAGAAGGGCCGTGGCGACGATCAAGCCCCAGACTGCCATGGTCACGGGATTCTCGAGCACCGCTCGGACGGATGTCCGCACAGCGGTCGCCGCACCAACATTCCTGTCGACCAGCATGGGGAACGATACGACGCTGATCACGAGCACAAGGGCGGCGAAAACAAAGCCGACGCCGTTGCCTACCAGGATCAACTGCCAGCCGGCCTGCGTGGTGAGAACCTCATTCAAGAACTCGCCGACAGAGGCTGGTACCGCGGACCCGAAGATCTGTTGGTAGATGAGCTGGGCCACGGCAAGCCAAGCGAAGAAGATCGCCATGAGCGCCACGCCCAACACGAAAATAGAACCGAGCGA
Organism: Hyphomicrobium sp. CS1GBMeth3; assembly: GCF_900117455.1. Classification (NCBI taxonomy): domain Bacteria; kingdom Pseudomonadati; phylum Pseudomonadota; class Alphaproteobacteria; order Hyphomicrobiales; family Hyphomicrobiaceae; genus Hyphomicrobium; species Hyphomicrobium sp. CS1GBMeth3. The sequence goes on from NZ_FPHO01000003.1 coordinate 433,341, forward strand.
GGGGAGGTGAAAGACATCGAAGACGTGCGAGGGCGACGCGTCGAGACCGAGCTCGCGGCGCCGACTCAACTCGTAGAGGCCAACGGCTGCAAACGGGCCGACGAGCGTGAACCCCGCGAGCAGCGGGTAGACGAGCGGCAGCACCTCGTAGCCAAACGAGAGCCTGAATAGAATGATCCCGATGATCGGATAAATGATGCAGAGGAAAATCGCGTGGCTCGGAACGGCTGCGAAGTCCTCCCAACCCTTTTTCAGCGCATCCCTTAAATCCGCCAATCCGATAGTGTTGATCGCTGGCTCGCCCGGCCGCCATATAGCGGACGCTGGCCAATGGAGATCCACGCCCGGATAGGCTTCGACCGGCCCGGCCGGAGTTCCCGTTACGATGTGATCGAGGGCCTCGGCGGCGGCACGCTGCCGATCTTCTGGAAGAACACCAACTCGGGCAATGGCTTGTTCAAGGACCTTCAACATGACACCGCTCCCGTTACCGGTTACGAGCTGGCGCAAGATCTGAGTGTCGCTTCTAGCGCTCATCAATGCGCCGAGCAGGCCTGGCGACCCTGTCGATGGCCTAAGGTCACCATCACACCGTAAAAAACTACTACTAGTATATCAGATCTGCGGGCTGACGCAGCCCATCTCTCTGAAATCTTGCACTAAAGATGAAAGCGCAAACCTGAGATCACGCCTACTTAGAGGCCAGCAGTCAGCAGCAGGCCGGCGCCGACCGCGACAAGCGCGAGCCCTGGCCACACGGCCCTGATTCCAAATCCTTCGGCGGGATTTATCGGCTCGAGAGTGTTGGCGGGTTTGTCGGGAGGAAGCCGTTTTCCGCCACTCAACCGGTGCCGCCGTAGAGGCTGATATGCCATGTACACCAAACCTACGAGAATTAGCACCGCACCGAGTAGTATGCTCGTCATGCTTGCCTCCTAAAGCTCGCCCGCGCTTATTCTTTCCCGTTGGCCGAGGTCTCAGCTACTTGAAGGGCACCCACCAAGGCAACAGTGGTCGGATATCTGGTCTCGACGCCAAGCTAAGGTTCTATATGGGCCATGTGTGGACGGCTCCGGGGCTGTCAAGGGATCGGGTTCGTCTAGTGCGAGCGGAACCATGTGTTCGGCCCCTCAGGGGTATGGTCCGAGCCCTATCTCGCGCGCTGAGCAACGCTCATCAGACACAACAGACACTAAGTGACTGGAATATCTGGCCAAAGATCGACACAGATCAACGTGGACAGACAGCAAGCTAGATGGAGTTGGCGGAGACGAGGGGATTCGAACCCCTGATACCCCTTTAGAGGGTATAACGATTTAGCAAACCGCCGCCTTCAGCCTCTCGGCCACGTCTCCGGGAAAGCACCCGTATAGAGGCGACCTCCTGCGTTGGCAAGCACAGGCCGGCCTTCGCAAAACCCCCTGCCCTAGGATCTCGGTTCATTGGTTTGCCACAGGTTCGTTATAAAGCAGACTGACGATCCTGGGCTCGCATCGGTTCCGGCGCCGGCGGGCTCACGTGGGAGGTCACCATGTTGAAGCGTTCGCATGCCCTGATGGGCAGCCTCTGGCTGCTCTTGCCGACAGCAGACGCGGCGCTGGCGCTGGAGTACTGCGTCACCTGCGTCGGGCCACCCGCCATCTATCGCTGCGTGATCGAAGGCACAGAGGACGGCCCTGGTCGTGATCAGAGCGCCTCCTTGCATTGTATCTCTCAGATGGCAAAGCGCGGCGGCCACGAGACCTGCTCTGCTTCGCGCGGAGCGCCATTCCCCTGCCCCGGCCTGACGTCGGTGGTGACAGAGCCGCGCGCGCTGCCGCGGGATATTCCATCACCCGACGAGGCCGGCCTCGAGCAGCCTCATCCCGCAGAGGCCACGGCAAGCGATCCGGCCGAGCCTGCACCCCCTGCCAAGAAGAAAGTGCCGCGCACGATGGAGGAGCTGGCCGGCGATACAGTCAGATCGTCCCAGCAAGGGCTCAAGACCGCAGGCGACGCCATTGGCGGCACCGCAAAGAAGGCTGGCGAACAGATCGGCAACGCGGGAACGGCACTCGGAAGCGCCGCGACCCAAACTTGGACCTGCATCACATCACTCTTCAGCTCTTGCAGCAACGACGAGACGGTGTCCGAGGCGCCCATCGTCGATGACGCCACCGCCAACTGAGTCAACGCGGCCACGCCCCGTAAATTTTACGCTGGCACCGGCTTCGCTTAGCACGAATCGTTTAACTTCTAGGTCGTGGGGGAAGAACTTGCCTCGCCGGGAATGTGGGCTTGCTGCTCGCGTTTCTGCAAAGTGCATGCGTCAGAGCCTGGGGACTGGCGTCCTTTGAGCACTCTGAGCTTTTACGACCTAACAGCTGGTCGCCGAGCCCAGCGGAACGCGTGGCAGTCCCGGACGGAGCTGCCAGAGGGAGCGTTCCGAGGGCCCGCATTGCACCGCCCAGTTCCGTCCAGGACCGCCGCGTCCTCCCGAACCTCATCAGCACCGTCGTCGTCTCGCTTCGCCATCCCCGGCGAAGGGAGAGGTGTGTCGCGGCTGATGCCGGGTGCAGACAGGACACGGCCCCAACTCGAAGATGGAGTGCACTATGCTGAAGCACCTTCGTCACTGGTCCACCGACGCGACCCGACCAGGGAGCGACATCCACGCCCGTGAGCTTCGGCACGAGATGGATTGGAAATTTGTACTCCTTTGGCGCCTCAAACCTCCGCATCCTCCAAGTAGAAACTGATTGAGCTTTAGCCGGCAGGGCGTGCGACCCGGAAGCCGGCCAGAAAAACCAGAGGCCGGTCCCGCGAGGGACCGGCCTTCTTGTTTCCTGGCAGCAATGAAGCGAGATCTTTCAGACGCCAGACCGCCTCAGGCGATTACATCGGAAGCCGCGCGATCTGGTTGCTGAAGTAGTTGTCGACCGCCGTCATGATCGAATCCGAAACCTTGTCGCGCCACGCATCCGAGCTCAAGAGCTTGGCATCCTGCTTGTTCGTGACGTAGGCAAGCTCGATCAGAACCGACGGGAACTGCGCCGTCTTGAGCACGCGGAAAGCCGCCTGCTGGTCCGGCTTGGCGCGCATCTCCGTACTGGCGCCCATATACTCGATGACCGAGCGCGTGAAGACGCTCGTCCGCTCCTGAGTGACTTCCACTTCGCGCCCGGCGAGATCGGCAAGTATATTGCGCACCGCGGAGAGATCGTTCCCCACGCTGGCCTGCTCCATCGTCTGGACCTCATCCTTGGTCAGAACCGCGCCCTTCGCCTGACCTTTCGCCGAGCGCTGCAGCGCATTGGCCACGTTCTGGCGTAGCGAGTAGATGGTGGCGCCGCGCGCCTGCGAGTTCTTGCCGGCATAGTCCGCATGCACGGCGATGAACAGGTTCGCCTTGTGCGCCTCGGCAAATTCCTTGCGCTTGTCGAGATCGACGAACTCGTCCTTGTCGCGTGTCAACAGAACCTTGTAGCGCCCGCTCTGCTCGAGCTTCTGTTTAAGCCTGAGACTGAAGGCCAGCACGACCTCCTTCTCGACGACGCCGTTTTTCATGGCGCCCGAGTCATGCCCGCCGTGGCCCGGATCGATGACGATGATCGGCTTGAAGGCGCGCGCCGCCATTTCATCGGGACGCAGCGCCGGCATGGGCAGCGGCGGCTGCACGTCGATAGCGCCGAGCGATGACAAGGATGCGGTCTTGATCGGCTTCTTCGCGGCGACATTGGCCGGAGACACCGGCATGATGTCGAGCGCCAGGCGATGCCCCTTCCCGTCCTCGGACGCGACGATCTCGGCACTTTCGACGATGACCGGGCGGATGACCTCGATCACAACGCGGGACTTGCCCGGAGCGGAACGCCCGGCATGGAACGACTTCACGAGGCCGACGGCAATGTTTTCGTCCGGCTGCGGGGGAAGCCGGAGCGCCGTTTCAGCGATGTCGACGATCACGCGGTTGGGGTTGGCGAGCGAGAAGACGCGGTATTCGACCTCTTTCGGAAGGCCGATCAGGAAGCGCGTGTGGGTGACGTCGCCGCCGAGCGTGGCAGACGGGGCAGGTGCGGCCAGCGCGACTTTGGTCTGGGCGGATTTGGACTTGGCGGCGGAAACGCCTGACTTTGCTGGCTGCACCCGGCTGCCTTCCGCAGCCGGAACGGCGTGCGGAATGGCGAGCGCGAAGAGCGCACAGATGAGCTGCGGCGCACTGCGCCGCAAAAGTCCAATCGACATCGTTGTGTGACCCCCGTCTACGCAACACTGTCCTTTGGCGGGACGGTCATTAAATATCCACAGAAGATGGCGTTTTGCAGGACGCCATCCGCCAATTTTATGGATCGATAAAGGTTAAGGAAGTTCTAACCACCCCGTGCATGAACGAGGTAATTACCATTAAAATATCAGAGATTCAACAGCGTAAGAGGGCGGACTAAAATATTGGATACGGTTACTTTTGGGTTGCCGAGCCCGCCCAGCGGGCGATTGCCTCACCATCCGTCTCACGCGCGTCGACCCACGTTTGGCCCCCGTCCGCGAACGTCTCCTTCTTCCAGAACGGCGCCCGGGATTTCAGATAGTCCATCAGGAATTCCGCAGCGGCGAAGGCGGCTTGCCGGTGGGCCGAGAGGGCGATGACCAGCACGATCGGGTCGCCCGGCCTGAGCTCCCCATAGCGGTGAACAACGAGGCAATCGATGAGATCGAACCGCTCTCGCGCCTCCCCCTCGATACGGGCAAGCTCGGCTTCCGTCATCTGCGGATAGTGTTCGAGCGTCAGAGAGGCGAGCGGGCGCCCACCCACGTCCCCGCGCACGAGCCCGGTGAACGTGACGACGCCGCCAATGTCGAGGCGACCCTCGGTCAGCGCCGCGACCTCGGCCGCCGCATCGAAGGCCTCGCGCTGCACCCGCACCGCCATATGGCCTCCTATCCGCCCGTGACGGGCGGAAAGAACGCGATTTCGCGGGCGCCGGAGATCGGCTGGGCGGGCTTCACATGCACCTGATCGACCGCGGCCCGCACGACATCCGGGCGCTCGAAGGCGTTCGCGTACTCGGGACCCTGCTCTCTCAGCCAGCCCACCAGATCCCGCACAGTCGCGACCCCATCCGGCACGACGATACGCTCCTCGGCGCGCCCGACTTTCTCACGAACCCAAGCGAAATAGCGCACTGTGAGGCGCTGCCCGGCCGCCCCCGCGTTGGCGGGCTCTGTCATCGTTCCGTCCGGCACGGCTCTCATCCTTCCATGGCGCGGCGTATACCGGCCTTGAGATAGTCATAGCCGGTCCAAAGCGTAAGGACCGCCGCCACCCAGAGCAATATGATGCCGACGGCCGAGATGCCCGGCACAATGCGGTCCCCGGCCTCCCCCGCGATCAGGACCGCGAGCGCCACCATCTGGACCGCCGTTTTCCATTTGGCGAGCGCCGTCACGTGCACTTTGACGTTGAGCTCGGCCAGGAACTCCCTGAGCCCGGAAACCAGGATCTCGCGGCTCAGAATGATGACCGCCGCCCAGATCGAGACCCCGTCGATCGTACGATCGTAAACCAGCATCAGGATCGCCGCGCCGACGATGAGCTTGTCGGCGATCGGATCCAGCATGCGCCCGAGCGTGGACTGCTGCTCGAGGCGGCGCGCCAGATAGCCGTCGAGCCAATCCGTAATCGCCGCACCGACGAAAAGCCAGAAGGCGAACCACCGCCCCGCATCGCCCTGAACGTGCAGCAGACACGCAACAAGCGCCGGAACGGCCGCAATCCGCGCATACGTGAGCACGTTCGGCAGGTTTATCGCGTGAGTCCGGGTCGGGATGGGCGGATCCATGGCACCTAGGTAACACCATTGGGGCCAATACCAGTCAATGGGGTACGTTGCAAAGCGTCAACACCGCTTGCAGCAAGTGTGGCCAGGAATGATCACAACGGCCGAAGCAGCTTGTCCACTGACGAATTGTGGGGCAAATAATATATCAGGCCGTACGACCGAGTGTCGTCGCGGAAACGTCAAGCAGCCGCCGTACGTATTGCGTCGTCGACTGCTGGTCGGCAGCGCTCGAAATGTAGCCGCGTATCTGGGAGTCGAGCGCACAATGGAGCGGAGCTGGAGCGAGACGCTCCTGCTCCGCTCTTTTCGTTTCAGCGCTAGCGTCGAGTGCGCGCCGGGCGCTTCTTGGCGGGCCGGCGCGGCGGAGACACGATCTCGCGCGCTAGGTCGAAGGCGTCCCGGAAATCGAGAGCGAGCGGCTGGGCCGCCGCCTGCATGCGGCGGAAAAGCCCCGCCTGCGTCTTGTACTTCACGTCGCCTATGGCAAGGGCCCCAACGCCAAGCGTGCTGCATCCGGGTAGCGGCGCGCCATTCATGAAGAGATCCATGCCTTCGACGCCGTAGGGCGCGACCGCGTTCACGTCGGCCGCCACCAGAAGAGATGGTGCGCGGGCGATGAGCCGCCGCGGCAGCACGTTGACACCCGCCGGCCCTGCGCTGAGCGCCACGTCCGACACAGCGAGGATCTTGGCCTTGAGCGTTTCCGTCTGACCCGCAACGGGCTCGAGCGTCACATCGAAGCGCTCCTTGGCAAACTGAGCCAATGCGATGAGCGGCTCGACGGTGTCGTGCGCAACGATGCGCACCCTGGCCCCCTCGCGCGCCGCGATCACGGCTGAAGCGAAGCCCACCACGCCCGAAGCGCCGAACACCGAGATGCGGAGCCCTTTGAGGTTGTGTCCGAAGCGGCCCTTCAGCAGGCGTTCGACAGAGGCCATCATCGCCGCTGCCGTCGTGAACGATCCGCCGGGATCGGCGAACACGGACACCTCGAACGGCGGCACCATGGCCGCGCGTGCCGCGGCCATCATGTCGAGCGCAAGCTTGATATCCTTGCCGCCGATGAAAACGCCGGTGCACGCCTTAGGTGGGCGCGAGAAAATCGCGTCCTGCACCAACGCGCCCACATCGCCGACACCGACGCCATCGTAGGGCAGCACGACCTTGTAGCCGGAATCGATTGCCATATTGCAATCGAACGGGCTCATGAACTTTTGCGGCGAGAGCATGTAAAGAACGGGCAGCGACCCGGTCGCGGGCTCTTTTACAGCCGATTTGGCGCGCGACGCCGGCTTTGCCTGTTTCGGCTTCGCGGCCTTTACGCCGCGCGCGGTCCGCGTCGCGGTTGTCGCCGTCTGCACAACTGCCTTTCGGGCACGCGCACTCCGCGCGTCTCCGCTCCGCACAATCTCACTTGTACGCATCTCAACTGCCCCCCTTGGTGCCCTCGTGACGTGCCCAGCTCCCGGGCACACATGGGCACGGCGCGGCCTCATGCGTGAGCCGCCCGCCTTGATACCGCTTCGAATATGCTGGCGAAGTAGTTGATAAAGGATTTGAGCACAGGGCAGCAAAGAGATTGTTTCACAACAAATATTCAGAAAGATCGACCCAGCAGCGGCGAAGTCTGAAGAATGCATGAATGAAGACGCCCTGGCCGGGCCGTCAGACGCGCCGCTCGTGAAAGAAGTCGTAAATCTTTCGCGCCATCTCCTCCGAGATGCCGGCGACCGCCGCCAGGTCCTCGACGCCCGCCCGGGATACGGCCTTGGCCGATCCGAAATGCTTGAGCAGCGCCCGTTTGCGCGTCGGCCCGATGCCCGGAATCTCGTCGAGCGGATTGGCGCCCAGCGCCTTGGCCCGCTTCGCCCTGTGTGTCCCGATCGCGAAGCGATGCGCCTCGTCGCGCAGCCGCTGCACGAAGTAGAGCACCGGATCGCGCGGCTCGAGCATGAATGACGGCCGACCTGGCACATGGAAATGCTCGCGCCCCGCGTCGCGGTCAGGCCCCTTGGCTACACCGACGACAGCGATGTCATTGAGGCCGATCTCGGCCAGAACCTCACGCGCAACGGTGAGCTGCCCCGCGCCACCATCCACGAGCACGAGATCCGGCCGCTCCGGTAGCGCTTCCCCGAAGGCGGGCTCGTCCTCGACTGAAGCGCTTTCTTCCTCGGCTGCAACGTGCTCCCACAACGCCTCCGCCGGCGTCTCTTTTGGCGCCTCCGCCTCGTTCTCCGCCAGCCTCCGGAACCGCCGCTCGAGAACCTCGCGCATCATTCCGTAGTCGTCACCCGGCGTCAGCGTTTCAGAGCGGATGTTGAACTTGCGATAGGCGCTCTTCGCAAATCCATCGGCCCCTGCGACGATCATCGCACCCACCGCGTTGGTGCCCATGATGTGGCTATTGTCGAACACGTCGACGCGCCGCGGCGCACGCGCAAGCCCGAAGCGCTCGCCAAGGTGCGCCAGGAGCGTCCGCTGCGACGACGATTCCGCGAGCTTGCGCCCCAGCGCCTCGCGCGCATTGCTCAGCGCATGGTCGACAAGCCCAGACTTCACGCCACGCTGCGGCACCCGGATCTCGACCTTGCGATCCGCTTTGATGCACAGCGCCTCCTCAAGCAGAGCGCGGTTGGCGATGTCGTGCGAGAGCAGGATCAGCCGCGGCACCGGCTTGTCATCGTAAAACTGCGCGATAAAGCTATCCAGCACCTCCTCGACCGGCAGCGACCGGTCGGCCTTCGGGTAGTAGGCACGGTTGCCCCAGTTCTGCCCGACGCGGAAGAAGAACACCTGGATGCAGGTCTGCCCACCTTCCTGGAACGCCGCGAACACATCCGCCTCCTCGACGCCTTCCGGGTTGATCGCCTGCTCGGCCGTGACATGCGCCAACGCCCAGAGCCGATTGCGAAAGCGCGCCGCGCGCTCGAACTCGAGCTTCTCGGCCGCTTCCTCCATGAGCCTCTGATACATCTCGCGTACCGACTGGCTTTCACCCCGCAGGAAGCGCACCGCCTCGTCGACAAGCCGGCCGTAGTCCTCGAGACTGATCTCCCCGGTGCACGGCGCCGAGCAGCGCTTGATCTGGTAGAGAAGGCACGGCCGCGTCCGGCTTTCGAACACGGAATCGGAGCACGAGCGCAGAAGGAAGGCCCGCTCCAGCATGTTGATGGTGCGGTTCACGGCGCCGGCCGACGCGAACGGGCCGAAGTATTCGCCCTTGATCGTGCGCGCACCGCGATGCTTGAGGATCTGCGGCGCCCCCTGATCGCGGCGGATCAGGATATACGGAAACGACTTGTCATCGCGCAAAGTGACATTGAAGCGGGGCCGGAAGCGCTTGATCAGATTGGCTTCGAGCAGCAGTGCCTCGGCTTCGGTCCTAACCGTCACGAATTCCATCGAGGCGGTGGACTGGATCATGCGCAGCGTCCGGTTCGGCAACCCGGCGAGCCGCGTATAGTTTTGCACGCGAGCTTTCAGGTTCCGCGCCTTGCCGACGTAGATGACGTCACCCGCCGCATTGAGCATGCGGTAGACCCCGGGGCCTGTCGTCAGTGTCTTCAGATAGCCGGCAATCACCTCCGGCCCGGTGGCGGGCGGAGCGCTGTCCGCGCGCGCCGGCTCGGGCCGGACGGAGGCCGCCGGACCATCGTCTTTGGTAGAGGGGGTGGACATGGCCGGAACATTGGCGGCCGGAACGCGCCCGTCAAGCGGCCCGGAGCGAATTGCCCCGCCCGTTCGCCACAAAACCGCCTAGGACATCGCGGCCCTTGGCCCGGAATGGAAATAAGTGCCAGCTCGGGCGACCATTCCCCGGCTGGACGAGACTGCAGCAACCAAGGCACGTCCGGAGATGACGGCCACCATGCGTATCCTGATCGCTTTCTTTTCAGCCGTCCTCGCGCTGGCTCCGGCCCTGGCGCGCGACGGCGCTCGCAAACCGCCCCCGCTCGAGTTCCGCAAGTCCGAGCAGGTGCTCAAATGGATCAACGAATACCGCCGCTCGCCCGAGCCCGACCGGCTGCCTGAGGTCGTGCGCGCCATGGGCGATCTCGGCCTGTTCCGCGAGCTCGACTCGGCAGGCGTCTACATCGGCTTCATCGGCGGCGTGCTCGGCTCCAATCCGGACCGCGCCGAGCTTCTCGTCTCGCGCATCTTCCCCATGCCGCCCGAGGACCAGGTGGTGCTGATCCGCGCCATCGCCTACTCCGGCCTACCCGACTGGAAGAACCTTCTGCAGAAGTTCATCGAGCGCATGCCGGCCCGCATGGTGCTGATCCGCAAATATCTTTACGGCGACGGCAAGACGCTGGCCGAGCTGCCTGTCGATGAGGGCGCCTACGTCATCGATGCCCTCTGGGGCTACTATTACGCCACCGGCTATCACGAACCGATCCAGCGGATCGTGAGCGCACTGGCGCTCTCGACGGAAAAGAACGACGTCGAGAAGCTGACCATCGGCTCTATGGTCAAGTGGACGCTTGCCACCAACGCGTCGCGTGAAAAGGACCTGCTCGATATCCTGACGGCCGAGATGAACACGCAGCCTGCCGAGGTCAGAAAGCCGCTACGTGAGGTGATCGACGCTGCCGAGACTTTCGAAACCGGCAAGATCAGAAAAGATGCCCTCGCCGCCATCGAAGAGCTGAAGACGAAGGGCTCGCAGAAATCACGTGACTTCGCCTGGTGGGGTCAGGCCGGACAAACCGCCTTCGCCCTGGGCTGCGTCGGCGCCGCAGCAGGCGGCATGGTCGCGGCGGGTATTCCGTGCGTTGTCGGAGGCGCCATCTCGTCGGCTGCCCTCAAGTATCTCGCCCCCGAGCCGTAGCATCGGCAAGCGCTCGTCCAAGAAGCCTCTGTCGATCACTCCGGACAGTGCCGGCGTGCTTGAACAAGCGCCGCATCGCGTGACGGGAACGTGCCCAGCACCTCGCCGCCTTGTGCCCGCGAGGCGAGGAAGTTCTTGACCATGCTGTCCTCGAACCCGTCGAGCACCGACACCGCAATGTAGCGCACGTCGGCACCGGCCGACGACTTGACGAGTACAGTCGTCTCGCCGCCGTAGCGCGCCATCTCCACAACGCAGCGACCGGGCTTCACGCCGAGACCCGACGGAGGTGGAAGCCCCGGCCTGTCGTTCACCAGGAAACCGCCGACGGAGACGCCTGCGACCGCCATTGGCGCCTTCGCTGGCATCTCCTGAGGCTCATCGTTGCGAGTTCCGGGCACCGTCGCGTCCGCAAGGCCAGCCGGGGGTGAGAACAGCGCGAGGCGTTCCCCGGAGTCGTCACGAGCGGGTAGAGTTTCCACGCCGGCCGCCTGTGCAGGGGTCGGGGCGGGGATCACTTCCACTTCGGCCAACTTGGGTGGGACCGCCGCTGGCAAAGGTTTCGCAGCCTTGGCCTTCGATGCAGGTGCTTGGTCTGGGCGAGGAACATTCGCGGCGTTGGCCTGCTGTGTGCCGCGGCCCGCATCGGCCCCGCGGGCGGGCCGCTGCTGCCAGGGCAGAATTTCCGCCTCCTGCGGCACGTCGCGGCCCTTGCAGTACTCGGCGCGGAAACGTGACGCGACCCATTCGATGGAGCTGGCGTACTTGGGATCCACGGCCCAACGCTTCGCCAGATCCGAGAAGCGGACCGGGCGGTTCAGCTTGCGCGAAATCTCGAGAATGTGCTGCTGCTTGAGCGCCGTACGTTGCGCAACGGGCCGATCCACCCACTCGCCCGAATAGGCCACAAGATGCTGGATCTGCCCGAGCACCCCCGTCGAGACGTCTGGAAAACTGTCACCGGGCACGCCGCCACCGGTCGTCCCGATGCCCGCGAAATTGTTCTGCCGGGGATCAACATCACCCATGCGCCCGTTCGGGCGACGATAGGAGAGGAAATTGGTCTCGATCGCCATCTGGAAGAAGGCGTAATCCCAGCGCACGCCCCACTCCTCGCCATGACGCTTGTAGAACGAGGCGATGTTGCGGAAGCGCGGATCGAGGTTGCCGGTGCGCTGCTTGAGGAAGGCCATCAGCCGCTCGGGCGTGACGCAACGGGGCACGGCATTCTGCGCAGAAAGACGGATCTCTGGCAGCGCCGGCGCGGCAGACGTTGCGTGACCGCCCACCGTGACGAATGCCGCCAAGGCGGCCGCCATCGAAAGCGACCGCCGCATACCGGCGGGGTGCGGCGTCAAACTGATCATTTTGCTGAACACCACTGACATCTACTCCGATCAGCCTTCGGGGCAGAGTTCGAACGCTTTTTCCAGCGCCTGCGCCTGGCTTGAGAACTCGCCCACCGACTGCCCGCCCTTGGCGTAAGCGTTGATGTAGGCGTCCGCCTCGCGCTTCTCCGCGCCTTCGTTCACGTCAAGCACGGTGTAGTTGACCGTCTTGTCGGCCATGGCCTTGATGATGATGGCCTTGCTTCCGCCGTAGCTCGCCGTCCAGACACGGCACTTGCCGCTCGCCGCAGCGTCCTTCTTCTCAGGCTTCTTTTCAGCTTCCGGCTTTTTCTCTGGCTTCGTCTCGGCCTTCTTGTCGGCTCCAGCTTGCCCCGCGCCCTTCAGCGCGCCGGGGAGCGCCGCAACTTCCATCGACGATGCTTTAGCCTTGGCGCTGCTATTGGCATTGGCTTTCGCGTTGGCAGCGACATCCGCAGCGCCGACTTTCGCCGGCTGGGCGGGTGCGTCGGCTACCGGCTCCGGGTTGAGCACCGTAACCGGCGGTGTCATCGTGGCCGTCTGCTTCTGAGGAGATTGTGTCTGATTTTGCGAAGTAACGGCCGCCACAGCCGCAGCCCCCTTGGACGGCAGCGCATCATCGACGATGGCGGGCGCGTCAGGTGAACCCATGGAGGCACGCACGGCATCGCCGGGCGTCTGCTCGGACGCGGGTGCGCTTGCATCCTGCTGAACCGGCGCGCGTTTTTCAGAAAGCGCCTCGGTGCGTGATGCGACCACATCGAGATAGGGATCCGGCTCGCGGCACGGGCCATCGAAGAAACGGGTGGCGATGTTTGTCATATCAGTCGCGTAGCGACGGCTGCCCGGTGCCCACTTCCGCGCAAGCTGTGTAAACGTAATTGGTCCGCCGATTTGACGCTGCCAGTCGGTAAGAACGCCCCAGTCCTGAATGTTGCGGGTGCGCTCGGCCACGGGACTCTCGACCCGATCGCCCGAGTACATGACGAGATGCTCGATATGCGCGCGCACGCCTGTCGAGATATCTGGGAAGCGCTCGCCCCGGGCGCCTTTCCCGGTCGCACCGAGACCCGCGAAATTGTTCTGCTCGGCTTTGACGTCGCCACCGTAGGCCAGCGCGCCGGTCTCGAGGATCATCTGGAAGAAGGCGTAATCCCAGCGCACGCTAAGCGCCTCGCCGTGGCGCATATATTCGTGGGCTAGGCTCTCATAGCGCGGATCGAGCTTGGGGTTGCGCTGCTTGAGATAGACCGTAAGCCGGCCGGGCGTAGCGCAGTCCGCGACCTGGTTTGTTCCACTGGTCCGGATTGGAGGCAGATCGGCGGCACCGGCCGCCGCGGGACCGAAAAGCGACGCTGCAAGAAGCGCAACGCCGAAACGAGACGACCTAAGTCGGCAGGTCATAGGACACCCCAGTCTTGTACGCGGCGCCGGAAGCTGGGCCGACCTGATCCCCGACGATCAGCATTTGGCAGCCCGCATCCAACATCCCGTATTGCTTATCGCGGGTTGGCGCCCAGCGGTCCGGACAATTGTTCCTAGACCCTTAAGCTTAAGAGCTGGTTTACACACGACCCACCGACCCACCCCACTTAGTTACCCGTCGCCCAAGTTTGGGGCGCCAGTGGGGGGAGGAAAGGGAGGAATTGTGGCGCCAACGGATAGTCCGGGCGTTCCCGAACCCAGGCCGCGCTTGTCGCACCCCTGGATGGCCGGCTTGGCCTAGCCCCAGGTCAGGTGCTGCCCGCCATCGAGCGCCACCATCTGTCCGGTGAGCGAGGGCGAAGCGAGAATAAAGCGCACAGCAGCTGCGATCTCGTCCGGGGTCGGGCCACGGCCCAGCAGCGTCGAGTCTTCCTCGCGAGCGAAATCGGCGTCAGTCTGATGAATGCTCTTGAGCACGGGCCCGGGGCCGATGGCATTGACCCGGACCCGTGGCGCCAGAGCCTGCGCCAGGGTGCGGGTCGCCGTCCAAAGCCCGGCTTTCGAGATCGTATAGGAGAAGAAGTCCGGCGTGAGCTTCCAAACCCTTTGATCGATAATGTTGATCACGTTGCCGGTCGCGCCCTCTGGCAGGTTGAGAAACAAGGCCCTGGCGAGAAACACCGGCGCCTTGAGATTGATATCGAGGTGGGTGTCCCACGTCCCCGGCGTCACGGTCTCAACCGTATCCAGGAGAAACTCCGACGCGTTGTTGATGAGACAGATGGGCGTGCCCAACGCCTCGCGACACGCCGGGATGAGCCGCTCCACATCCGCCTGCGAGGCGAGATCCCCCGCCACAGCTACACCCGCGCCGCCGAGGCGCACGATCTCGGAGACGAGATCCTCGGCCTCTGCTGCCGACCGTCGGTAGTGCACGCACACCTTCCATCCGGCCCGCGCCAGGTCGAGCGCAATGGCGCGTCCGATGCGGCGCGCGCTTCCGGTGATCAGGACGGTGTGTGCGGACATGAAGCTATCCCGTAGGTGACGAGGGTCCCTATTTCACATATCGCACAAGTACGAGTCATGACGACGAGAACGGCCGAGCAATGAAGAATAGCTCTGCCAACATACTGTCTGCCATCAGATCTAGCGTACAAAGCGAGCAACCTGGCCGCAAAATTCAAGCATGATCAGACGCCTGATGCCCACCGCGCGAGCGTAACTTGAACAACTTATGATCATCTGCGGGCTTTCGTTGCCGCAACGCGACACAAGTCTCGAGAGCGCCGGCGGCCAAAGAGGTAACGCTTGTTGTCCCCGAGGATTTTAGCGCTCTATGACAGCTGAGTTGCATTGCACCAACAGGTGACACATTCGGACAACGCCCCCCTCTGGGCTGGCCGCGATTGGGAGCCGTCTTGGGCATGAGACTTTAGCGTGTGGGAACTTGAACTGGGGGTTAGAGATATAATGACGGCACGTACATTCATGAAATCGGTCGGCGTGGCGAGCGCAGCGCTCGTGGCTCTTTCCGTGCCCGGCTTTGCAAGCGACATCACGCCTCCGCCGGAGGGCCGAAAGTTTGAGTGGAACGTCACCGGCACGGTGACCAGCGACTACGTCTTCCGCGGCGTCTCGCTGAGCGACGAGGAACCGGCGTTCCAGGCCGCCATCGATGCCTCTTACGGCATCTTCTATGCCGGCGTCTGGGGTTCGTCGCTCGAAGGCGAGGGCTTCGAGCCCGTCGAGCTTGACTTCTACGCCGGCATCAAGCCGGCCCTCGGCCCTGTGACGTTCGATTTCGGCGTCGTCTACTACACGTACTTCTGGGGCAGCCCGAGCGACACCAACTACGTCGAGCTGAAGGCCGGCGCAGAGTTCTCGCCGATCACGAACCTGACGCTGGCGCCGGTGTTCTGGTACACACCCGACCAGGACAACTACGCCGAGACCTATACGATCGAAGGTACGGCTTCGTATGAATTCGCTGCCATCCGCGGTTGGACACCGACGATCAGCGGCCTTGTCGGCTACACCGAGTCGAGCGACGATGGCTTCTTCTTCGACGAGGACGATTACACCTACTGGAACGTAGGCCTGTCGCTCGCCTACGACAAGTTCACCTTCGACTTCCGTTACTGGGATACGAACCTGTCCGACGTGGATGAAGCTGATGAGCGCTTCGTCTTCACCGCATCGGTATCGCTCTACTGATCCGGAGCGCTCATAACGGAGCGTGATTGCGGGGCCCGCTTCGATTGGGCCCCGCTTTTTTGCGCCAGAATTGATTCCACTTCAGCACCGGTGCACTCATAGCGGACTGCATTTGAGGAGCGCCGGAGACGATCGACCGATGATTCGCGTGCTTGGCGCGCAAATCAGCCTGCTCGGCGCGCAAGATCTGTCTGCTGACATCCACAATCTGCGCCATTTTTGAGCACGAGACGCCCATATCGCAACCAGAGTGGCCCGGATGAGACAGTCAGCCAGGGGAGTGGTGGACTTTTGCGTCATTGCGCTTGTGCTGCGGGCTCTGTTTCGGTTCTTCTACCTTCAAGACGCGCCGTCATAATCGGGCCGTTGGTTGAAGGTCGTACCCAAAAGGGCACCTGGAAACCGAAGGACTGGGGCGCACGAAATTCAAGGTGTGGGACTTTTGGGGGTCAAAGGTACGATGTCGATGACGAAATCCTTCATGAAATCGGTCGGAACAGCCGTCGGGGCCGCAGGCCTCGCGGTTGCGGCCATGTCGGGCGCTGCCCTCGCCGAGGAGCGCAAGTTTGAGTGGTCAGTCACGGCCACCGGCACCAGCGACTACATTTTCCGTGGCATTTCCTTGACCGAGGAAGATCCGGCATTCCAGGCATCGATCGACGCCTCTTACGGCATCTTCTATGCCGGCGTCTGGGGCTCGATGATCGACGGCGACGGTTTCGAGCCCGTGGAGCTCGACTGGTACGCTGGTATCAAACCGGTCTGGGGTCCTGTGACCTTCGACTTCGGCGTTGTCTACTACACCTACTTCTGGGGCGACCCCAGCGAGACGAACTACGTCGAGCTGAAGGCCGGTGCCGAGTTCTCGCCGGTCGACAAGCTGACCCTGACGCCGGTCTTCTGGTACACGCCGGATCAGGACAACTACGCCGAGACCTACACGATCGAGGGCACGGCCGCCTATGAGCTGCCGCAGGTCGGCATCTTCACGCCGACGATCAGCGGCCTCATCGGTTACTCCGATGCGAGCGAAGCTGGTTTCTTCTTCGGCGAGGATGACTACACGTACTGGAATGCCGGCCTCTCTCTCGGCGTCGAGAAGTTCACCTTCGATTTCCGCTACTGGGATACGAACATCTCGAACGAGGGCACTGCCGACGAGCGCTTCGTCTTCACGGCCAGCATCACGCTGCCCTAATCCGGCGAGCACGCGAAAGCTAACGGAACGGGACCCTCACGGGTCCCGTTTTCGTTTGTATCTCAGCTACCAAACCCGATAGGCGTGGCGGCGGAGACACAAGCCCGCAGCGTCCTTGAGAGAGCCCTGCGTTTGCTCTTGTTCGGATGCCTGGGCTGCGCTTTTCTATTCTCGAGTTGCCTGCGCCTTTGAGAAGGAGGCCGCGGGCTAAGTGCTGGTGGGGTGTGGTTCATGTCGCGATTGACTGAGACGGTGCGTCTGCTGCTCGTTGGCACCGCGTTAACAGCCCTTTCCAGTGCAGCCCTGGCCGATGGTTATGGCGACAGCGTTAAGGACACGCTGGCCGCAGAAGGCCGCAAGCTCGACCTCTCGATCACGCTCGGTGCCACAAGCGACTACGTTTTCCGCGGCATCTCCCAGACGGACGAGGACCCCGCCGCACAGGGCTCCGTCGACCTCACCTACGGCATCTTCTACGCTGGCATCTGGGCGTCGAACGTTGATTTCAGTGACGGTAGCGGCGCGAACGCGGAGGTCGACTTCTACGCCGGCTTCAAACCCACTTTAGGTCCCGGTCCGTTCTGGGGCCCTATCACGTTCGACCTCGGCGTGATCTACTATGCTTATCCCGGCGCCAGAAGCAGCGCTGACCTCGACTACGTCGAGTTGAAGGCCGGCTACAGCATGGAATCGCCTTGGATCAAGGGCCTGACTACCGGCACAACGCTTTACTGGACGCCCGAGAACACGGGCGATACCGGCGAGGTCTTCACACTGGAGAGCGCCGCCTCTTACGCATTGCCGCAGATCGGCATCTTCAGCCCGTCCGTGAGCGGCGCCTATGGCACCGTCTACGGCGATAGCGACGACGGCTTCAACTTCGGCGGAGACGACGAGTATTCCTACTGGAACGCCGGTCTGGCGCTCGCCGTCGAAAAGTTTACTTTCGACTTCCGCTACTGGGATACGGACATCAGTGGCGGCCTTGGTGGTCTCGCGGACGAGCGCTTCGTCTTCACCGCCAAGGTCACGCTGCCGTAAGCTCGCCTCGTTTCCGTATCATCGCATAAAAGAACCTGGGGGACCGTTGTCCCTCGCGCGAAAATTGCGCGCGCCAGCGCTACGGATAGCTTGATATGCCTCCGTCGCACACTCTTCATTTGCCTGTCATCGTGCCGGTCTAGGGTCTCGCCAGATCACCTCTGGACTGTTCCTCTCGCCCCCTTCCCACATTCTTCGCGGGGCGCGGGTTGCTACGCTCAGGCGACCCACTTGAGAGGGCCAGAAGAGGGACGCGCACGCCCTCAAATCGCGCGTCCGTCTTGCGGCCGCCACGCCCGACCAAGGGTCGACCGCGGCGGATTAAGAGAGGCCAGCTTGCCGAGATCGTCGGCTTCCCCGCTGTCGGTGATAGAAGCAGGCTGGCCTCGCTTGCCTGCAGAAGTTCCGCAGGATTTCCCCGGGATCTTATGCCCCGCCGCTTGATTGGCCCGCCGAGCGCGCACTAGAAACGCGGACAAGCGACAAATGGGCTTGCCGTGATTCTGACGATTGCCATCATGGTCACTCTGACCATCGCAATTGCGGCCTTTGCACTCGCACCGCGCATGGGCGAGGAACGCATCATATTCGAGCAGCATCCTGACCGGCCCTCAGCCTTCGGCTACCGAATGGCGTGGCTCGCCGTGCGCACGCGCGACACCGAGGCCGTGCTCGACGAGCTGGAGCTCCCCACTGCCGAGCCATGCAACTGGCGGTCGGGGATCGGCACCGTCTACGACAACCATCTAGGCGCCGATCACATCTTCGTCTCTCCACCCGTCAATGGCTGGACGTTCGTCGTCGGGCTGGCGCTACCTTATCCCGTGGGCCGCACCTTCACCGACAAGGCCATGCCGCTCATAAATCGCCTCGGTCGCCGCTTCGGAGAGGTTCAGTATTTCTTCGCCTATCCGCCCATCGACGTCTTTGCGTGGGCCCGCCTCATCGAGGGCCGCATCGTGCGCGCGTTTGCCATCACGGATGTGGGCGTGGTCTGGAACAAGGGACGCACGACCAAGGAGGAGCGGGCCCTTGGCCTGAAACTATTCGATTTTCGCGGCGTGCGCGGCCGCAAAGGCGATGCCGGCGGCGAGATGATTCTCTATCCGACCGAAGAACACGTGCTGAAACTGGCCGGACGCTGGAGCCTCGATCCAACCAAGCTCGAACGAGCCGACGTTCCAAGCCCGGGACTTGGCTACATCGCGCTCGCTCCCGCCGCTTGGCGTCCCGAGCGCCTACGCAAAGCCGGCTGACCGCAGGCATCACAAGGCTCTTAGCAACCGAAACCGGCCGTTATGCCGCCGAGAGCCCGGCGCTCGCCGCCATTTGGTGCGTGATCATCTGATCGAGAAACCCCTCGAACGGCACGGTGAACACCGAAAGCCCTCTGGGATCGTTGGACCAATCCTGGAGCTTGCCGACAAAGCCTTCCGGAAGGTCTTCCGCCTCGGCATCGAGCGAGACAACGCTCGCCTCGAACGCGGCCTCCGTCATCGGCAGGAAGGGAATCGTGACCAGCTCGAGATGCCCCTCCGCATGGCGCTTCGGCGCGTGCACAACGGAGCAGCATACGATGTGAGCGCCCGTATCGAAGGTCGCGATCGCACCGATCAGCAGCCTGGAGGACTCGAAACCCTGGGGCGCGCGATAGGTCCAGCTCTGTCCGGCCGCGAACTTCATTCCATAACTCCACTTGAGAACTGCGCCCCGGTATCTTGGGCCAAACGGGGCGCGCTGATAACCCTCGTTGAGGGCAGCTTTCGGGCATTTCGCGTCGCAATCTTCACACGAAGATTTCACACACGACGTCAGTACATTGTTTAAAAAGGCACTTGTAGACATTGCCACATGCTGCCTGAAAAAGGGTACGCACGACCGAAATTGCTTATGGATAAGTCTGTCCGTACGCAGATCTGCCGCCGTCGATTTTAGCGGCGGGCTCCCACACGATCCTCGCGTCCTTGGAAGGCGTCCTGCGCAAGCGCCTGATGCCCCACATCGCATGGCCGCGCCGACGTGCGCCCCGTGAGCCGGTCGAGAGACAGCAGCGTGCACCCATGGGACGCCGTGCTGGTCACCTGCGCCACGGCCGTGTCCTGCGCCGGGGGCCCGGAATGCCACGCGGCCCGCTCCGCTGCCGACGGCGCGCCGCCGGAAAGCACTACGTCCGATACAAAGCCCCAGAAGCCGACGAAGTGCCAGAAAACGGCGCCGCCAACGAACCCAATGACGCTCCAGCCGAGCCCGCTGACACCGTCCAGAAACCTCGTGACCGCGCTAAGCCCGCGCCGCTCACCACGCCGAGTGGGATGCGCCCCAAGGCTTCCCCGGTCAAAACGCGACGACTCACTCCCGCACCCACCCGCCCGAAGCCGGTCGTCGAAAATCGGCGCGAAACCCTGTCCTTTGGCAGATCCCAGCATGCGTCGAGCCCGCAGTGCGAAAACCGAACGCAGCACGACTCGAAGCTTGCGGACACGCACCCGGCGCGGCAAGCCTCAATGTGGCGACCGCAGGACGCCACGGAAGTTTTCCACAGGAGCCGTGGCCCAGTCTCAACGTACCGGCGGCACGTGCATGTTGTTGGCGCGGCAGAGCCTGTTCTGCGTCTCATTGGCTCCGCAGGAAACCGGAACGCCCGTCTTGGAAAAACAGATGCGCACCTCACGCAGCCTGTTGCCGCGACCACGGCACGCGACAGCAATCATGTCTGGCTTGAGCTGCGGATTGGCCGCGACGAACGCGTCGACGACATCGCGCGGACCAACGAACTGCTCCGCGGTCGGGCTACGAAACCGCTGAGGAACCGAGACGCTCTCGAACAGCTTCCGAGAGAGGTCGTAATAGCCTTTTGGAGACAAACCCGAGCAGGTACCGTGCTTCCTGTACTCGTGAATGATCAGGCCCTTGCTCGGCATGATGTCGAGCATGTCGTCGATCACCGGCTGTGGAACGTAACGTGTTCCCGCCGGACAATCCTCAGGATAGCCGCGCGCGTATTGCGGCCACAGCCCATGCAGGATGAACGCGTAGCGCCGACCGCGCGTGCATTGCGGATGGTCGTCCTGGCCTTCGGGCGTTTCGCAATGGGTGGGACTCCACGACAGCACAAGCGAATAGTAGTCGAAATTTCCAGGCGCAGCGTCTGGGGGTGCGGCCACCGTGTCGCTCACCCTCTCGCGCGAAGGCGATGGAGGAGCGGTTTCTTCTTGCCGCTCGAGGTAGAGCAGCACACCGGCGAGGACGATAAGCGCGACCAAGCCTGGCAGCGTCAGTTGCGATGGAGAACGCATTGTTCAAGCCGCCTGCCGCGCCAGCGCATCGAGAATGCGCACCCAGCTCCGCGCACCCTTCTTGAAACTCTTCAGGTTGTATTTCTCATTGGGTGAATGGATGCGATCGTCGTCGACACCGTATCCGATCAGAAGACTGTCCATTCCTAACGCCTGCTTGAACGAGGTCACGATCGGGATCGATGCGCCACATCCCATCAGCACGGGCGGCACGCCCCACTCCGCAGCGAGCGCGTCTGCAGCCGCCTGCACAGCGGGCGCCGACGTGTCGAAGCCAATTCCCTCGCTGCCGTGAACACCTCGGAACTCGGCCTTGCAGTCGGCCGGCAGATTGTCGCTAACGAAGCGCTGCACCGCGCCGAGCACATGCTTGGGATCCTGCCCCGGCACCAGCCGACACGTGATCTTCACCGACGCCTCCGCCGGAATGATCGTTTTCGACCCCGCGCCCTGATAGCCGCCCGTAATGCCATTAAATTCGATCGTCGGCCGCGACCAGAGTTGCTCGACCAGCGACACGGAGGCCTCGCCTGCGGGCACCAAGAGCCCCACTGGGCCGAGCAACTGCTTGGCATCGAGCCCGAGCGCCTGCCATTGCTTGAGCTGAGCTTTGGTCGGCTTTGCCACCCCGTCGTAGAAACCCGGGATGCGGATACGCCCTTTCGCGTCGTGAATCTTGCCGAGCACGCCGACGAGCGCCCGGATCGGATTCATCGCCGGTCCGCCATAGATCCCGGAATGGAGATCGCGCACTGGGCCCTTCACGATAACCTCGAGCCCCGCGAGCCCGCGCAGCATGGTGGTAATCGCCGGCGTATCCTTGTCCCACTGGCCCGTGTCGCACACCAGTACGAGATCGGCCTTGATTTCCTTGCCGCTCTTCTTGAGGAAACCCGGGAGCGACGGCGACCCGCACTCCTCCTCGCCCTCGATCATCGCCGACACGGCAACCGGCAGTTCTCCGGTAACCTCCGTCCACGCGCGCGCCGCCTCGAGGAAGGTCATCAGCTGACCCTTGTTGTCCTCGGCTCCGCGCGCCACGATCACCTTGCCGTTCGTCTTTTCGTTCGCGATACGCGGCTCGAACGGCGGCGCTTTCCAGAGCTCGAGTGGATCCGGTGGCTGCACATCGTAGTGGCCGTAGAACAGAACGTGCGGCGTTCCCTTGGCGACCTTCTCACGGTCATGCCCGACGACGATCGGATGCCCCGACGTCTGACGCACCGAGGCGGGAATGCCGGACTCGCTGAGTTGCTTGGCGCACCAATCGGCCGCTTTGCTGCATTGGGCCTTGTAGGCAGGGTCTGTAGAAATGCTCTCGATTCTGAGCAGAGAGAACAGCCGCTCGAGACCGGCATCGAAATTGCGGTCGAGCCGCTCCAGAACCTTTGCAACCTGATCCGTCATGGCAACCCTGTCTTAATTGGAAGGCGCCGAGAGTGCGGGATCGATCGTTCGCAGTCAAAGGGAGTGTTGGCGCATGAGCGTGCCTGTGCCACAGTCCGGCCTCCCGGCGCTCCGGGTAATCTAGACAAGAGCCTCGGTCTCTGATCCTGCGGAGCCGAGCCCGTAAAGTCCTGCCGCAGGCAGGCAAAACGAAAGAGGCGTAATGGCAGCGGTTGAGCTATCCCGCGACGCAACGCCCAAGTGGGTCTATGTCTTCGCCGCCGGCAAGGCCGAGGGCAACGCCGCGATGATCGATCTGCTCGGCGGTAAGGGCGCCAATCTCGCCGAGATGGCGTGCCTGGGACTTCCCGTTCCGCCCGGCTTCACGATCACCACTGAGGTCTGCGGCCTCTATTACGAGAACGGCAAGAGCCTCCCGGAAGGACTCGGGCCGCAGGTCGATCAGGCGCTCGAGCTCATCGGCAATGAGACAGGCGCCGTCTTCGGCAGCGAGGAGAACCCGCTGCTCGTCGCCGTGCGCTCGGGCGGCCGCGCCTCCATGCCCGGCATGATGGACACGATTCTGAACCTCGGGCTCAACGACCGCACCGTCACCGGCCTTGCGCGCAACTCCGGCGACGACCGCTTCGCCTACGACAGCTACCGACGCTTCATCCAGATGTACGGTGATGTGGTGCTCGGCGTCGATCACACGGTATTCGAGGACATTCTCGACAACTACAAAAACCTCAACGGCTTCTCGTACGACACCGAGCTTGGCGCGAAGGAGTGGCAGAAGATCATCGCGCTCTACAAAAAGGCCATCGAGAACGAGACCGGAAAGCCCTTCCCCCAAGACACGAGCGAGCAGCTCTGGGGCGCCATCGGCGCCGTGTTCGGGTCCTGGCAGAACGCCCGCGCCGTCACCTATCGCCGCCTGCACGCCATTCCGGATTCCTGGGGCACGGCCGTCAACGTGCAGGCGATGGTGTTCGGCAACATGGGCAACACGTCCGCGACAGGCGTCGCCTTCACGCGCAATCCCTCTACCGGCGTCAACGAAATCTACGGCGAATACCTCGTCAACGCCCAGGGCGAGGACGTGGTGGCCGGCATCCGCACGCCGCAGCCCCTGACAGCCAAGGCGCGCCGCGAGGCCGAGGATCCGAACCCCTCGCTCGAGGAGGAGATGCCCGAGGCGTTCGCGCAGCTCGAGAGCATCTTCGCGACGCTCGAGCAACGCTACCGCGACATGCAGGACATCGAATTCACGATCCAGAACGGCAAGGTCTGGATGCTTCAGACGCGCTCCGGCAAACGCACCACCGAGGCCGCCGTTCGCATCGCAGTCGACCTCGCGGAAGAAGGCATCATCACACGCGAGGAAGCCGTTCTGCGCGTCGACCCGGGCGGCTTCACGCAACTCCTGCATCCGACCATCGATTCCGACGCCGACAAGGAGCTGTTGACCACGGGGCTCCCGGCCTCGCCCGGCGCCGCAGCCGGCGGCATCGTGTTCACGTCCGACGAGGCCGAGAAGCAGAAGCAGCAGGGACGCGACGTCATCCTCGTGCGCACCGAGACCAGCCCCGAGGACATCCACGGCATGCACGCGTCCGCGGGCATCCTGACAGCGCGCGGCGGCATGACGAGCCACGCGGCTGTCGTCGCACGCGGCATGGGCGTTCCCTGCGTCTCGGGCGCCGGCGCGCTTCGCATCAACGAGAAGGCCGGCACACTGAGCGTTGGCAAGAATGTGCTGCAGGCCGGCGACGTCATCACCATCGACGGCGCCACGGGTCGCGTCTACGCCGGCGCGGTGCCGATGCGCCAACCTCAGCTCTCGGGCGACTTCGCCCGTCTCATCGCCTGGGCGGACGAGGCGCGCGTTCTCGGCGTTCGCGCCAACGCCGACACGCCGAAGGATGCCAAGCAGGCGCGCGCCTTCGGCGCCCAGGGCATCGGACTTTGTCGCACCGAGCATATGTTCTTCGATGCCGAACGCATTCTCGCCATGCGCGAGATGATCTGCGCCACGACCGAGGACGGCCGCCGCGCGGCGCTCGCCAAGATTCTGCCCGTGCAGCGCGCAGATTTCATCGAGCTGTTCGAGATCATGGACGAGCTACCGGTTACCATCCGCTTGCTCGACCCGCCTCTGCACGAGTTCCTGCCGCGCGAAGAGCGCGAGATCGAAGCCGTCGCAGCGGCGCTCGCCATGCCGACAGAGAAGCTGAAAGCCCGCATCGCCGAACTCGCGGAATTCAACCCCATGCTGGGCATGCGCGGCTCCCGCCTCGCGATCCGCTATCCTGAGATCACGGAGATGCAGGCGCGCGCTATCTTCGAAGCAGCCATCGAAGCGGAGAAGCGCCTTGGCGCTGTCGTAGAGCCCGAGATCATGATCCCGCTCGTCGCCTACCGCCACGAGTTCGACATTCTCGCCGGCGTCATCCGCAGCGTTGCCGAGACTATCGGCCGTGAATCGGGCAAGCCGCTCTCCTACAAGCTCGGCACCATGATCGAGCTGCCGCGAGCCTGCCTCAAGGCCGGCGAGCTGACGGCCGGAGATCACGGTGCCGACTTCCTCTCCTTCGGCACCAACGACCTCACGCAGACGGTCCTGGGCCTGAGCCGCGATGACGCTGCCCCCATCCTCTCCGCCTACTCGGCGCAAGGCGTGTACGAGGAGGACCCGTTCGTCTCGATCGACCAGGAGGGCGTGGGCGAGCTGGTTCGCATCGGCGTCGAACGCGGACGCGAGGCGAAGCCCGCGCTCAAGGTAGGGATCTGCGGCGAGCACGGTGGAGACCCAGCCTCCGTCGCGTTCTTCCACGCCGCAGGATTCGACTACGTCTCGTGTTCGCCGTTCCGCGTGCCAGTCGCACGTCTCGCCGCGGCCCAGGCCGCCATCCGTGCCAAACTCAAGAGCTGAACCCGCCCGCTATCCAAGCCGGCAAGCCGCCGCTCGCACGGAATGGATCAGGTTCAATGCGGATGATCGCGATTTTCGAGGCGGTCGAGCTCATCGAGGCTCGGTTGCCGTGGCCGCGGCCCTTTTCGTTTCGGCATCACGAGCAACCACAGCAGCAGCGGCGGCACCATGAAACACCAAGCCATCCAAAACGAGTAGTCGCGGTTTTTCCAACCGGCAACGAATCCGGCAAGCGCAGCAGCCGTCATCGCCGCCAAACCCCAGATCACAATCACCGTCACCGTTGACATCGGGATCTTCACCTTCTCGGTTATTCCCACGCCTCGCTCCGCCGCGAGACATGTCGGGCAACTGAGGCGAAATCAAGCACGACTTGCGGTTAACACGCGATGTCGGCGGGTTGAGGCAGAAAATCGAGCCCGAGATCAAGGATCGGTGCCGAATGCGTCAGTGCTCCTACCGAAATAAGGTCGACGCCCGCTTCCGCGATGCCGCGCACGGTATCGAGCGTTACGCCGCCCGAAGCCTCCGTCAGCGAGCGTCCCGCCACCATCGCCACCGCCTTGCGCAGAGAGGCAATATCCATGTTGTCGAGCAGCACCGCATCGATCGGCTGCTGAAGTGCCGTCGCAAGCGTCTCGAGATCGTCGACCTCAACCTCGATCTTGACCATATGACCGACGTGCGCGCGCGCGGCTGAGATTGCAGCCGTCACGCCCCCCGCCGCGACGATGTGATTGTCCTTGATCAGGATGGCGTCGAAGAGGCCCGAGCGGTGATTGACGCCCCCACCGCATCTGACAGCATATTTCTCGAACGCGCGCAGGCCCGGAGTCGTCTTGCGCGTATCCGCGATACGCGCCCGTGTCCCCGCTACCGCATCGACATAGCGGCGCGTCAGCGTCGCGATGCCGCTCATGTGACAGAGGAAGTTGAGCGCCACGCGTTCGCCCGTCAGCAGCGCCCGCGCCGGTCCCGCGACCCGCGCCACGACTGCGCCCGCGCCGACGCGATCGCCGTCATGAACCTCGGCCTTGAACACGACGCGCGGATCGACCGCATGAAACGCCGCTTCCGCGACTGCGAGCCCCGAGATCACACCTTCGCGGCGCGCTCCGAACGTCGCCGCCGCCATGGCGTGCGCCGGCACCATGGAGTCTGTCGTAACATCGCCCCGCGTGCCCAGATCCTCGGCCAGCGCCTGCTCGACCGCGCGCGCGATCAGAAGACGCGGCAACGCGCCATCGAACGAAGAACTGCTCACGATGAAAGCTCCACACAGCACGGCTCAGCCGCCGCACGCTGGCCAGACGCTCCGACGGCGCGTATATCGCGCAATGTCACGGCGCTACGATGCTGAAGCACGGACTCCGCGCGCGGGAAGTCCGAGCGATAGTGACCACCGCGGCTCTCGGTGCGCAGAAGCGCCGAGCCCGCGATGACCTCGGCGGCAAGCGCCATGTTGGCGACCATGCGGTCATCGCCTGCTGCAGCGCCAATCCCGCGCAGAGCGGCGAGCGCTTTTTCGAGCCCTGCGCCGTTCCGCACGACACCGACATACGTGCTCATCGTCTGCCTGAGTTCGGTGACGAGTTGCGCGCGACGCGCGACATCGAGCGGCTTTTCGGAGCCTGTGCGGTACGTGCGCGCGATCGGATGCGCCATCTTCGGCGTCACCAGCCGGGCGATGTCGTCAGCGGCCCGCGCACCGAGCACCACCGCTTCGAGCAGCGAGTTCGACGCCAATCGATTGGCCCCGTGCAGGCCCGTCGAAGCGACCTCGCCGACGGCCCACAGGCCCTCGAGAGAGGTCCGACCGGCCAGGTCGGTCGCTACGCCGCCCATGTGATAGTGCGCGGCAGGCGCCACCGGAATGGCCTCACGGACCGGATCAATGCCGGCTGTACGGCAATGCGCCGCGACCGTCGGAAACTTCTCCGGAAACGCCGCGCCGATCGCCTCACGACAATCGAGAAAGGCGCCATGCCCGGCAGCGATCTCAGCAAACACCGCACGCGCCACGACATCGCGCGGCGCAAGATCCCCGGCAGGGTCGCGCTCTTGCATGAAGCGCACGCCGTCGCGGTTGATCAGAACGGCGCCCTCACCGCGCAGCGCCTCCGAGGCGAGCGGTGCCGGATCGATCCCGGCGTCGATCGCGGTCGGATGGAACTGCACGAACTCCGCGTCCGCGATGACGGCCCCGGCGCGTGCCGCGAACGCAATCGCTTCACCTCGGGCGTAGACGGGGTTCGTCGTCACCGAGTAAAGCGCGCCAGCGCCACCCGTTGCGAGCACCACCGCGCTCGCCGGCATGAAATCGAACGTGCCGATGCCCTTCGCCTCCGTGCGCACCAGCCGCACGCCGGCGACGCGCTCGCTCGCGCCTGAGCCGGCATCGAGAATGAGATCGAGCGCTTCGTAGCCCTCGAGCACGCGGATCGACGGCGTTGCCTGCACGGCGGCAATGAGCGACTGCATGATAGCAGCACCGGCGCGGTCACCCGAGACGCGCACCACGCGCGCTTCCGAATGCGCCGCCTCGCGCGAGAGCAAAAAATGTCCCGCGAGATCGCGATCGAACGGCACGCCATATCGCAGGAGATCCGCGATGCGCGCCGGCGCTTCGGCCGCAACGACATGTGCCACGCGGGGATCGACGATGCCGCCCCCGGCTGCGATGGTGTCGATGGCATGCTGCTCGGGTGTATCGCCTTCGCCAACAGCGGCCGCGATCCCGCCTTGCGCCCAAACACTCGAAGCGCCCTGTCCGAGCGGCGCAGCCGCGACGACCGTAACCGGCAGCGGCGCAAGCCGGAGCGCTGTGAAGAGCCCGGCCAGACCGGCACCGATGATCACGATGTCGCCCTTGCCGAGCGCAGTCGCCGGATCGGCGAAGCCCCGGCTCAGACGGCGGATACGATCGAAGTCCATGAGCGGACCTCCCCTCAGGCTTCCGTCACGCGAACATTCGACGGAAGCGATAGCGAACGCGTGGGCGCACATGCGCCCGCGCGGGCTTCGTCAGGTCGACGCCTCGACCATCCGCTCCACGGCACGACGCGCCTTGGCCGCAACCGTCGGATCGACCGTGACCTCGTAATGGTTGTAGAGCAGCGCCTCGTAAATGTTCTCGAGACTGATGCGCTTCATGTGCGGACAGAGGTTGCACGGCCGGATGAACTCGACATCCGGAGTTTCGGCGGCGACGTTGGACGCCATCGAGCACTCGGTGACAAGCATCACCTTCGTCGGACGCTTGGTCTTGACCCAATCGATCATGGCGGCCGTCGAACCGGTGAAGTCGGACGCCGCGATGACATCCGGCGGGCACTCGGGATGCGCGATGATCTTGAGGCCGGGCTCCGCCGCGCGCATCGTCTCCATCTCCTCGCCAGTGAAGCGCTCGTGCACCTCGCACGCTCCCTTCCAGGCGATGATCTCGACCTTGGTCTTGGTCTGCACGTACTTGGCGAGATACTGATCCGGGATCAGCAGCACGCGCGGCACACCCAGGCTCTCGACGATTTTCACCGCGTTCGACGAAGTGCAGCAGATATCGCACTCGGCCTTCACAGCCGCGCTCGTGTTGACGTAGGTGACGATCGGCACGCCGGGATAGGCGGCGCGCAGAGCGCGCACGTCCTCGGGCGTGATTGACGACGCAAGCGAACAGCCCGCCAGCGGATCGGGGATGAGCACCGTCTTGTCGGGGCTGAGCAGCTTCGATGTCTCGGCCATGAAATGCACACCGGCCTGTACGATCACGTCGGCATCGACCCGCGCCGCCTCCTTGGCGAGCTGCAGGCTGTCGCCACGGAAGTCTCCCACGCAGTGGAAGATCTCCGGCGTCATATAGTTGTGCGCCAGGATCACGGCGTTGCGCTCGGCTTTGAGCTCGTTGATCGCCTTGATGATAGGCGCGTAGTGCACCCACTCCATCGGCGTCACGACGTGCTTCACGCGCTCGTAGAGAGGCTCCAGCTCCCGCTTCAGCGCTGGCGTGAACGCCAACGGAGAGCTAACCACGTCCTGATCCAGCACACGGGGCGGACAAGCCTCCGCCGAGCCAGAACGAGAGAGAACCGAATGGGCTGAACCGAGCACCATTTTTTCACCTCCTCACCAGATATACTCCACTTGAGTATATTTGGGCCCTGAAAAATACCGGCCGCCTTAGGCCAGTCACTCCTACGCTCTTGGAACGCCAGTAGTTCCCTTCGTTATGCTCGACGAGAGCATAGAACGTCTGAAACGAATCTAATTGAGATGCTGTCGATTTTCCAGGCCGACGCTGAAAATAATTGCAGCCGGGCAGCTAAGCCGCCGCGGCTGCAATTCCAACCGTTATCAGACGGTTCAAACACGGACAGCTTTCACGCGCACGCCCGGCGCCGGACGCTCGAGCACGACTTCGCGCCGGAAACGGAACAGCTTTGCCGGACGCCCACCAGTTTGTGTCTTGACGTCGCCCGTCGGCTCCACGAGCCCAGCACTTTCGACGAGCCGACGGAAATTCTGCTTGTGCAAATGCGGCCCAAGGATCGCTTCGACCGTCTTCTGAAGCTCGAACAGCGTGAACACATCAGGCATCAACTCGAAGATCACCGGACGATACTTGATCTTCGCACGCACGCGCCCAATCGCCGTCGCAAGGATGCGGCGGTGATCGAACTTCATCGGCGTGCCGAGGCGCGGCAGGGTCCCCCAGACTGCAGCTGCCTCCCGCCCGTCGCGGCGCGCCTCTTCGACGAGGCCCGCTTCGTACAGCAGCTCGAAACGGTCGAGTACCTTCTCCTCGTCCCACGCGCCGCCATCAAGACCGAAGCAGATACGGGCCCGATCCTCGCGCGGCACGGGCCTCACCGGCGTCGAGCGCGAAGTGGGCGCTTGCGCCCACTGCCTCAGACGCGGCTCGATCTCGGTCGCCAGAATGTCGGGCTTGCCTTTGCGCCAGTCCTCCCACGGGAAGTACTGGTACCAGCTCCGCCAGGAGCCGTGCGCGAGATCGCGCGCATGCCCCGTCTCGGTGAGCGCGAGATAACCGATGGACACCACGTGAGGCGCTGCATCGCCAGGCTCGGCATGCCGCCCGCGATCGCCGAACGTGTAGAGCTGCTCGACATATCCGAGACCGAGGCCGGTCTGCTCCTCGACCCACGTACGCAACCCGCTTTCAAGCGTGCGATGCACCACCGGCGAAAACGGTCCAAACGGCAAACCGTCGGAACCGCCATTTTCCGTTTCGTTGCGAATGACGAGCGCAACTGGCTCGTCATCGATGACAGCAACGATTGCAGCATTCAGCCCTATCTCGACACGTGCTGGCTCGCTACGCGAAGCCACGTGGCGAGCGGGCTCAGCGTCGCCATCCATTTCCTGATCCTGTCGCCTGAAATTCATATCTGCGATCATGGCACAAGCTCCTGATGAGTTTTGCCGGCTAAACGCGGATCGTGGCGATTTTCGGAACTCCAAGCGTAAGATATTATTGGTGAAACAGGGAATAAAAACGAAACCGGAGAAAGCACTCCGCTGGCGCAACTTAGCGCCTGTGCGCGAGTGCCACGAAACGCTCCAAAAACAGCCGTTGCGCATCTGACGCAGGCAGCGCCTGAAGCCGCTCGAGCCGCTGCGTAAGTTCGGCATTCACGTTTTCGGGATGCCCAAAAAAAATGTGGGCTTCGTCCGTTGAGAACCCTGCGAGCCGGGTCGCCTCGTAAAACGCAGCAACCCGATCCGCACGCTTGATCTCCGCTTCGACAGCGTCCGAAATTGGCACAGGGATCCCAAACCGCACATGAATGGCCTCGAGCAACTTGAGCTCGAAGGCCTTGTAATCGAGTCCGATCGCCGTCTTGAACGGGCTGATCAAGTCGCCGATGACGTACTCGGGCGCGTCGTGCAACAGCGCCGCGAGCCGCCACGCGTCAGGCCACGCGGGATTGAGCGCACCCGCGATCTCCTCGACGATCAGCACGTGCTGCGCAACCGAGAATGCGTGTGCGCCGACCGTCTGCCCGTTCCACCGCGCGACGCGCGCAAGACCGTGCGCAATGTCTGCAATATCGATATCGGCAGGCGACGGATTGAGCAGGTCGAGCCGCCGCCCCGAAAGCATGCGCTGCCACGCACGCGGAGCGGACAAAGGTTCTGAATGCCGCGGCGCGGATAAATCGTTCGAACCGCGCGAAGCGGGAGATTCGGATCGAGATATAGTCATAGAGATCAAAACGCCGGAAGTTTGAATTCGCTCTGCAGTTTCGCACAGACGCGATGGCGTGGACATCCGACGAGGTGATCATTAACCATGCCGGTCGCCTGCATGAAGGCATAGACCGTGGTCGGCCCGACGAAACGGAAACCCGCCTTCTTGAGCGCCTTCGAAAGCTGGCGCGAAGCGTCCGTCTCGGCCGGCACCTCGCCGAATGCAGCATACGCGTTCGCAGCCCGCCCGCCACCCGCGTGTTGCCACAGGAACGAGGCCAGCGTCTGCGTCTCCCTGAGCTTGAGGTACGCCTTCGCGTTGTCGATCGTCGCCTCGATCTTGAGGCGGTTGCGCACGATGCCTTCGTCGGCCATCAGCCGCGCAACATCGCGTGACGAATAGCGCACAATGCGCGCCGGGTCGAAATCATGAAACGCGCGGCGGAAACCGTCGCGCTTGCGCAGAATGGTGAGCCACGAGAGCCCAGCCTGAAACCCTTCGAGCACGAGCTTCTCGAACAAGCGGCGCTCGTCGGCGTGCGGCACGCCCCATTCTTCGTCGTGATAACGCGCATAGAGCGGGTCTCTGATCCCGAACCACGGACAGCGCTCGAGCGTGACCGTCTCACGCGCTGCCATGCGCCACCTCGATGCGGAATGTCGCAAACGCAGGCAATTCAACGGCAAGAGGCACGCCGCCTGACGTCAGCGCCACGCCGTCACGCTGCGCTTCGCCCGCGCGGTCGATCCGAAGCAGCGCCAGCCCACGCGCGCCGGCAACGGAGCCGAGGCGGCCGATCTCGACTTCGCCCGCCAGCACCGGCGGCGTTTCTGTCGGCAACACGCGATTGCCCACGACCGGCACAACACGCTTGCGCACTGTTGTCCGGTGCTGCATGCGCGAGACCACTTCTTGCCCGACGAAGCAGCCTTTCGTGAACGACACGCCATGGAGCTGGTCGAGCAGCGCCTCGTGTGGAAACGTATCGCCGAATGCGAAATCGCGCCCGCCCTCGGGAACGCCGAGCGCGATGCGATGAGCGTGGTACGCCTGTGCCGACACACGCTCTCCACCGAGTCCTGCCAGCACAGGATCGGCATCCTTCGCGGCCACGAGCACCCGCACGCCGAGCGCCGGAAGGCGCGGATCGGGAAACACATGCGCTCGGGCGAGAGCCTCGACCTCGCCGCCCCACGCCGCCGCGACCACGAAATCCTCGGATACGTCCCGGATCTGCACATCGGCGCGCAACTTGTAGATCGAGAGCCGCTTGACGAGGTCTCCCGCCCGCGCACGCGCCGTGTCCAGCAGAAATCCGGCGTCGGTTTTCACGACCAGGAAATCGAACAGAACCTTGCCCTGCGGTGACAGCAATGCCGCGTAAACGGCCGGCACCTCGGCAAGCTCGGCGATCTCGTTGGTCACGAGGCCAGCGAGCAGCTTCTCGGCATCGGGCCCCGTGACCGAGACCACGCCGCGATCATCGAGCACGGCAACTTGTTTCGGCGCCGCAGACATACCCATGCCCTCTTGAAACGATGCGTTGCACCAGCCGCGCCGCTCCCGATGAAAGGGCCCAGGCGCGACCATCCACGCAAGCTTCAACGATCACAAGGCCGGAACTGGATCAAGGGCCATGATCGCGGTGCGCAGCCCGCGCAATAGCGCACCGCTTCCGATATCTCGGAGGCCCGCAAGTTAGCGGCTGCGCCGCCCGCCGGCTGCACGCTTCTTCGCCGGCTCCTTCTCCCCGCCACGCGCGGCCGCAGCGATCGGTGTCACCGCGCTTGCGCTCGCCACCTGCTGCACCTTCGCCGGGGCGGGTTTCTGGCATGCCCACTCCGCGACCGCGTCGATGTCGTAGAAGCGAGTTGTCTCCATCAGCATCCGGCACTCGGTCCAGATGTCACCGTCGACCATCGGCATGAAGAGGTCGTGCACGTTGTCGACGCCGAGGTAGGTTCGCACGCCAGCTTCCCGCAGCTTGACGAACGGCGCGATCGAGTTGTGCAGTGGCGCCGTCATCGGCAGCTGCTTCATGCTGAGCGCCGCCGAAGGGCAGATGATGATGCCCATGTCGGCTTCCTTGACCTTCTCGATGATGCGGTCCTGCTCGCGATCTTCCTTGGCCGAGAGCGAGATTGCGTGCACGCCGAACACGCGCCCCTGCATGCCGTGCTCGATGGTCTTCTCGGCGAGCAGCTCCGTCTCGTTCTCGAGCGGATTGTTCTCCTGGTCGATATGCACGTCGACGGGCTTACCGAGCTTCTTGGCAAGCGACAGGATGACATCGAGATGCTTCTCCGGCGTCGGCCGGTCGCGCGATGGAAGGCCGCCGCAATAGTCGGCAAGCTCGCACGCCTCGGCATACTGCGCGAAGGAAGCCGGGTCCAGCACGCCCTGCAGCGGCTGCACACCGATCTCGAATTGGATGCGGTCCGCGTAGCGCTTCTTGACCTCGAGCGCCGCCTTCACCGGCAAGAGCCCAACCGTGCTGTCCGCGTCCACCATGGTCCGGCAGTAGGTCGCGCCCTGCTGGATCATCGTCTCGAGGCCACGGCTGATGCGTTCGACGAGATCGTCGTGCGTGTAGTTCTCCTTGAGGTAGCGATAAAGCTCCCACTTTTTCTGCATGTCGACCTGGCTGAGCCGCAGGTTCTCGTGCGTGATCAGGTAGGCCTTGTCGAAGTGCGCATGATGGTTTGCGAGGCCGCCGAGCTTCTCCGCCGCCGCAAGAAAGCGCAGGCGCAGGTTCCAGGGCTCGCTGTCGTCGGCGAGGCGATAGCGGTAGGTGCCGCGCTCCGCGTCGATGATGATCTGCTCGAGCGTCGCGATGCCGACGTCGGCGTCGGTGATCAGCGGAATGCCGTTCTCGATCGAGAGCTTGCGGATGAGCTTGGCGTCCGAGCTTTCGTCGTAGTCCTCGTCACCCGTGAGCACGTTGATGACGAGATCGAAGCGGTTGGCTTTGAGGAAGGACAGAATGTTCGGCGAGCGCCCGTCGGTGATTTTGTGGATCTCGGTGCTCTCGATGCCGTGTTCTTTGAAGAAGCGGTAGGTGCCTGGCGTCGCGTAGAGCTCGACGTCGAGAGTGAGAATGCGCCGAATGGCCGGCAGCATCCGCTTTTTATCTTCGGGCCGCCCGGCGCTGATCAAGAGGTTCTTGCGGCGTTGGCGTCCGAGGAGCTTCAGGTTGAAAGCCAGAAGCTCGAGTGAGATGGAATTGCTCATTGGGTCCTGACCTCGCTAATTCGGATAAGCGCTTTTTGTGCGCGTCTTACCCCGCGGGACATCGGTCCCCGCGCGGTGGTCAGAATCGCACCTTATTGTAGTTGTCCCCTTCGCACCACCGGAATGCGGCGCCCGTCCACGGACCGGTGCAAAACACTGGGACGGCTATATAGGCGGGAGCGAGGAGCAGAGAAACGGCTGGCATGCGTCGCAATCGTCGCACGCCGAGCCGCGAAGGGCTCAAATGCCCTGGTCTGCCGGCTGCTGATCCGCGGCCGGGGCACCTGTCGCCGGAGCCTCGGGCTGAGCCTCCTGCGCAGGCGGCTGCTCCCCGGCCTCAGCCGGAGCGTCCTGGGCAGCAGCGGGAGCCGCTTGAGCAGGCGGCGCCTGCTTGACCTCCTGGTAACCGCCTCCAGGAGGCATCACCGTGCCGGACTTCGGCAGCCGCTTCATGACGTACACCATCGTCGACGAGCCGACGTGCTGCGCCAGATGGACAACGTGCCCGTTGTGCATGCGGAAGCATCCCGAGGAGGACGCCGAGCCGATCGACTTGGCGTCGTTCGTGCCGTGGATGCGATAGAGCGTGTTGCCGAGATAGATCGCCTTGGCGCCGAGCGGGTTCCGGACGCCCCCGGTCATGCGCACAGGCAATGTCGGCTGGCGCTGGCGCATCTCGGCCGGCGGAAACCAGTCAGGCCACTCTTCGATACGCGACACGCGCTCGACGCCCGTCCAGGCAAAGCCCTGCTTGCCGACCGCGATCGGATAGACGTACGCGCTGCTCTGCGAGAGCGTGTAGTAGAGCTTCCGCCCCGCGGTATCGATGATGATAGACCCCGGCTTGAAGCCGTTCTTGAAGGCGGCTGTCTGCGGCGCCTTGGCGCCGATGCTTGGCCGCGAGCCGCCCGAGGCGAGGCCCACGGCGGGCTTTGTGGCAACGGCAGGAGGCGCACCAAGGTAGGACGGCCGGGCGGATCGCTCCGGCGCCTCGCCCCACATGCCAAACTGATTGATCTGCGCTGAGGCGGACGATGCGCCGCCGAGAGCAAAGGCGGCCCCCAGGACAAGGGCGCGAGAGTAGAAACGCAACATAACTCAACCTCTGAGAACGCAACCTCAACGCGGCCGACTGGCCGGCATCGCAAACGCGGCGCACTATAGCCAACCTTCCGATCCGGTCTACCCTTTGGCCGGAACGTATTGATAACGAACCGCATACACCGCCCGCAAAATCAGCGGCATAGTGGCCTCGTCGCCCGCATTAATCATACTTCCGAAACGTGTGCCAAGTTCCATCGGCACCGATCGCAAGTCGCCAGCCCGTCCACTTTTTCTGAGCCCGAGCGGCCTTCCCCTCCTCTGCCGACATCACGCGATAGAGGTCCACCACCTCGGCCGCTCGGAGCTTGTCGAGAGGCAGCTCGGCGACGTAAGGCCACACGTAGACGAGCGCATTCTCGGGGTCCTTCCCGATAGCGAGCCGCGCCGGCGGCAACGCCAATAAATTGGCGATGGTCGCGAGCACCTCGCGTCCTTCTCCGTCCGCAGACACGCGCTTCCAGTAAGCAATCGGATCGTCGTTCCCCTCACCGAAGTCGGGCTGGATCTCGTTCCACTCGATCGCATCCCGCAGCTCACCCACGTCGCCGGCATGAACAGCGGCCAGGATCATTTCGCGCATGTCGACAACGCTTTGCGGAAGCGCACCGTGAAAGGCCCGCTCCTTGCGCTGGTCGCCGACTACTGAGGTAGTTTCCTTTTCCCCCGCATGCGCGGCGCTCGTCGGGCCATGGCCATGGACAAGGTAAATGGCCGTCGCTACCAATAGCAAAACGAATAAGGCTCCGGCCGGCGCGAGCCGTGGGTGTCGCATGGCGGAGATATGCTTCGGAACCGTGAACTCGGGAAAGCGGGTGCATCGGCCCCTGCCGGCATCGCCTTGAAGCACCCTTTGCTCGTAGCCCATGAGGTTCGCTGGTCCTTCCTTTGTCCCGGTCATCCCGGGTCCCATTCGAGGTGCAATGCCGGAACGCGATAGAGCGCGGCTGCTGCGGTGGCGCGCATGCAGTTAGTCCCGAACCTGCTCATCATCCCCGTAGGAATGCTGATAGGGGTTCTTGTCGCGGCCCCCGTAGGCCCCGTCAACGTTCTCTGCATCCAGCGCGCCATTGAGCGGGGATTTTGGGGTGGGCTCGCAGCCGGCATCGGCGCCACGCTCGGCGATGGCTTGATCGCGCTCTTCGCCGCGCTCGGCGTCGGCGCCATCTCGGGCGCCATCGAGTATCATCGCAACACAATTCAGGTCGTCGGCGGCATCGCGCTCATGGCCTTCGGCGTCATCCTCTACAAGGCACCCCCGAAGCTCGCTGCCGTGCAGACCGAGACCTTCCACGCCGGATCGTCCCTGCGCGACTACGCCTGGGACATTCCGAAGACCTTTTTCCTTACGATCACCAACCCCGGTGCCGTTCTCGGCCTGTTCGCTATCTTCGGTGGCGTCAGCTCGTTCGTCGAGGTCGACAGCAAAATCGACGCTTTGACCATGGTGGCCTCGATCATGGCCGGCAGCCTGCTCTGGTGGCTGAGCCTATCGCACCTGATCGGCCGCTTGCGCCATCGCTTCAGCCCGGACCACCTCGCCTACACGAACTGCATCGCGGGCGCCCTGCTCATCGGCTTCGGCGCCCTGCTTGTCGGCGAAATGGTCTGGCAGGCCCTGAACTGAATCTGAATTGAAATCGGCCGAAGCTTCCTCTTTGGGAAGCCCCGGCCGTGTCTGCGCGCGATGCAAAACGTCTATTGGATGCTGCGATCCAGGGTGAATTCACCCATCTCGATCCGCCGCTCGAGCCCCCCGGCGAGCTTCTTGACCGCATCCTCGCCATAGAGCGAGACGAGGTCGGTTAATGCCGTGAACAAAGCCGCATAAGCCATCTGCTCGGGCGCTACGCCGCTTTCGGTTCCTTCGTCCCACGCTGCAAGTATCAGGCTCAACGCCCGAAAGCTGAGATCGTCGGACGTTGTTAGATCGAAGCCAGAGTCCATCTTAGTGCCTTCCCCCAAGATACCAACGCGAGATCGGCGGCGAACCCCCGCGCCCCAGCTCTCAAACTGCGAGGCTATACCTATCACGCGAGTCTTGCACGGCCAGATCCTCCAGCAATTCACAGTAAACCGCGGGTACAAATCGGACCGCACCGGACAGGCGCAACGCGCGCGACACGAACACACGATTACGGCGAGCGATTGGTCAAGCCGTCTCCGATCTGGATGCCTTCGGCGAGAAAGCGCTCGATGGAGGATTGTGCCGTGGGCGTGCACGTGACGTAGGTACGCCGATAGCTGCGGTAGCCCTGGTTGAAGCTGCGCGTCAGCCTGGCGCGGCGGATCGCCGTGCTACCCTCGCTATCGAGCAGCTCCTTCATCTTCTCGCGCCAGAGTTGTCCGTCGTTTGCACTGCATAGCTCGCGCAGGTAGTGAACTGCGCCGAGTATCTCCGCGAGCCGCATGAGTTTGTCGTCATAGGGTTTGGCGTCGCCGGGCGCGGCTGAGGCCCCGCTGTCGATGCTCAGGAGGCAAGCCACAGCGATAAGCGCGACCGCCGCATGCGCGGCGCGCGATCTCCTCAAACGGGGCTGCTGGTCTTTCGGCTCGGTCACGGGCGTCTCTTTACACTTGCAAATTGGCCGCCGATTCCGCCGACGTCATGACGGGGCCGGCGGGCTGCCATAAAAAATCGAATCTCCTCGGTCTGAGATTTATCAAATTCACGCACCCGTGGCTCCGCCTCTCGCGTGCAACGCGAGAAGGCGGTATGGTTTAGCGACGCGAGGGAGGTGGTCACGAGCGGCCGGCCTGAAGAGCGGAACCCGCACGACCATATCCTGACAGGGGTGAAGGTGTACACGAGGCGCAAGAAGCGTCGCGTGAGGGGTGCTGAGAATGGCGTACCGTGGCGACGATCTGAACCTGAAAACGCCAGGCAAAACGCCAGCAGCCACCGCACCGCCGCAAGCGGCAGATCCATTTCCGCCATCGCGGCCCCGATCGACTGAGGGTTCGGCTCGAGCCGCCCCGATCTGGGTCGACCAGACCCTGCTCGATTGCTGCAATCACGCCTACGACGTCGCTTCTGCCCACCGGGCCACCGAAGTGCGGCTCGAACACCTGATCTACGCCCTGACGCGCAACGAAGCGGCCACCGAGGTTTTACAGGCGCACGGACTAACCGTCGCGAGCATGCGCCGCGAGGCTGCAACCGTTGTCGCCACCGAAATCCCGGCCGCGCCCAGCAACATGAGAACCCAGCCGCGACGGACCGAGATCGTCGAGGAGGCATTGCGCCTCGCAGCCGCTCATGCAGCGCGCCGGCAGGCACCCGCCGGCATAGCAGACCTCGTGCATGTGCTGCTCGATAGCGGTCGCGAGTTCCCGACGCTGATCCATCTCGCACCGGCCCTGCCCCGCCAGCAGGAAGCGGCATCGCCCGTCGGCGCCTTTGATGACCTGTTCCGGACCGGCCCGCCCGCGCCTTACACCGCCCTGCTGCCGTCCAGTCCGGCGGCAGCACCCCAGCACACGCGGATCGATGCGCTCGAACGCTCGCTCCACGCCCTCACCCTCGAACTCGCAAACGAACGGCAGATCTTATCGGGAGTGCTGCAAGACCTGCAGCGAGAGCTCATGGCACAGCGCGAAGACACCTCACGCCTCGGCGGGATACCGCAGGACAAGATCCAGGCCGTGTTCGGCGACCGGCTGCATCGCCTGGAGCAGGCGTTCCATTCCGGCCGCGGCGGCGAGGCCGGCGCACTGGAGGAGCGCCTCGGATTGCTAGAGCGCGCTCTGCAGGGCGAAATCTCCGTGACGCGCGCCGCCGTCGAAGCGCTGGCTGACAAACCCGGGATCGATCTTGGCCCGCTTCTGCAACGGCTGGACACCATCGAAGCCGCAGCGGGCAGCGAGCGGGACCGCGCCGCAACTGCCGAGCGTGCCTTCACCGAAGGCATCCAGACGCTGGCGGCCACCGTCGAGCGCCAGCCGCAGGAACTCTCCGCGCTCGTAACGCAGCCGCTCGTCGAGCACTTGAATGCCTTCGCCGTAACCCGCGACACGCACCACGCCGCAGCAACCGATGGGGTGTCCGAAACCCACCGCCGGCTAGAAGCGCTGGAGCAGGCGCTCAGCGCCCACATGGCCCGTGCCGAGGCCGCGGCCGAAGCCGCCGCCCGCGAGCGCAGCGAGCTGCGTGCTCTGCTCGAGCGCCTGACGGAACACAATCAGGCCGGCTTCTCGACCCTGACAGAGAACATCACGCAGGACCTCACCGAGGTGCACGACGGTCTCTCCCGCGTGCACTCCGAGCATCAGGCGCTTGCGAGCACCCTCGACACCGAGATCCAGGGCGCCGGAAATGCGTTCGCAACGCTCGCATCCCGCATTGACGCCCTCGAGAAGGCGGCCGCCAAGCCGATCGAGCTGCTCGAAGGATTGTCGGCGACGATGGACAAGATGCACAAGGTCACCGTCGAGCGGTACTACCGGCGCAATCGGCTCTGGTACTGGCTGTTTGGCACCGACGATTGGCTAGCCGCGAGCTGGCCGTCCCAGTCGGCCCGTATCGCCGAGGAGCTGCGCACCATCAAGTCGTAACCTCGCGCGCACCCCGCCCGGCCACTGTCACGCCTGCCCGCGCTTCACGCGCTGTACGGCAAGCTCGAGGGCTTCGAGGAAGCGCGAGCGATCCTGTCGCGTGAAGGACGCGTTGAAGCCGCGGCTCTCGCCGGTCTCACGCAAGTGTTGCGAGAGGTCGCGCATGGCGAGCGCCATGCCGATGCTGGCATCCGTGAACGGCTTGCCCGTCGGGCCGATCGCTTGCGCCCCCGCTTTGAGACAGCGCGCGGCCAGCGGAATGTCCGCCGTCACCGCGATGTCGCCCTTCCCGATCCGCTCCGCGATCCAGTTGTCCGCCGCATCCGGGCCATCCGCCACGACCACACGCTGCACGTTGGCGCCCTCGGGAAGGCGCATCCACGCATTCGAGACGTAGACAATCGGAAAGTCATGGCGGTCCGCCACCCGCAACGCCTCGTCCTTGACCGGGCAGGCATCGGCATCAACGTAAATGACCGTCACCCTTTTCCTCCTACTGCCTGCCTGCTGCCCACTGTCCGCAAATAAGCTACAACCGCCCCATGACATGGGACAAAGACCGCGGCCCCGGCGCACGCCGCGGCTATCATCACGGCAACCTTCGCGAGGCCTTGATCGAGGCCGCGCTCAATCTCATTCGCGAGAAGGGCCCCGCCGGTTTCACCTTTGCCGAAGCGGCCCGCGCCGCTGGCGTCTCGCCTGCAGCCCCCTACCGCCATTTCCGCGACCGCGACGCGCTTCTGGCCGACGTTGCCCGCCGCGGCTTCGAGGCCTTCACGCAGGCTTTGACACACGCCTGGAACGAAGGTCGGCCGAACCCGCATGAAGCCTTCAATCGCCTCGGAGCAGCCTATCTCGCGTTCGCCAGCGACGAGCCGGCTTACTTCTCGGCCATGTTTGAATCCGGCCTCCCGCTCTCGGACTACCCAGAAGTTCGCGCCGAAGGAGACCGCGCTTTCGCCGTGCTGCGCACCGCGTGCGAAGCGATCATCGGCACGCTGCCGAAGGATCGTCGTCCGCCGCCCTTGATGATGGCCCTGCATATCTGGTCGCTGTCGCATGGCATCGCGGCGCTCTTCGCCCGTGGCGACCGCGCCCGCCGCCCGATCCCCATGCGCCCCGAGGAGCTGCTCGAAGCCGCCGTGCTGATCTACCTCGATGGCCTCGGCGGCCGCTGAGCGCCGAACCTACTTCTTCTCCGGCGCAACGACCCGGATCGAAAGCTCGCGCAATTGCTTCGGCGTCACCTCGCTCGGCGCTCCCATCAGGAGGTCGGCGGCCTGCTGGTTCATCGGGAACAGCGCCACGTCACGCACCGTCTTGGTACCCGTGAGCAGCATCACCATGCGCTCGATGCCGGCCGCCATGCCGCCGTGCGGCGGTGCGCCGTACTGGAACGCGCGATAGAGGCCACCGAAGCGCGCCTCGACCTCCTCACGCCCCAGCCCCGTGATCTCGAACGCCTTGACCATCGTCTCCGGGCTGTGGTTACGCACCGAGCCCGACGCGATCTCGTAGCCGTTGCAGACGACATCATACTGGTTGGCCTTGAGCCCCAGCAGCGCGTCGCGCCCTTCCTTCTCGGCCGCCTCCAGCGCCTCGCGGCCGCCCTTCGGCATCGAGAACGGGTTGTGCGAAAAGTCGATCTTCTTCTCGTCCTCGCTCCACTCGTAGAACGGGAAATCGACGATCCACGCAAACGCGAACCGCCCCTCGTCGATGAGCTTCAGCTCGCGGCCGATCTCGTCACGTGCGAGCCCGGCGAACTTGTAGAAGCGCGCCGGATCGCCGGCCGCAAAGAACAATGCGTCTCCATTCCCCAAGTCGAACTGTTCGCGCAAATCTAGCGACCTAACCGCACCGAGGGCCTTCGCAATAGGGCCAGCGGCCTCCAAGAAGAGTTTTGGATAACGCTCCACTTTGCTCACATG
Source organism: Hyphomicrobium sp. CS1GBMeth3 (assembly GCF_900117455.1). Lineage (NCBI taxonomy): Bacteria > Pseudomonadati > Pseudomonadota > Alphaproteobacteria > Hyphomicrobiales > Hyphomicrobiaceae > Hyphomicrobium > Hyphomicrobium sp. CS1GBMeth3. The sequence continues at coordinate 475,884 of NZ_FPHO01000003.1, forward strand.
CTGCGTCAGCTCAGCTTCCGCCTTTGCGAGAGAAGCGTGCAAGTCCGCAGCACGGTCTGTCTGCCCACGAGCTTCGTAGTTCCCGATTAGTTCCTGAATCGCCTTTCGACGCTCATCAAGATCGAATTTTTCAGGATCACGCCAGAAGATGTAGCCGAGCCCCGGCTGGCCTTCCTTTTGCGCCCAGGCGTTCATACGGTCACAGAACGCGCGCGATCCGCCGCCCGGTGCGGGGATCGCCCACACACGCACCTTCGGATCCTTCTCAATCATACCCGCGAAGACCTTGAAGCCCGAGCCGCGGAAATGCTCGGTGACGTCGGCCATCTCGATCGGGTTGCGCAGGTCCGGCTTGTCGGAGCCGTACTTCGCAATCGCCGTGTCGTAGGGGATGCGCGCCCAGCCGCGATCGACGCGCTTGCCGTCGCTGAACTCCTCGTAAAGGCCGGTGAGGATCGGCTCCATCGTCTGGAAGATGTCTTCCTGCTCGACGAAGCTCATCTCGAGATCGAGCTGGTAGAACTCGCCCGGCAGACGGTCCGCGCGCGGATCCTCGTCGCGGAAGCACGGCGCGATCTGGAAGTAGCGGTCGAATCCCGACACCATCAAAAGTTGCTTGTACTGCTGCGGAGCCTGCGGCAGCGCATAGAAGCGGCCCGCATGGATGCGCGACGGCACCAGGAAGTCGCGCGCGCCCTCCGGTGAGGAGGCGGTAAGGATCGGCGTCGGGAACTCGTTGAAGCCAGCCTCATGCATGCGCGTGCGGATCGACCGCGTGATAGCGAGCCGCTTCATGATGATGCCGTGCAGCGTTTCGCGCCGGAGATCCAGGAAGCGATAGGTGAGCCTCAGGTCCTCCGGGTAGTCCGGCTCGCCGAACACCGGCACCGGCAGCTCCTTGGCTTCCGACAGCACCTCGATCTCGGACGCGTAGAGCTCGACCTCGCCCGTCGGCAGCTCTTCATTCGTCGTGCCCTCGGGCCGCTGGCGCACGCGGCCGTCGACGCGGATCACCCACTCGGAGCGCACGGCCTCCGCCGTCTTGAAGGCGGCGCTGTCCGGATCGGCGACCACCTGCGTCACCCCATAGTGGTCGCGCAGGTCGATGAACAGCACGCCGCCGTGGTCGCGCACGCGGTGCACCCAGCCGGACAGCCGTGAGACGGAGCCGATATCGGACGCGCGCAGTGCTCCGCACGTATGCGACCGATAGCGGTGCAGCCCCTCGCCGCCCGCGCCCGCCTGCTTGCCCTTCACAACCGATAGATTACCCGCTGCCATCTGCCGTCGGATCCGCCTGAAAAACCCCGTCGAAGTGGCGGAAAAGCGCACGCCGCCCCCCCAAAGTCAAGGCTTTGGAGCGCGGCAGCCCGCCACCCTTGTGAACACTGTTTGGAAGGCGGATCGGGACGCAGCAAACCCGGCCTGGTCTAGCTGGTCACCAGAACGACGAACCACAGGACGAGCGATGCGGCGAACAAACCGACGCTGAGCTTCAGCTTCCAGGAGATGTGGCGGAAATCGCGCTCGAGCGCGCCAAGCTCGGTCAAACGCCGGCTCACCGCCTCGAAATTTTGAAAAGCGTGATAATCGCCTTTTGCATTTCCATGAATTGCATCAAATCGAGATTTTAAATAATCGAAACGGCGCCCTAAATCATCGAGCTTGTTTCCGCGCGACTTGTGCTCACGGTCAAGAAATTCGGTGAAGCGATAATTTCGCGACGCCTCGTCTCGCAATTCGGAGACATCGCCTTTGATGAGTTGAAGCTCACGCGCCAGCGCCTTCATCTCGATAGCCATCTGATCGAGCTTGATTGACGTCTCTGCAACGAACGTGTCGCGTGCAATGAGCTGCACGGCCGGACCGTTCACCGGCCGGTCGAGCGCTTTGCTTTCAAAAGGATAACGCTGGATCGCAGAAGACCGACCCTTGGTCGGAACGCGCCTGCCGAGCTCTTGCACACCAAACTCCCACGCCACGCGACGAACGCCTCAGCACGGACCGGGATCATCGCACGAAGTGCGTGCAGCACCGATCTTGCGCAGCAGGAAAAAGCCGCACAAAAGCAAACGCAGACAAATGAACCCGGGAATGGAGGGTCGAAAACAGTCACAACGACGACTGCTTCGTATGCACACGAAGTGCGCCCGAAATTCAACCCCGCATCCGCCAAAATTTATACATCAGAGGTGGTATCATGGCTAGGCTTGGAGCCGCCTGAATTTACGGTTTTGCCGAATTTTTGTTTGCAACTCGCCCGGCAAGGCAAGCGGCGCTTCAAAGCTAAGGTGGACTACGTAGCGCTCGGCGCGTGCCCGCAAGGAGCTGCTTGCCCCGCCGCACCTGCCGGGAAAAATGCTCGGCCCCGCGAACGAACTAGCGACAGCCGCCCCTCACCTGTCTATAACCGTCGCGCAATGCGCGTTATCACCTCGACCTCAGCCCTTACAGAAACCTGCTCCAGGCTTGCCACCGGCGACTATGTCGCCGTCGACACCGAATTCATGCGCGAGCAGACCTTCTGGCCGGACCTCTGCCTCATCCAGCTCGCGGGACCTCAGGACGAGGTCATCGTCGACCCGCTGGCCCCGGGCATCGACCTCAAACCGTTCTACGACCTGATGGCGGCCCCGCGCGTCGTCAAAGTGTTCCACGCCGCCCGCCAGGACATCGAAATCGTCTACTCTGAAGCTGGCCTGATCCCGACCCCCGTCTTCGACACACAGATCGCCGCCATGGTCTGCGGCTTCGGCGAGAGCGTCAGCTACGTAAACTTGGTCAAGAAGGTCACCGGCCGCGACCTCGACAAAAGCTCCCGCTTCACCGACTGGAGCCGCCGGCCCTTGTCCGACAAGCAGCTCCACTACGCCATCGGCGACGTCACGCACCTGCGCGACATCTATAAGCACCTGCAGTCGGAGCTTGAGGTTACCAGCCGCGCCTCCTGGCTGGACGAGGAGATGGCCGAGCTAACGGCCCCCTCCACCTATGAGAGCCATCCGGAGAACGCCTGGCGGCGTCTCAAGATGCGCGTCAAGAACCGCAAGGCGCTGGCGGTCCTGATCGAGCTGGCGGCCTGGCGCGAGCGCCTCGCCCAGGCTCAGGACGTGCCGCGCGGACGCATCCTGCGCGACGAGGCGCTTTACGATATTGCCAACCAGCAGCCGACGAGCGCGGAGAAGCTGTCCGAGCTGCGGACGCTGAGCGACGGCTTCGCGCGCTCCCAGCGCGCCAAGGACATCATAGAGGCCGTGCAGCGCGGCCTCGAGCGCGATCCCAAGACCCTGCCGCCCCTGCAGCACAGCCAGCCGATGTCGGCCGAAGCGACGGCGACGATCGAGCTCTTGAAAGTATTGCTCAAGGCCTCAGCGGCCCGCCACCGCGTGGCCCCTCGCCTGATCGCGGACTCGGACGACCTCGAGCGCATCGCCAGCGAGCAGGACCCGGACGTGCCGGCTCTTAAAGGCTGGCGCCGTCAGCTGTTTGGCGAGGATGCGCTGCGCTTGAAGCGCGGCGAGCTGGCGCTGACACTCTCCAAAGGCGAGGTTCTAACCATTCGGCCTGAAGAACGCTGAGCGGCACTAAACAACGCCCTACTTTCTCGGGTCATACCGATGCTTCTGCCGCCACTCTGAGAGGAAGTAGGACAGGCCGTCGTCGATCACCTCCGGTAGCACGATCTTGACCGTTACCAGCTGATCGCCCGTGGCCCCTGTCGTCGCGTTGCGCACGCCCTTACCCTTGAGCCGCAGCACCTGCCCGGAGCTGGTCCCTTTGGGGATCGTGAGCTGCACACGCCCGCCAACCGTCGGCACCTCGACTTTGCTGCCGAGCACCGCCTCGTCGATCGTGATCGGCAGCTCGACCAGGATGTCGTCGCCCTCGCGGCGGAATTCGCGATTCGGCCGCACATGGATCTCAACCAGCGCATCGCCTGTTTCACCACCCGAGACGCCGGGCTCGCCGCGCCCGCGAAGGCGCAGCACCTGCCCGTCGGTGACGCCGGCAGGCACGACGAGGTCGAGCACGCCGTTGTCCGGCAGCGTCACGCGCTTCTTCGCGCCCTGCACTGCCTCGAGGAAATCGACGTCAAGCGTATAGCGCACGTCGCGGCCGCGCATCGCGAACCCGGGGCGCCCTCCACCGCCGCGCCCCGCGCTTGAGAAGATGTCCGAGAACATCTCGCCGAAGTCTTCGAAGATCGGCCCGCCGCGTCCTCGACCGCCAGCGGCGCCTGCCCCCGCACCATAGGTCTGCCAGGTCGGACGGCGCGCCTCTCCGGAGGCGTCGATCTCGCCGGCATCGAACTGCCGCCGCCGATCGGCATCCCCGAGGATGTCGTGGGCGCCCGTGACTTTCTTGAAGCGCTCCTCCGCCTCCTTCGACGGATTGACGTCCGGGTGCAGCTCTTTGACGAGCTTGAGGTAGGCCTTCCTGATTTGATCGTCCGTCGCCGAGCGCGGAACGCCCAGGATTTCGTAGGGATCGTCAGCCATGATCGTATGGCATCCTAACAGAGGTCAGCATGGTCAAATGCAGGCGCATGGCGGGCATGGAAGGCGGCAACGGGGACATCCATCAGCCGAAGAACCGGCAGGCTCGATAGATACGGGATATCGTAAGACCGAGATCAGATCAAAAGGGGCTTGAGGGTCCCCACCGCCATCACGTCGCGAGCCGGATATCCGGCTCCCGGGCCAGCAGCGCCGCAAGCACCGCGAATCGGCGCCTGAGACGCTCCCCGTCGAGAGCCGTGTAGGCCTTGGGAACCACGAGAACGAGCTTCTGTCCCTCGTAGAAGAGCCGCGTCTCGTCGATGACGCCGGGCATGCCGATCGAGAGCATATGAGCGGCGCGGATCGCCGCACCGATGATGCGGGCCCGCTTTTGCGCCCTCTTGCTGACCACGAGCCTGAGCCGGGCCGAGAAATCGTCGGCCTTCCCTTCGTCGGCGCCGACGTGACGATAGTAGACGGCCAGCGCTAGGAAGATGCGCCCCGGATGATCGATCCCCGAGAGCCCCGCATGCGCGATGACGTTGAGGCTCTGCTCCCCGCGATAATCCGGATGCGCCCGCCAGCCGACGTCCGACAGGAGGCAGGCGGCATGCCGGAGCCGCCGGTCCTCCTCGGTCTCCTTAGGCCCATCGCCTGTGAACAGCGCATCAGTCCAAGTGCAGAGTTCCCTTGCGTGCTGAATGGAGCGCGACCGATAGCGCGCATAGTCCTCGCAGAACGAGATCAGTGGGTCCTTCGCCTGCTCATGGCGCGGCATGAGACTGAATAGGAGCCCCTCGCGGATGCCGTAGACCGAGAACACGACTTCCGAGGGCGCCAGTGACTCGAGCACGCGCTCGAGCACGAGCGCGCCGAACGGCACCACGTCGCGCCGCGCGCGGGCCACCTCGTCCATACCGGGCAGCGTCGAGACTTTCTTGGTACGCCTTACAAACTGGCAGAACTCGATCGCTTCGCGCGTCGGGATTGAATAGCCATGCATGACGCGGAGCGGATAGTTGGTCTGCTCCATATGCAGCTTGGCCAGCGCGCGCCACGTGCCGCCAACGGCATAGAACGGCCGCCCGCGCCCTTTGCTGAGCCAATCGACCTGCGCCACCACCTCATCGACGAGCGGCAGCGCGCGCTCGATCTTGTTTCCGGTCTGATCGATGAGGCGCAGCCCGCCGAGCGGCAGCGTCGTCGCGTCGTTGAGGCGATCCTTATAGATATCGATGATCTCGAGGCTGCCGCCGCCGAGATCGCCTGCGAGACCATCCGCGTTGAGAAACCCCATGCGAATGCCGTAGGCGGCAAGCTCCGCCTCCTTGGCGCCCGAGAGCACTTCGACGGGACTCCCGAGAATCGCTTCAGCGTCCTGGATGAAGCTCGACCCATCCTCGGCTTCGCGCACGGCCGCTGTGGCGAGCACGCGCAGGTTCTTCACCTTGAGGATGCGCGCGATGGCCCGGAAGCGGCGCAACGCTTCGAGCGCGCGGATCACGCTCTCCTCGCCGAGCCGCCCGGTCGAGGCGACGGACTTGCCGAGCCCGGCCAGCACCTTCTCGTTGAAGATCGGCATCGCGGCTCGCACCGCGCCCTCATACACGACGAGACGCACCGAGTTCGACCCGATGTCGATCACGCCGAGCGGCTCGAGATCCGTTGTTTTCCCGCGCCCGCTGAACACCTGCGTCAAGCTCACCGTGACCTGCCTCGAAGGAATCCGTGTGCCATTGCGATGAAGAGTGCGGTTGCCATGCGAAGACCGGAACCGACAGTCCCGACCATGCACATCGGTGCGCGTGCACGCCTGCTTGATAAGGACAGAACCGACCGCGGTCTACCCTCGAGCTTCAGAAATCCGCCGAGAGTTGCGACAGGGCGTCGCCCATGGCCAATCGCACCGCACAGTAGAAAATTCGTAAACAGTGCACCCGGCCGGGATGAGGAGAGGGCCCGCCTCAATCCTTCTGCACGAACTTGAACCGTGGCGGAAAATCCTCCTTCAGGGCTCGGCCGCGCCCCGACAGCGACGGATTCGTCATGAAGTACTTGTGGGCGTTGAACGGCTCCTCTCCGGCCTCCGGCGCAATTCGCGTCGACGAGCCGTCCGCGTTGATCTCCCAGCTCTGCTGGTTGTCCTTGAGGTTCGCGACCATGATCTGGTCGAGCACCTGCTCGTGCACGGTCGCGTTCTTGATCGGCACCATCGCTTCCACGCGCCGGTCGAGATTGCGCGGCATCATATCGGCCGAGCTGATGTAGACCGCCGCCCTGGGTGACGGCAGTCCTTCACCCTGCCCGAAGCAATAGATGCGCGCGTGCTCGAGAAAGCGCCCGACGATGCTCTTGACGCGGATATTCTCCGAGAGACCCGGGATCCCCGGCCTCAAGCAGCATACGCCGCGCACGACGAGATCGACTTCAACCCCCGCCTGGCTCGCCTCGTAGAGCGTATCGATGATCTGCCCATCGACGAGCGAGTTCATTTTCATCCAGATCGCGCCCGGCCGCCCGGCCTTGACGTGCTCGATCTCGCGCTGGATGTGATCGAGGATGCGGTGGCGAATGCCGTGCGGGCTCGCCGCCATGTTGTCGAGTGCGGCGGGCTCTCCGTATCCCGTGACGAAGTTGAGCACCCGCGTCACGTCCCGCGCGATGACCGGGTCGGTCGTGAACAACGAAAGATCCGTGTAGATGCGCGCCGTTTGCGCGTGATAGTTGCCCGTGCCGATGTGGCAGTACGTGACAAGCTCCGAGCCCTCGCGCCGCACGATCTGCCCGAGCTTCGCGTGCGTCTTGAGCTCGATGAAGCCGTAGACAACGTGCACGCCTGCTTTTTCGAGATCGCGCGCCCAGCGGATGTTCGCCGCCTCGTCGAAGCGCGCTTTGAGCTCGACGACCGCCGTCACCGACTTGCCGGCCTCGACCGCCTCTTTCAACGCCTGCACGATCGGGCTGTCGCGCCCCGTACGATAAAGCGTCCACTTGATGGCCATGACGTTGGGATCCGCCACCGCCTGGCGCAGGAACTGCACCACCACGTCGAAGCTCTCGTAAGGATGGTGGACGAGGATATCCTTCTTGCTGATCGCCGCGAAGCAATCGCCATTGAACTCGCGGATGCGCTCCGGGAAGCGTGGATTGTAAACCTTGAAAACGAGGTCCGGCCGGTCAGCGACGATCAACTGCGCCGTGTCGGCGAGACCCAGGAGCCCCTCCTTGAGGAACACGGAATCCTCGCCGACCTCGAGCTCTTCGATCACGAACTTCTGCAGCCGATCCGGCATGCGCGCATCGAGCTCGAGCCGGATCACGTGCCCGCGCCGCCGCCGCTTGAGCAGCGTCTCGAACGAGCGGACCAAATCCTCGGCTTCCTCCTGCAGCTCCACGTCGCTGTCGCGCAGCACGCGGAACGCGCCTTGGCTCTTCACGTCGAAACCGGGGAACAGCTCCGAGATGAACATGCCGATCAGCTCTTCGAGCTGAATGAAGCGAAGCACGCCTTTTTGAGCGCCGTCCTCGGCATGCAGGCGGATGAAGCGCTCGAGCTGGCCCGGGATCGGGATGAGCCCGCTCATCGCCTTGGCGTCGCTCTTGCGCTGCATCCACACGACCATGGTGAGGCCGAGGTTCGGGATAAACGGGAACGGGTGCGCCGGATCGACGGCGATCGGCGTCAGGATCGGAAACACGTAGCTCATGAAGTGTTGCGAGAGCCGCGCTTTCTCCTGCTCCGAAAGCTGTGCCGGTACGACAAGCTCGATGCCAGCAGCCGCCATGTCCTTCTTGATCACGTTCCAGCAGGCCTGCTTGTCGGCAACGAGCTTGGCTGCGAAGCGGTTGATCTCGACAAGCTGCTGCTTGGGTGTCAGCCCATCCTGGCTTGGCGTCGTCACGTCCGCCGCGATCTGCCCATAGATGCCGGCAGCGCGCACCATGTAGAATTCATCGAGGTTCGAGGCCGAGATCGACAGGAACCGCAGCCGCTCGAGAACCGGATGATGGGTGTTCTGCGCCTCTTCGAGCACGCGCCTGTTGAACTGCAGCCAGGAAAGCTCACGGTTGTAGAAGCGCTCCGGGCCAAACGTGGCCGGTGCGGCGGCGGCGCGAGCGTCCGTCTTGAGCTTCCCTTTAGCGGAGACCATGTCGTTTCTTCCTGCACTCGATTGGATGCCGTGATGACCTCAGGCTCAAACGCGACAGCATGATGACAGTCTACCCGGGTCCCCCGTCGTCCACATCCTGATCGTCGTCCGCATCCTTACCGACTTCCGCCAGCGCCGCTGCCGCCACCGCCCGCGTCACCTTACGTTGCATGGCGAGCGAGAGCCTGTCGCACGCCGCGACAACTTCGAGAGCGGCCGCCATCGAGCGATCCATATGCCGCGCGATGTGGCTCACCACGTGTGGCTCGACCACGAGTTGCCGATCGGCGAAAAGCTTAACCAGCACCGAGCGGATAAGATCCTCGTCCGGCGTCTCGATGAATACCGGCGGGATCGCCCTCAACCGCGACCGCAAATCCGGCAGCGTGATCTCGATCTCGCCCGGCGCCACCCGCGACGTGAGCAGGATCGAGCCCGCTTTCTCGCGAGCGAGGTTCAGCAGGTGGAACAGCACCTGCTCACTTCCGACACCGCGCTCGATGTCCTCGACCACGAGCGCGCGCCGCGCCTCGAACGCGCCAACCGCCGTCTCGTCGAGGCGCCCCGCCGTGATGACGTCCGCCCCCGAGCGCAGGCGCCACACGTTGGCGATATGGCTCTTGCCGGCCCCTGCCGGACCGACCACGAGCGCGGTCGGCAGCGGCCAACCCGGCCACGTGTCGACGAGTTCCACCGCCGCCGTGTTCGAGCGGCTGACGAGGAAGTCTTCCGCCTCCTGCGCGGCCCGGTGCGGCAGCTCCAGCACGAGCTGCTCCGGCGGGACATTGGCGCGAAGCGTCATGGCATCGACCCCGGCGCCGGGCTCGATGGAAGAGCCCGCCCACGATAGACGACGCTCTTAAGATAGACGTCGAGTGCAAAACGTATGAGCACGCCGAGCGCAGCGGCGAGCGGTACGGCCACCAGCGTGCCCACGATGCCGAACAGATAGCTGAACACGAACAGCGCAAAGATGAGCCACACAGGATGCAGCCCGATCTTGGAGCCGACGATCGTGGGGCTTAGAAATCCTGCGTCGAGCGCCTGCGCACCAAGGAACACGGCCACGACGAGCAGGATCGGAATTATCTCCGGCCAGAACTGGATGACGGCAACGGCGGTCGCCGTGATGAACCCGAGCGCCCAGCCGACGAACGGCACGAACGCAAGCACGCCCGTCACCACCCCAATGAGGAGCCCGTAGTCGAGCCCGATCAGCGACAGCGCCAGCGCATAATAGGCGCCGAGAATGATGCACACCGTGCCCTGGCCGCGCACGAACGCCGCCACCGCATCGTTCATGTCCGACGCCAGCGTGCGGATGGATGCCGCGTGCTCCCGCGGCAGCCACCGATCGACCTTCTCGAGCATCGGATGCCAATCGATCAGCAGATAGAAAACGACGAGGGGCGTCACGAGCAACAGCGCCAGAAAGTTGACGATGGCGAGGCTGCGGCTCCAGATCGATGTCGCCGCCCAGCCGGCAAGACTGGCCCAATTCTCGGCAAGCGCCGCTGCCGCTTTGTCGAGTTGTCCATCGAGACCGACATAGCCAGGCCCGAACTGCGCTCCGACCCATCCATCGAATGCGGTGCGCAACCGCGTCAGCTCTGCCGGCAACGCCGCTGCCAGCTCCAGCGCCTGTGCGACGATAATCGGCACGATCCAGACCAGTGCGGCGACTCCGACCACCGCCAATGTCACCACGATTAGGAAAGAGGCCACGATGCGATTGAGCCCCAGCGCCACGAGCCTGTCGGCGAGCGGACTCAAAAAATACGCGAGGGCGATGCCGGCGACGAACGGCAGCAGAATATCCTTCAACAGTGCGATCGTCAGGATGAGCAGCACCGCTGCCGTCACCCAGAACAGGACCTGCCGTTCCGCGCGCATTGATGTTCGGTCTCCGATCGGCCTTGAAGCACGGGGCGCGGTTCGCCCTGTCGGGACTTTTACCCAGACATATGGCGAAGCCAAGCGCGCAGATACGCCGCGAGCGAGGCGACCGTAAGCACACCCGCAATCCACACCAGCACCAGCCGCAGCGTTCCGAGGCCGAACCCGAAACCTTCGTCGGCCAACACCGTACCTGCGAGCACGATCTGCGCCACGGTGTTGGCCTTGCTGACGATGAGCGGCGCGATACGAACCGGGTGATCGAGCAGCCAGGAGAGCATGACGCCGAGCACGATAAGGATATCGCGCGAAACGACCGCGATGACGAGCCACGATGGCAGCGCACCCATGACGCCGAGCGCCACGAAGATCGATACGATAAGCAGCTTATCGGCGAGAGGATCGAGGTAGGCGCCGAGTTCGGTCGTGAGCCCGAAGCGCTTTGCGATGAACCCATCCACCGCATCCGAGACGCCCGCGAGCACGAACACGAAGAACGCCAGCTGCGTCTGGCCGGAGACCAGCAGCCAGAACACGACGGGCACTAGGATGACCCGGCCGAGCGTGATGAGGTTCGGGATGTTCAAGTGGCTTGGGCCTGAAACACGAAAGACAACCATTTCTCTAGCTTATCTCGGCCTTTCCTCTGTCGAACAAATCAATTTTCGGCCTGCGGATGCCGTGTATCATTGATTCTGAACAAAATTTGCCGGCAAGCGCGGGCGACTAATAGCCTGCGCGCAGCGTCCAATAGCCCCCGCCGCCCGACAGTACGAGCCCCTGGCGCGACAGCACGGAGGCCAGTTGGTCGGCCCCGCCCGGAAAGCGCACGGATACCTCGGCCGAGGTATCCGACACAGACCCGATGCGCACGTCGTCGATACCAGGCGTGTCGAGGATCACACGGCGCAGATCGTCCCACTCGCCGATACTTCCGTATTCGACAGCCATGCGCACTTCACTGCCACCCGCACCGCCGCCAACCGAATAGGCAAAGCCTCCACCGCCGCGATCCTCGAGCTTGGCGACTTTCCAGCGGCCCTCGAGCACACCCTGTGTGACGACGGCCGCAAACTCCATCGCGTAACCGACATCTCCATTTTCAATTCGATAGCCGCGGCGCCACGCCACGAGCCCCGCCCCGTCGATGCCCGCGATCGAGACATTGAGCACACCGCTCGCCTTGTCGACCTCCGCAATTGCCAGCAACACGAAATCCACCTTGTATTCGCCGGTCAGGATGCGTTCGACGCTGTCGTCGCCATTGAGCGCGGCAACAACCGTATCCTCGTGGATCGTGGGCCGCAGCGCCTCGATGCGCAGCGGCGTCAGCGTATTGTCGAGATCGAGGCCCTTCCAGACCTGAGCCCACGCCCCACTTGCCGGCCGGTAGCTCGTCTTGCCTTCGGCGCTCTCGGCGGTGATCGGCACCACCACCATGCGCGGCGCCTGATCTTCGACGAACGGTACGCCTTGCCGACTCAAGAGATCGCGAACCGCATCGGCCTGGAACGAGAAGTCGAGGCTCGCGATGTATTGCGTGCGCGAGTTGGTCTCGGACCGCACCGCCACACCATCGACGAGGTTGGCGGCCGGAATGGATTTGATGTGGTCGATGCGGTTGTAAGCCGTTACCGGCACAATCCGCTTGAGAAGCGCGCCGAACGCGGCCTGCTGGCCTTCAGCATGGGCCTTTTCCTTGGCCGCAACGGCATCCTTGGCTGTCGCTTCGACCGGATAGTTGGCAACTGTGAACACTTTGCTCGAGGCCGCGGCGACAGGCCCTGACACGCCCATGGACAGCGCGAGCAGGAGGCCCGGCGCTAACGAAACAATCATGGGGCGAAAGGTCACGTCTATCCTCGAATGTCATGCAGGGGCGGCCGCATGGCGCACGGCCTCCGTTGTCCGTTGCCGACCCGGCTGCAAGCTGGTAGGAGGCCCATCTCCCGTGCACATTCGGGCGAAAGTAGGGATCGTAAGACCAATCCCGCGCCCGGCAGCTCCGAGGAACCATGAGCCAACCAACGGACGGTTCAGCCAAGCCCATCACGTATCGTGAGTCTGGCGTAGACATAGACGCCGGAAACGCGCTCGTCGAGGCGATCAAGCACGTGGCCCGCTCGACGAGCCGATCCGGTGCGGACGCCGACCTCGGCGGCTTCGGCGGCCTGTTCGATTTGAAGCGCGCGGGATTTCGCGATCCCGTGCTGGTTGCGGCCAACGACGGCGTCGGCACCAAGCTCAGGATTGCCATCGACACCGGACGCCACGGAACCATCGGCATCGACCTCGTCGCCATGTGCGTTAACGATCTCGTCGTGCAGGGCGCCGAGCCATTGTTTTTTCTAGATTATTTTGCCGTGGGCAAGCTCGACGTTGCAACGGCCACGGCCGTCATCTCAGGCATCGGCGAAGGCTGCCGGCAAGCCGGCTGTGCTTTGATCGGCGGCGAGACGGCGGAGATGCCCGGCCACTATCAGGGCGCCGACTATGATCTCGCGGGCTTCGCAGTGGGTGCCGTCGAGCGCGGTGAGATCCTGCCCCGGCCGGATGTCGCAATTGGTGATCTGATCATCGGGCTGCCATCGTCCGGCATCCATTCGAACGGCTATTCGCTCGTGCGCCGGCTCGCCGCGGAGGAGAAGCTTGGCTGGGATGCCGAGGCCCCGTTCGCGCCGGGCTCGACGCTCGCCGACGCGCTGCTCACGCCAACGCGCATCTATGTAAAGCCGGTCCTGGCCGCTATCGAGGAAACCGGCGGCGCCGCCGACGGCCCGATCAAGGCGCTGTCCCACATCACGGGCGGCGGCCTCTCCGAGAACCTGCCGCGCGTGCTTCCCCCGACCGTCGCCGCGACCGTCGACCTCACGAGCTGGCGAGCGCCGGCCGTCTTCGGATGGCTCGCAAAGGCGGGCCGCCTGCCGGATACCGAGATGCTCAGAACCTTCAACTGCGGCATCGGCATGATCGCAGTCGTCGCGACGGACGGCGCCGATGCCGTGTTGGCGAGCCTGACGGCGGCCGGCGAATGCCCGGTCATCATCGGCGAGATCACGCCACCCGCCGGCGAACGCAGCGCCGCCAAAGGCAAGGGCGATGCATGGGCCGTCACCTACGAAGGCATCCTCAAGTTCAACGGCTGATCAGGCGCACCAGCGGTAAAGCCACGTCTCCGAGACCGGCTCGCCCTGGTCGCGCAACGTGAGGCGGAGCTCGACGACGGGCTCCTGCCCCGGATCGAGTTCGAAGACGACCCGCGTCCCCGGCATATGCGGATTGGGCTGCACGAAGGGACCGCTGAGCGTTCCCGCGCTCGCGGAAAGGTCCGGATCGACCAGCGCCACCGGCGGCGCGTCGCTGAGGATCACGGCGCTGTCCGCGATCCGCTCCCGCGCCCTGTTCTCCGCGAAATCGACGACGAACCTCACCGTGCCCGGCCGCGCGCCCGCGCCGATGCGCGTGTCGCGCACCTGCATACGGCCCAGCGCCGGTGCATCGGCACACCAGGCGAGCTGATACGCAAAATTGTAGCTGCGCCCGGCGCGAAGCGGCGAATCGGGTTTCCAGTACGCGACGATGTTGTCGACGTACTCCGTATCGGTCGGAATCTCGACCAGTTCAACGCTGCCGGCGCCCCAGTCGCCCACGGGCGTCACCCAACCGCTCGGCCTCAGCTCATAGAAGGCTTCGAGATCCTGGTAATCGTCGAAGCGACGTTCCCGTTGAATGAGGCCGAACCCGCGCGGGCCCTTGTCGACGAACGCGCTGACTTGGAAGGTCGACGGACTGAGCAGCGGGCGCCAGAGTCGCTCATCCTGCCCGTTCCAGACGGCAAGACCGTCCGAATCGTGCACGGACGGCCGGAAATCGAGCGGCCCATCGGGATCGTGCGCGGACTTCAGAAACATGCTGGTCAACGGCGCGATGCCGACATTCTGGAGATCCTGCCGCGGAAAGAGAACGGACGATACATCCATCACCGTCGCGCGCCCCGGCCGGATCACGAACGTGAAGGCACCCGCAACAGACGGACTGTCGAGCAGCGCGTGCACCGTGATCGCGTCCGATGTTGCGGGGCGTTCGATCCAGAAGCTGCGAAAGATCGGGAACTCCTCGACCTCGTCTCCGGTCGTGTGCAGAGCCAGCGCCCGCGCCGACAAGCCATAGCGATGCCCCTTGCCGAGCCCGCGGAAGTAACTCGCGCCCTGGAACACCAGAAACTCATCGTAATAGTCGCGCCGGTTGATCGGCGCATGGATGCGAAAGCCCGAGAACCCGACGGGCGTCCCAGGCGGCACGTTTTCGGCGAACGGGCCGAAGTCGAAGAGCGAGGCATCGGACCGAAGACGCCGGCTGCGCCCATCCTCGACCAGGAAGATGGAAACCGGCATCGTATAGAGATAGGCGGACGGGAAGAACTGAACCTCGAAACCGAGGTCCTCCTTGTTCCACACGGCCTTCTCGCCGCGAAACGAGACCTGGCGGTACTGATCGTAGTCGAGGTTCGCGAGTGCCGCCGGAAGACGCTCGGCCGGTGCGGCGAACGGACGTCGGGCAAGGCTGCGCGCGAGCCCGAGCACGTATCGCGCGGTGGCATTCGGCACGCTCGCCGAGCGTGACGCGGACCCTGCCGCCGCGAGCCCGGTCTGCGGCGCGCCTATGACGGCAAGCGCAGAAAGCCCAGAGGCGAGAAAGGTACGGCGCTCCATCACTGCTCCCAACGTTAGCGATTTTTAACGCTCACGAGGCGCGTCAGAGGCGACTATCCAGCCGCGAGAAATCCTTTCAATCTCGGACGATTACGTACACGTAAAACACTCTGTTGGCGTGCCTAACTTGCGTGCAGGCAGCGCACGCGATACCGGCACCGCGACCATGCGCGAAAACCGCAGCCCCATTCTTCAACGATCACGTGCACGCGGTTCACACGCCGTGCTAAGGAGCGCGCAGGAACTCGAGCATGAATCAAGTTGTGAAAAAACGCGTCGCCATCCTGATCTCCGGTCGCGGCTCCAACATGCAGGCGCTCGTTGCCGCTGCGCGGGAGCCGGACTATCCGGCCGAAATTGCACTCGTGATCTCGAACCGCCCCGAGGCACCGGGCCTCGCGTGGGCGCGGGAGCAGGGCCTCCCCACGGTGGCACTCGACCACAAACGCTACGAAAGCCGCCCGCACTTCGAGGGACAGCTTCAAAGCCTGCTCGAGCTGTCGCGCATCGACCTCATCGCATTGGCGGGCTTCATGCGCTTGATGACGCCCGATTTCGTCGCCCGTTGGTACGGGCGCATGATCAATATCCACCCCTCGCTGCTGCCGGCATTCAAGGGGCTCGACACGCACCGCCAGGCCCTTTCTGCCGGCGTCAGGATTTCGGGTTGCACCGTCCACTTCGTGAGCGCCGAGATGGATGCCGGCCCGATCATCGCGCAGGCGGCGGTCCCGATCTTGTGCTCAGATAAAGAACAAGATTTGGCCGCTCGGGTGCTGACCGCGGAGCACAAACTTTATCCTGCGGCTTTGGCGTTAGTTGCGAACGATCAAGCTTCCCTCCGCGAAACCACGGTAGTATGGCAAAGCTTTGGAGCTGCTGGGATTAACCACCCGGAGGCGCTGTTCTCGCCATCGCTGTGAGCGGCGCATACTGAACGACGTGCGGCACGTCGACGAGCCAAGGCTGGGTGATGCTGCCGCATGGACACGGGAAAAAACGAGACGGTAAGGTAAGTTATTCAAACCTCGCCAACCGTAACCGCTGGAACACCCAGGCTCTGGCGCTCGTGTGCTAGTGTAAGGCTTTGAACGTGAACCGTGAGCCGGCGGCCGGTGTGCCATCAAGGCGAGCCGCTGAATGAGCCGAAGCCGGGCGATCGTCCTCGCGCGTGCATCGCGGGCCGCGAGAGCACATATCGCCAAGGCATCACGTATTGATCGGGCCGGCTGAGGGATTCCACCGACCGATCCGGAGACGACTTCGAATGACTGCAGAATCGACTGAGCAACATTCCGGCCTCGGCCTCGGCGACGAGAGCAGCGTCTGGTTCAACCTGACGCCACTGCTCAAGGACCCCGAAAACCCGATGCGCCTCTTGATGCAGATGGCGGACCGCTACGGCCCCGTCATTCCCGTCAACATGGCCAACCAGCGCGTCGTGCTCGTCACCGAGCCCGAATACTTCAAGCACGTGCTGGTGACCAAGGTCGACAGCTACATCAAGTATTTCGACGGCCTGAAGCCGATCTTCGGCAAGTCCATGATCACGCATGACGGCGCGCTCTGGCAGAAGATCCGCATGCCGCAACAGCCGGCATTCCATCCGGACGCCTTCGGCGACTACATCCCCTACTTCATCGAGGCCATCAAAACGAAGATGGCCAACTGGGGCGAACTCGCAAAGACCGGCGAGTCGTTCGAGATGGTCGAGCAGACCTGGACGCTCGCCGCCGACATGATCTGCAAGGCGCTGTTCGATCGCGATATGCCGTTCAATCCGCACTTCGTGTTCAAGTGCGTGAAGACCTACACCGACGTATCGAACCATAAGGACATTCGCCTGAAGCGTCAGGCCGACGCTCTGTTCGAAGTCAGCGAAGAGGACACCGCCAAGGCCGTTGAGGCTTGGTGGAGCGTGCCACCCGCCGTTTTCGCCGCCGATCCGCGCGAGGAGCGCGAGAAAACGCTGCTCAAAATGATCGAGGCCGCGGCCGCCGATCCGAGCATCCCGGAGTTCGACCAGCAGCAAGCCGTCGACGAGATCAAGCAGTACCTGTGGGCCGGCACCGAGACCACGGCGCTTACCCTCGCCTGGGCAATGTATCTGACCGCCACGAATCCAGAGGCTGCCGAGCGCGTTCGCCGCGAGGGCGAGGCCGTATGCGGAGATCGTGAGCCGACGGCGGCCGACTATTCAGCGCTTCAGTACACGCGCTCGGTGATCCAGGAGACCATGCGTCTCTACCCGCCTGTGTGGAGCCTGATCCGCGTCGCCACCGAGCATGACGTCATCGCCGGGAAGGAAATCCGCCCGGGCGACCGTATCGTGCTCTTCAGCTACGGCGCCCACCACAATCCGAAGTTCTGGAAGGATCCCGACGCGTTCGTTCCCGAGCGCTGGATGGACAAGTCCCAGAAGCAGGTGAAGTACAGCTACATCCCGTTCGGCGCCGGCAAGCGCTCGTGCATCGGCGGCGCCATGAGCCAGGTGGAGAACACCCTGGCGCTCTCGATCCTGCTGCGTCGCTTCCGTCCCGAGTACGTGGGGTCCGAGCCGCCGCGCCTCAACGCGACGGTGACGCTGACGCCGCGCGGCGGCCTCCACTTCCGCGTCCGCGAATTGAGCTGATCGCGCGATCAGAACGTCTGATAAACAAAAACGGGCCCTGCAAAGGGCCCGTTTTCATATGCGAAGCACGAACCGCGCTTAGCCGACAATTTCCTTGGCTATGAAATTGAGTTTGATCTCGCGCGCAGCCGACTTCGGGCTGTCCGAGCCATGAACGGAGTTCTCACCCTTCGAGATCGCGAACTTCTTGCGGATGGTGCCGCGCTTGGCCTCTGCCGGATCAGTTGCGCCCATGATCTCGCGATACTTGACAACGGCATCCTCGCCCTCGAGCACCTGCAGAACGATCGGCTCGGAGGTCATGAAGCTGACAAGTTCCTTGAAGAAGGGGCGCTCCTTGTGCTCGGCGTAAAACTCCTGGGCCTGAGCCTTTGTCCATTTTACGCGCTTCTGCGCAACGATGCGCAGGCCCGCCCCCTCGATCACGGCGTTGATCTCGCCGGTGAGGTTGCGCTTGGTCGCGTCGGGTTTGATGATTGAGAATGTGCGCTCTTTGGCCATCTTTCGTCTCTTTATGCCTCGTTGCGGTCTGATTTTTTGAGTGAGTCGGGGCGGCTTATAGGATGCCTGCTGACTCGCCAGAAGGCGGCGCCTTAACGCAGGCTGCATTTGAAGCCGGGAAACGGCCTCAAATGCCCTGCAAAAGCCCGGATTCAATGTTGATCAGACCTCAAAGTGCGCAGAATGCACAGACTGTCCCCGCCGTCCATGACTTCCGTGTGAAAAACAACTGGAGCTGCGAGGGACAATTGTGGATCGTTGAACGCACGAAGGGCGCGACCGGGGAAGAGGAACGCGTTCATAAGGATCGGCCTGCATCGGTTCGAGGCGGTGAAGTCTTGGACCGGCTTTTTGACTTCATGGTATGAGCAGGTATGAGCGGATCAGACGCAGACATTCAATGGTTCATCGCCCGTGACGGCAAGCAGCACGGGCCCGTATCGGACCTCGAGCTCAAGAAACTGCTCGAACTCACGCATCTGAAAGGGACGGACCTCGTCTGGCGCCAAGGCTTCACCGACTGGCGCACAGCATCGTCCGTGTTCCCCGAGCTCGTGGCGCCAGCCGCACCCAAAGCCCCGACGCAGGCTCAGCCCACCTCCACCGCTCCGGCGTCCGCCGCGCCGTCGCCATCCGCGGCCCCAACCGCGAAGCCGGCAGCGACGGCCGCCGACCAGCCGGCCGCATCGCCCGCACCAAAAAGCCCCGAGCCGCAGTTCGCGAGCTTCGCACCGGCCGCAGCTCAGGAGAGCTGGCGCCCACAAAATGAGACCCCGCGCACGGGTCAGCCCGCATCGCGCCCGCTCGGCTCGCCGACAACCCGCGCAGAACCGGCCTTCGCCGCAGCGCCCGGAGCAGCAAGACCGGCAGGCATCGGCCCTGGCCCCGGTCCCGGTGCGGGACCAGCTCCCGGCCCAAATCCCGCGCTGACCGGAACAATCGGCCCCGGTCCCGGCCCACGCCTCACCACCGACAGCCGCCGGCCCGCGGATTTCGCCGCCCAGACGCGCGAGCCCACACCCACCCCCTCGCGCGGACGCAAATTCGCGCTCATCGCTGCATCGCTCCTGGCCCTGACGGGTGCCGGCGCCTGGCTCAGCAGCCAGTACTCCGACGAGATGTTCAGCTACATGCTCGACGACGGCTCTTCGGACGTCGAGACGAGCACTGCGACGGCCAACCTAGTGCCGTCCGGAAGTCCACCGCAGCCGCCTCCGCAGGCCACGCCCGAGGCATCGCCCATGGAGACGGCCGCGACTGCGGCCCCCTCGGTCGAGGACATCGATCGCCGGCTGCAGGGCCGCAACATGTGGATCGCGGTGAAGCAAGAGTTCCCGGACTGGTATCAGACCCGCCTCGCCGAGATCGCGCGTCTCTCCGCCCAGCAGACCGACCAATCGGAGATCACACGCTATCTGGTGAGCGAGCTGGTGACGCTGCGTCGTGAGAACGCCAAGCATGCGCTCGCCGCCAGCACGCCGCGCCACAAGGAGCTGGCCTCGGCCTTCCTTGCCAACCTAGACACGCTGTCCAAGGAAAGCGGCGACGGCTGCTACGATTTCATCTCCAAGGGGGAATCGAGCCCGACGATCGTCGCCCGCTTCGACGACCCGTCGCGCAGCACGCAAATCGATGCGCAGATCGTTGCCATCGTCGGCGCCATCGCCGAGGGCAAGAAGCAGCCCGCCGAGCATGCGGCGCCGATCAAGACCGATTACGACGTGCTCGCGGGAGAGCTTGGGCGTCTCGGGTGGACGCAGGCCGACATGCAGCTCTTCGCCAATCCCAAGGCGCTGGCCCAAGCCCCGCGCTCCCGGGTCTGCAACATGCTGAAGGACTGGTTCACGGCACACCTTGCCATCCAGGATCCAAGCACACAGGAGCGGCTTCTGTTCGAAACCCTGAAGCCTGTGATCTCCGGCTAGCCGAGCAATGCCATGATCGAGCAGCTCGCGAAGGTCGCCCTGACGAGCGTCCTGGTCGTCGCCGCCTCGGAAGCTGCGAAGCGCAACATCGTCCTAGGGGCGACACTCGCCTCTCTCCCGCTGACCTCGCTTCTGGCGATGATCTGGCTCTACGCCGATACCCGCGACACCGAAAAGGTCGCGGCTCTCGCCAATGGCATCTTCTGGCTGATCCTGCCCTCGTTGACGCTGCTGCTCGTGCTGCCGCTGCTGCTGCGCCGGGGCATCGCCTTTGTTCCCAGCGTGGCGATTTCCATCGCCGTGACCACCGCCAGCTATCTCGCCATGCGGGCTCTCCTCAAGTGGTTCAACATTCAAGCCTAGCCGGCGTGACAACCACGTCCTGACCGGCTATTGGCCTGGAGCCGGATCGTGCGAGACGCGAGCGCCTATGCTCGCGCGAAAACGTGACCCAGACTCCAAAAAAAGCCGGACATGCTGCACATCAACGATCTGACCTACCGCATCGAGGGCAAGCCGATCCTCGAAGACGCCACCGCCGCCATTCCGACGGGATATAAGGTCGGGCTCGTCGGCCGCAACGGCGCCGGCAAGTCGACGCTTCTGAAACTGATCGCCGGCGATCTTCACGCCGACCAGGGCGGCATCACCATTCCGCGCGGCGCCCGCATTGGCCGCATCGCGCAGGAGGCGCCGGGCGGCGAGCAAAGCCTGATCGATTGGGTGCTCTCGACCGACACCGAGCGTGTCCAGCTTCTCGCCGAAGCCGAAACCGCGACTGACGCCCATCGCATCGCCGAGATCCAGATCCGCCTCGCCGACATGCGCGCCCACGCAGCCCCCGCGCGCGCCGCCAGCATCCTCGCCGGCCTCGGCTTCGACGAAGCAACCCAGCAGCGGCCCTGCCGCGCCTTCTCGGGCGGCTGGCGCATGCGTGTCGCGCTGGCGTCCATCCTGTTCCTCGAGCCCGACGTGCTGCTGCTCGACGAGCCGACCAACTACCTCGATCTCGAGGGCACGCTATGGCTCGAGAGCTATCTGAAGTCCTACCCGCATACGGTTCTGATCGTCTCGCATGACCGCGATCTCCTGAACCGCGCCGCGGAAGCCATCCTGCATCTCGACCGCGGCAAGCTCACGTTCTACAGCGGCGGCTACGACGACTTCGAGGAAACGCGCCGCGCCAAGCAGCGCCTCGAGTTGAAGCTGAAGAAGAAGCAGGATGACGAGCGCCGGCGCATCCAGGCCTTTATCGATCGCTTCAAGGCCAAGGCCACGAAGGCCAAGCAGGCCCAAAGCCGGGTCAAGTATCTCGCCAAGATGCAGCCCATCGCCGCGCAGGTGGAGGATCGCGTCGCGCCGTTCGCGCTGCCGAGCCCCGAGAAGCCGCTCGCAAGCCCGCTGATCCGCATCGAGAAGGCGTCCGCCGGCTACGATCCTGCGCACCCCATCCTCACTGGCCTCGACTTGCGCATCGACCAGGACGACCGCATCGCGCTGCTCGGCGCCAACGGCAACGGCAAGTCGACGTTCGCCAAGCTTGTTGCCGGCAAGCTCACACCGCTCTCGGGTGACGCGTTCGGCGCCGGCCGCGTCACCGTCGGCTACTTCGCCCAGCATCAGCTCGACGAGCTGAACCCCCTCGCAACGCCGTTCGACTACGTCGTCAAGCTAATGCCGGAGGCAACGGAAGCGCAGCGGCGCGCCCGCCTCGGCACCTGGGGCTTCGGTGCCGACAAGGCCGATACAAAATGCGGGAACCTGTCAGGCGGCGAGAAGGCGCGTCTGCTGCTGGCGCTGACCGCCTTCCATGCGCCCCATCTCCTGATCCTCGACGAGCCGACCAACCACCTCGACATCGACAGCCGCGAGGCGCTGATCCACGCCATCGCCGAGTATGAAGGCGCGGTCATCCTGATCAGCCACGACCGCCATCTCGTGGAAGCAACCGCCGACCGGCTGTGGCTCGTCGCCGACAGCACGGTGAAATCCTACGATGGCGACATGGACAGCTACCGCGCCGAGCTGCTGCAGTCTCGCTCGCCGCGCGCCGAACGCCGCGCGTCCAGCACCGAGGCGAACTCAGACACACGCACCAGCCGCGCCGAGCAGCGTAAGGCTGCAGCCGACAAGCGCGCCGAGCTGGCGCCGCTCAAGAAGGCCATGCAGGCAGCGGAGAAGACCGTAGAGAAGCTGACCACGGAACTCGCGAAGCTCGACGCCGAGCTCGCCTCGCCCGATCTCTACGCCGACGCCGCGAAGGCGAGCCGCATGTCGCAGGAGCGCGGACAGACGGCAAAACGGCTCGCGGATGCGGAGGAAGCCTGGCTCAGCGCGACCGCCGCCTACGAGGACGCCGAGCAACAGATAACAGCGTAAGACACTCACGCGGGGCCTGAGAAAAGCACAAGGCCCCGGCAGCGCTCCGAAGACTGCGGGGCTTTCTATATGCGCTGACCCTCAGGCTAGCTCATCTGGGGCTGCGTCTCGATCATCTCGCTGAGCAGCTGGCAAGCCGTCTGCTGCGGCTGCAAAGGATCGGTGGTCTGCGCCTCGCGCCGGGTGACGCCGTCACGCCCCCAATAAAGAACGGAAACAACGTCTCCCTCTACGGTGTACGTAGCATCGTGGTACTTGCCGTCCTTGGCGATGCTGAACGTCGTCGGTTGGCAGGCGTTTCCCATTTTTCGCCCCCTCTTCAAGACCTAAGAAGGGTACCTTGAATCGCGTTCTTGGGAACGTACGGACTACTACGTACCGCCCTCAGCCGGCGATCTTGGAGAAATCGGCAACCGTGAGGGTCGCGGCACGGATCTCAGAGAGCAGCTTCAGCCGGTTTTCCCGCAGCCGCGGATCGGCGTCGTTGACCGTCACTTTATCGAAGAAGAGATCGACCGGAGCCCTGAGCTCGGCGAGCGCCTTCATCGCGCCGGCGAAGTTCTCGACGTTGATCGCCGCCTGCGTGTCGAACTTGACCTTGGCGATGGCAGCGTAGAGGCCACGCTCGGCGGGCTCTGTCATCAGCGTCGCGTCGGGCTCACCCGCGTAGCTCGTCTTGTCCTTCTTCTCCTCGATGGCGAGGATGTTCGAAGCGCGCTTGACGCCCGCCAGCAAGTTCGCGCCATCGTCCGTCTGCAGGAACGCACCGAGCGCCGCGACGCGCTTCACGATCAGCGCCAGGTCATCCTGTCCGCCGAGCGAGAACACCGCGTCGATGAGATCGTGCCGCGCGCCCTTGTCCTTGAGATAGACCTTCAGCCGATCCGCAAAGAACGACAGCAGATCCTGTCCAAGCAGAGGCTGCGGCGTGTAGCTCCCGACCAGCGTCTCGCGCGGGATCTCTATCTTCCTGTCCTTCAGATACACATCGGGCGTCGGAACGGACCAAACCATGACGCTGTCCCAACCCGTGCCGCCCTCTGCGTCCGCCCAGGTCGAGCGCAGCGCTTCGTCTTGCGTCTGGTCGTTCGCCACCTTGGCGAACAGGAACAAATTGCCTTTCTTGGAAACGGCCTGCTTGAGCTGGCCGTAGGCCAGATCGAACGCGCGCGTAAGCGGCACCCTGAGGTCGTTCTCGATCACGATCCGGATCACGCCGAGCGCCGAGCGGCGAAGCTGATACGGATCGCCCGAGCCCGTCGGCTTCTCGTCAATGGCCCAGAATCCAACGAGCGTGTCGAGCTTGTCCGCCAGCGCCACGGCGATCGCCACCGCGTCGCCCTCTTCCTCCTTCGGCACCGTGTCGGTCGGGCCCTTCGGCTTGTAGTGCAGCTCGATGGCGCGCGCGATCTCGGGCTTGGTGCCCGCATGCTCCGCATAGCGTCGGCCCATGAGCCCCTGCAGCTCGGGGAACTCGCCGACCATGCCTGACACGAGATCGGCCTTGGCAAGCTCCGCCGCGCGCCGCGCGTCCTGCGGATCGGCATCCACCGCGCCCGCGATCTCAAACGCGAGCTCCTTGATGCGCGCCACGCGCTCGGCCTGCGTGCCGAGCTTCTCATGGAACGTGATCCCCTCCAGCGCGCTCGCCATCTCGTCGAGCGGACGCTTGAGATCGTGCTCCCAGAAGAACTTCGCATCCGACAGCCGCGCGCGGATCACCTTCTCGTTGCCGGCCACGATCTGCGCCCCGCCGTCCGGCGCCGTGAGGTTCGAAACCAGAATGAACTTGTTGGCGAGCTTGCCCGTTTTCGGATCGCGCAGCGAGAAGCACTTCTGATGCGCCTTCATCGACGTGATCAGCGCTTCAGCCGGCACGTCGAGGAACTCCTCATCGAACGTCCCCATCAGCACGACCGGCCATTCGGTGAGTCCGGCGTTCTCCGCGAGCAGCGCCTCGTCTGCGATCAGTTCGAGCTTGGCTTTGTGCGCGAGCGACTCCGCCTGCTCGCGGATCTCCTCGGTGCGCTCGGCCGCGTTGAGCACCACGGCATGAGCGGCAAGCTTCTCGGCATAGTCCTCGAAGCTCGACACGACGAACGGCTCGTTGCCGTGGAAGCGGTGTCCACGCGTCTCGTTCGACGCCTTGAGCCCTGCCACCTCCAGCGGCACCACGCGCCCGTCGATCAGGCACACGATCGACTTCAGCGGCCGGATCCACTGAAACGTGCCCGAGCCCCAGCGCATGGACTTTGCCCACGGAAAGCGGCCGACCACTGCCGCGATCACCTCGGAGACGATCTCCGCCGCAGGCCGCCCCGGCTTGTTGGTGCGCGCGACGTAATAGTCGCCCTTCTTCTCGTCCTTGACGATCTCGGCTTCATCGAGAGAAGCAAGCCCGGCCGCTTTCAGGAAACCTTCGACGGCTTTTTCCGGCGCGCCGACGCGCGGCCCCTTGCGCTCCTCGGAGACGGCAGGCGACTCCGCCGGCACGTCCTCGACCGCGAGCGCGAGACGCCGCGGTGTCGCGAAGCTGTGTGCCTCGCCGACCGCAAGCCCTGCCGCGACAAGCCCCTCCGTCACCAGGCGCTTGAGATCCTCCGCCGCCCGCGCCTGCATGCGCGAGGGAATTTCCTCGGAGAAGAGCTCGAGCAGAAGTTCGGCCATGGACGCCTCTTGAAAAACCGCATTTGCGCCGCGCGAAGCGGGAGCGAGCAAGAGACATACGGGCGCCGCTGCGGCCGGGCAACCCGCAACATGGACGCCGGAAGGAAAGAGGCCGGGAACGTGCGGCAAGCACGTTCCCGGCCCTGAGCAAAAAGTCGCAAATATCGGCGAACGGTTACGGCGCCGGAGCCTCGGCTGGCGGGGTCTCCGGGGCCGGCGTTGGCTCGGGAGCGGGAGTTGGCTCCGGAGCAGCTTCCGGAGCGGGTGTCGGTTCGGGCTCGGGAGCAGGCGCGGGTTCAGGTTCCGGCGCGGCCGAGGGGGCCGGCTCAGGAGCAGCCGCCGGTTCCGGTGCCGCAGCAGGCGTCGCCTCCGGCTCGGTTCCGATGGTCTCGATCACCGTCTTGCCGACGTCCTCGACGGCGCCAGTCGTCACCAGATAGCCAAGGCCAACCGCCAGAGCCACGACGTAGAACCACAGCACGGGCCGCCAGCGGCCGAGCAGAATGCCGCCGATCAGGAGCGCCGGCACGCCAATTACAAGTAAGCCAATATGAGTTTCCGTCACGAACGGCCTCCATCAGTCTCAAGCCACGCAGCGCAGCACGCCTTGGCGAGCTCACGCACACGGAGGATATACCCCTGTCGCTCGGTAACGGAGATCACACCCCGTGCATCGAGAAGATTGAAGATGTGTGATGCTTTTATGCACTGGTCATATGCGGGCAGCGCAAGAAGATGCCTGCCGTCGGCCGCCCCCCGTTCGAGCAGTGCCTTGCACTCCTTTTCAGCATCTCGGAAGTGCTGCAGCAGAAGCGCCGTATCCGCGTACTCGAAGTTGAAACGCGAATATTCTTGTTCCGCCTGGAGAAAAACGTCTCCGTAGGTCAGCTTCTTGTCGTCGTGGCGACCATTAAAGTTGAGATCGAAGACACGATCAGCACCCTGAACATACATGGCGAGCCGCTCAAGCCCGTAGGTGATCTCACCGGCGACCGGATTGCAGTCGAACCCGCCGACCTGCTGGAAGTAGGTGAACTGCGTCACCTCCATGCCGTTGCACCAGACCTCCCAGCCGAGCCCCCACGCGCCGAGCGTCGGGCTCTCCCAGTCGTCCTCGACGAAGCGGATGTCGTTCAGGCGCGTATCGATACCGATAGCATCGAGGCTCTTGAGATAGAGGTCCAGGATGTTGTCCGGCGACGGCTTCATGATCATCTGGAACTGGTAGTAGTGCTGAAGCCGGTTCGGATTCTCGCCGTAGCGCCCGTCCTTCGGCCGCCGCGACGGCTGCACGTAGCAGGCGTTCCATGGGCGTGGGCCGAGCGAGCGCAACGTGGTCGCCGGATGGAACGTGCCGGCGCCGACCTCCATGTCGTAGGGCTGCAGCACGACACAGCCTTGCGCTCCCCAGAACTGCTCGAGCGTCAGGATCAGATCCTGAAAGCTCTCCTTGGGCTTGAGCGCCGGCAGGCCGGCGGCAGGTTTTGGTTCGGCAGTCCGGGTCGAGGATTTTGACATGGGGGATGCGGCCGCGATTTGCTGCAAGCGGCGCACTATACGCATTCGCACCGCCCTGTCACCCCGGCCCGACGGAGGACAAAGGCCACGTCCCCAGGGGCTTCCAAACCAAAACACTAAAGAGATCGCTAAACTGTTCTTGCACCTATCCGTCGGATAGGATACTTAAGCGTATGCTTCAGCAATCGACCCAGCTCGACCGCCTCTATCACGCCCTCGCAGACGGGGGCCGCCGCGCCATGCTGGACCGCCTGATCAAAGGCCCGGCCTCGGTCAGCGAGCTTGCCGAGCCGCTCGACATGACGCTGTCGGCCGTCGTCCAGCATCTGAAGGTGCTCGAGGAAAGCGGGCTCGTGCGCACGGAAAAGGTCGGCCGCGTGCGCACCTGCCGCGTCGAGCCGAAGGCACTCAGCATGGCCGAGAAGTGGATCAATCAGCGCCGCGGGCTGTGGGAGCGCCGCTTCGACCGCCTCGGCGATCTTCTGGCGACGCTACCGGATGACGAGCAAGGGAAGGAAACCAAGTCATGAGTGATCGTGCCATCATCCGTTCCGTCACGCATGCCACGTTCAAGATCGAGCGCACCTACGAGGCACCCCGCGCGAAGGTGTTCCACGCCTTCGCCGATCCCATCATCAAGCGGCGCTGGTTCGCCGAAGGCGAGGGCTGGGATATCGAGACCTACGAATTGGATTTCCGCATCGGCGGCACCGAGTCGTCGAGCTTCCGCTTCAAGGGCGGTGACCTCATCCGCTACGATGCTGTCTTCTACGACATCGTTCCTGACGAACGCATCATTGCGAGCTACGCCATGATGATCGGCGACACGCGTATCTCGGCGTCGCTCGCGACCACGGAGCTGAGATCGAATGGCAAAGGCACCAAGCTCTTGTTCACAGAGCAAGGCGCCTATCTCGACGGACACGACGCGGTGTCTGAACGCGAGGAAGGGACGCGCCAGCTCTACGAAGCCCTCGCGCGGGAGCTGGGTGAAAAGTAGCCAGCTACTCGGAGCGCGGGCGGTAGACGCCGGTCTCGGGATCGTACTCGAGCGTCCCGAGATCCTTTGGTGCTCCGCCGCGCCGCGCCATGGCGTCACGCAGCTCAGCCTCGCGCTTGACCGCCGTGCGTTGCGCGTCGGCGAGCGTGCGCGACAGCCACCGGTAGCCCGCATAGAGACCGGCGCCTGCGATCAGAAGGGCGAAAACGTGGGGCATAACCAGCTCCGGGCTTGCACCTCACAATCCAAAGCGCGACCAAAGCGCCCGGATTTCCACAGCCGACACCAGTTCATCGGCGAAAGCAAGACCCAGCACACTATCGGAGCCGCCCCCGCCAAATATGGACGGAAGCCGCCGCAAACGTGAGGCCAGCCAGCCGCGCTCGACCGGCACCACCTTGAGCCGCACATTCTCGCCGTGGATCTCGCGCATCTTCGTGCGCACGTCCGAGATGCCGTCGATCAGCCCCAGGTCGAGCGCCTGCGCCGCCGACCAGAACGCCCCGGAAAAGAGCTCGGCATCGGGTCCTTTGAGGCGGGCACCGCGGCTGTCCTTCACCACGCCGATGAACACGTCGTGCACGCTGCGCTGGATCGCGCGCAGACGCTCCACGTCATCCTCGTTCTCGGGCCGGAACGGATCGAGCGAACCCTTGTTCGTGCCGGCCGTGTACACGCGGCGCGAGATGCCGAGTTTCTCGATCGCACGCTCGAAGCCGAAGCTCGCCGAGATGACACCGATCGAGCCTACGATAGACGACGGATCTGCATAGATCTCATCACCCGCGGCCGCCACGTAGTAGCCACCCGAAGCTGCCACATCCTCGCAGAAGACGTAGACCTTCTTCTCTTTTTCTTCTGCAAGCTGGCGCAGCCTGCGAAACAGAAGGTTGGATTGCACCGGGCTGCCGCCGGGCGAGTTGATGACCACCGCCACGGACTTCGCCTTCGACATCGAGAACGCTTTCTCGATCGGGCCCGCGAGTGAGGCAATCGAAAGACCGGGCCTGAGTGGAACCGCCATGCCGATGGGCCCAGAGAGCCGCAACACGGGAACCACGGGACCGCGGTTGAACCAACCCATCGATCAAACCCTCTCGCTCTTTTGCTCTGCGGTCCGGCCGCGCCTCTGCCCGTCATTGGACGGAAACGACGGCAGTCCATAGGCGGCTGCCAGAGATTGGCCAAGCCGCAACACGGCCTCCGCGCCGGGCGTGAAACGGCCCTCCGCATCGTGCAGAACGAGCCACGCGTCAAGCCGGAACGGTGCCCGCGACCCCTTGATACCTCTGAGTAGGATGCGCGAAGCCGACGCGCCGGCGAAGGAATGGAGCGGCAACGCCGCAAGGCCACCGAAGCGTCCGGAAAGCGCAGCCAACAGATCCGGAAGCGCATCCGACTTGTGCACGATCAGCGCTTCACCCGCAGGCCGCGTCATGCGCGCCAGGAAGCGACACCAGTCTCCGAGCCCCGTCTCCGGCATGGCGTGCGCGGCAGCCTTGAGGGCGTGCGGCGCGGCCGTGCCGGCGCCCTCGGCGTGATAAGGCGGATTGGCGATCACCTGATCGAAACTCGCCTCGGCAATCCCCTGTGCGGAAAGCTCAGCCTGCGACACATCGGCAAGATCGGCCATCACGACGGTGACGCGCCCATCGAGACCATTTCGGAGCACATTTTCGCGCGCCAGAGCGACAAGCTCGGCCTCACGCTCGACGAGCACGACACGGGCGTTTGGGCACCGCCACGCGACGCAAAGCCCCGCCGTTCCAACCCCTGCGCCGGCGTCGAGAACGCGAAACGAACGGCCGGCCCTCTCCGCGACGGCAGCAGCGAGCAAGACGGCGTCGAGCCCGGCCCGGTAACCCTCCTTGGGTTGCAGGATCCTGAGCCGGCCGTCCAGGAACGCGTCATCGCTGACCGCCATCAGCAGGGTCACTCGTCACCTCGTTTTTCGGTGCGCACAGCTCCAACACTGGTTATGGTGCGCTGGCTCATTAGATATCAAGAAGCCGTTGTAAACAAACTGAGGAAACGACCGTGGGAGTTGTAGTCCCCCTCGACGAGGCACGCGAGCCCTCACAAAGCCTGGCCCCCCTCCTCGAGCTGGTCGAAGAGGACATGAATGCGATCAACCGCATCATCCTCGACAAGGCCGTCTCGCACGTCGACCTCATTCCGAAGCTCACCCATCACCTCGTGGCCTCCGGCGGCAAGCGACTGCGGCCGATGCTCGCGATCGCCGCGTCGAAGCTCTGCGGTTACACGGGCCGCGGCCACGTGCAGACGGCTGCCGCCATCGAGTTCATGCACACTGCCACGCTGCTGCACGATGACGTGGTCGACGAGAGCGACACGCGCCGCGGCCGTAAGACCGCGCGACTGATCTGGGGCAACCAGGCGACCGTCCTCGTTGGCGACTTCCTGCTCGGCCAGGCGTTCCGCATGCTGGTCGACGTCGGATCGCTGCCGGTACTACGCATTCTCTCCAACGCCGCGGCGACGATCGCCGAGGGCGAGGTGATGCAGCTCGCCGCCGCTAAGAATACCGCCACCACCGAGGACGCTTACCTCTCGATCATCGACGCCAAGACGGCTGCCCTGTTCGCGGCAGCAGCCGAGGTCGGCGCAGCCATCGCCGGCCGTCCGGCGGACGAGCAGGCGGCGCTCCGCTCCTACGGCCGCAACCTGGGGCTCGCCTTCCAGCTTGTCGACGATGCGCTCGACTATTACGGCGACAGCTCGCGCCTCGGCAAGTCCGTTGGTGATGACTTCCGCGAAGGCAAGATCACGCTGCCGGTCATCCTATCGTTCCGCCGCGGCAATGACCGCGACCGCGCGTTCTGGAACCGCACTATCGTCGAAGGTGAGATTGCAGACGGCGATCTCGAGCACGCCATCGGCCTCATGCAGAAGCACAAGGCCATCGAGGCAACGCTCGAGCGCGCGCGCTCCTACGGCTCGATCGCCGCCGACGCGCTCGCGATCTTCCCCGAGAGCCGCGAGCGCGGCGCAATGCAGGACGTCATCGACTTCTGCATCGCGCGCGCCCACTAGCGCGGCGAAAGCGCTTCAGCTGAGCTTCACGGCAATGGTCCACCAGCCGGGGTGCACGGCGGCGAGCTCAGCGCGCGCCGCCTCTGCCGCCTCTCGGTTCGGAAAGATGCCAAACGATGTCGGCCCCGCCCCCGAGAGGCCGACATACTCGATGCCAGGCAGGGCAGCGAGCGCGTCCCGCACAACGCCGACCTCCGGCACGATCTCTTCCGCCGCGCGCTGAAGCCCGTTGGCGTTTGCACGCATGAACTGAAGCAGCGCCTCGCGATCCGCGAACTGCGGAGCGACGGGCGGCACGTATCCCTCGCGCACCGGACCTGCATCGAGCACCCGAAACACGCGCGCGGTCTTGTCGGCCGGCACGGCGACCATCGGATTCACCAGCACCGCTTGGAGAACCGGCAGTCCGTTCTCGATCTCGAACAGGTCCTCACCGACCCCGGTCATCCAAAGGGACCGCGCCTCGAGGCAAACCGGTACGTCGGCCCCGAGCGAGCGCGCCAGACCATGCCAGTCCACGCCTTCCGACAAGGGCCCGTTGGCGCGGTACAAGGCGCGCAAAAGCGCGCCCGCATCCGCCGAGCCACCGCCGACGCCAGCCGCCACCGGCAAGATCTTTTCAAGATGGACGGCGCCGCGTGCGAGCTCGGGAGCACGCTCCTCCACCAGTGCCAGCGTGCGCGCGAGAATATCGGGGCCGGCGAGGCCGTCCGCCATCGGCCCCGTGATCTGCACCCCCGCATTCCCCACGGTGTCGAGTGTCAGCACGTCCCCAAGGTCCGCGAAGGCGACAAGGCTCTCGAGAAGATGAAAGCCATCGTCCCGCCGACCGGCTACGCCGAGCGTGAGATTGATTTTAGCGGGCGCGAATTCTCGAATTGTGGCCATACGCTACGTTCCGCCCCCCGAGACACCACCGCCGGAGGGCGGCAAAAAAGCCACCTACTTGTCGGTATCCCCCGACCGCGCGGCCTGCTTCGAATTCTTGAGCGGCTGCGGTGCCTCGACGCCGAGGAGACCAACCTGCAGCTTCTTGCGGATCTTGACCTCGTCGTCAGGCTCCGGGCTCAGCGTCAGTGCCTGCTCCCACTGATAGCGCGCCTCGCGCTCGCGCCCGACGCGCCATAGCGCATCGCCGAGATGGTCGTTGAGCACCGGATCGTCGGGCTTGAGCTCCACGGCCCGCTCGAGATAGCGCACAGCCTCCTCGAAGTTGCCCTGCATGTAATGGGCCCAGCCGAGGCTGTCGACGATGTAGCCGTCGTCGGGCTTGAGCGCCACGGCCTTCTCGATGTGCGCCATGCCCTCTTTGAGCTTGCGCCCCTGATCGATCCACGAATAGCCGAGATAGTTGAGGATCAGCGGCTGATCCGGATAGAGCGAGAGCGCCTTCTCGAGATCGACCTCGGCGGCATCCCAGTTCTTGAGCCGCTCGTAGCTCGTCCCGCGCGCGTAGTAGTAGACCCAATGCCGCCGTTCGGGCTTGGTGATCAGCCCAAGCGCCTGATCATAGTAGGGCACGGCCTTGGCATAGTGCTTGCGCGAGCGCATGATGTTGCCGAGCGCATCCAGGATCTCGAGACGATCGGAAACCGTCAGCGGCAAGGGACCATCACCGCCTGCACCCGCCGTAGCGACCCCGGTCGCGCCGCCGCTGACAATGGCGCGGAAGGTCGCCGGGCCGACGACCCCATCGGCCTTGATCTTGTTGTTCGCCTGGAAGGCCATGACGGCGCGGCGCGTTGCGTCTCCGAACCGCCCGTCGGCCGTCTCGATCTCGTAGCCGAGCTGTTTCAGCGCCGTCTGCAGCTTCTCGACGGCCGGCCCGCGCTTGCCGAGCCGCAGAACCTCGTTATCCGGGATTGCACCCGCGTCCGCGGCCGGCTTCGTCTTGCCTGCCTCGTCCGTAGCAGCGGCCGGCGGCTTGTCCTTGAGCAGACGCTCGAGCGTCTCCTTGGCCTCCTCGACCTTCTCAAGCGAGTTGAGATTGAACGCCTTGCGGATTTCGACCGCCGTCGCGAGCGGGCTCGTCGACGGGATGCGGTTGTAGGTGGCAATCGCTTCGGCGTACTGCTTGTTGCCTTCGTAGGCGCTCGCCAGAGCCGCCAGCGCGAACTGGTGGTCGGGCTCGATATAGAGCGCCATCTGCATATAGAGCACGCCGACACCGGCGGCGCCCTCGGCGATCAGCGCCTCGCCCAGGCCATAGAACACTTCCGCCAAGCCCTCGGACGGCGTCGTCACGATGGGATCGATCTTCTGGCCCGAGTCGAGCGCGACCTTGAGGCTGCGCAGCAGTGGGTGCCCGTCGCCCTGCGAGCGCTTGATCTGCTCGTTGACGATCGCCAAAGCCCGCTTGCGATCCCCGACGTGAGCTTCATGACGTGCGTAGGCGAGCGCGGTGCGCAACGTCCGCGCGTCCTGCGCATAGATCCGCTCGAACGCGGAGCGCGCGTCGTTGCGACGCCCGGCGATGTCCGCAACAAGCCCGCGATGATAGCGCAGGAAAAACTGAGCCCATTCGGCCTGCTTCGGCAGATCGAGCCGTGCAAAGGCACCCGAGGTATCCTGCTGCGCGAGTTCAAGCCAAGCTAAGCCCATGGCGCTCGTCAGCTCGCCGATCGGACCCGACCCGGCCGCACGGAAATGCTCTTCGGATTTGCGCCAGGCACCGGCCTTGAAGTCGCGCAGCGCCAGCGCCAGCTGCGCCATGCGATGGGTCTTCTGGACGCCGACCAGATCCTCGGCCAGCTTGAACGCGCGCGGCCAATCCCCACGGCTCGCCTCGATCTGGAAGGCCTGCTCCAGCAGAAGCTCGTTCTGAGGGTCGTGCGTCAACGCGTTGCGATAGAACTCCGCCGCTTCCGCCGCATCGTTCTGCGCCCGCGCGAACCGGCCGGCAAGATAGCTACCCACCAGCGAATGCGCGCCATCGAACGGCTCGCTGAGCTCGGTGGTTTCCGCCCGAACCGGGCATGTCGTGACGATCAGTCCTGCGGCCAGGAGCGGAAGGATGACAGCAATCCGGCCACGGCGAGCGCTCATTCCGACGGTCCTCTTCGTCAAGCCCAGCACGACATCGGTGGAGAGTAGCAAACCTTCCGACCGCTTGGCGACTCCGGTTAAACGGCTATCCGAAGCGAATTAACTGAAACTTCCGGTATGCCGGCACCCAAGGCCCCTCACATCTCGGCGTAGTTTGGGCCCCCGCCCCCCTCCGGACAAACCCAGGTGATGTTCTGGCTCGGATCTTTGATATCGCAGGTTTTACAGTGGACGCAGTTTTGGGCGTTGATTTGGAACAGGGGCTCCCCTGCGTCGTTGCGCACCACCTCGTAAACCCCGGCCGGGCAATAGCGTTGAGCCGGCTCGGCGAATTCCGGCAAGTTGAGGTCAATCGGGATTGAAGGATCCTTGAGCACAAGGTGGACCGGCTGGTCCTCCTCGTGGATCGTGGCCGAGAAGGACACATTCGTCAGCTTGTCGAAGGTCAGAACGCCGTCCGGCTTCGGATAGACGATCGGCTCTGCGTTCCGCGCTTTCTTGAGCGATGCGTAGTCTGGTTTGCCGTGCTTGAGCGTCCCGAGCGGCGACCAGCCGAACAGAAGGGTGCGCATCCACATATCGAGGCCGCCGAGGCCGACGCCGAGGACGGTTCCGAACCGCGACCACAGCGGCTTGACGTTGCGCACACGCTTCAAGTCGCGCGCGATATCACCCGCGCGCACGTCGGCTTCATAAGTCTCGAGCACATCGTGCGCACGGCCGGCGCCGAGCGCCGTGACGATCGCCTCCGCCGCATGAATGCCAGACAGGATGGCGTTGTGGCTGCCCTTGATGCGCGGCACGTTCATGAAACCTGCGGCGCAGCCAACCAGCGCGCCGCCCGGAAACGCGAGCTTCGGAATCGACTGCCAGCCACCTTCGGTCAACGCCCGCGCGCCGTAGGCGATGCGCCGCCCGCCCTCGAACACCGGGCGGATGATGGGGTGCGTCTTGAAGCGCTGGAACTCGTCGTAGGGCGACAGATACGGATTGTCGTAATTGAGGTGGACCACGAAGCCCACGGCCACGAGGTTGTTCCCGTAGTGATAAAGGAACGATCCGCCACCTGTCTTGCCGTCGAGCGGCCAGCCGAACGTGTGCTGCACGAGACCGGGGCGGTGCTTCTCCGGAGCGATCTCCCACAGCTCCTTGAGGCCGATGCCGTACTTCTGCGGCTCGGAATCCCGCGCCAAGTCGAACTTGCGGATCAGCGTCTTGGTCAGGGAGCCGCGCGCGCCCTCGGCGAAGAGCGTGTACTTGCCGCGCAGCTCCATGCCGCGCGTGAAGCCGTCGTGTGGTTGGCCGTCGCGGCCGACACCCATGTCCGCCGTCGCCACGCCGACGACCGCACCGCTCTCGTCGTAGAGCACTTCGTTGACGGAAAAGCCCGGATAGACCTCGACGCCAAGTTCAGCGGCCTGCTCCCCAAGCCAGCGCACCACGAGCCCCAGGCTGCCGATGTAGTTGCCGTGGTTGTTCATGAGCGGCGGCATCAGGATATTCGGCAAGCGGATATCGCCGGCCGGCCCGAGCACCAGGAAGCGGTCTTCGGTCACCTGCGTCGTGAGCGGGGCGCCCTTCTCGCGCCAATCCGGGATCAGTCGGTTGAGGCCGACGGGATCGATCACCGCGCCTGACAGGATATGGGCACCGACCTCGCTGCCCTTTTCGAGTACGACAACGGAGATATCTTCGCCCTTCTCGGCTGCGAGTTGCTTGATGCGGATCGCTGCGCCGAGCCCGGCCGGGCCTGCCCCGACGATCACAACATCAAACTCCATGGCCTCCCGCTCAGGAAGGTCAGCATCGCCTCGCGCCATATATCTTGATCCTATCCGCTAGTGCCCGTTGCCGGTTTGGTCCCAATTCAAGAATGCGTCAAGCGCAACCCGAGGATAACGCCCGAAGCGTGCAAAAGGATCGCGGGATGGAGTAAGGTGCCGCACCATGCAGATTGATGCCGACATGCGCGCCCTCGCCGCAACGCTCCTCGACTGGTACCGCGAGATGGGCGTCGATACGGCTATCGCCGACGAGCCTGTCGACTGGCTCGCGCAGGGCGACGCGGCCCCGGGCGCGGCATTCCGTCTACCTTCTGCAGCCGCCGACCGCCACGCAGATTCCCTTCCCCCTGGCGGGGAGCGGCTAAGGCCGGGGGGAACCCCGCCGTCACAGGTTCGAGAATCTCCCCCTCTCTTCTCGCCTCCACAAGGAGAGAGGGCTGTCACCTCCCGCGCCGACGCCAGGCCCGGCTTCAGCGCAACGCCGCCCGACGCCGCCGAGCTCGCGGCACGCTCGCTCGCCGGCAAGGCCGCCACCCTTGAGGAGCTCGAGACGGCGCTGGCCGCCTTCGACGGCTGCGGCCTCAAGGCGACCGCCAAGAACCTCTGCTTCTACCGCGGCGTTCCGCAGGCGCGCCTGATGATCATCGGCGAGGCGCCGGGCCGCGAGGAGGATCTCGAAGGCAAACCCTTCGTCGGGCGCGCCGGCCAGCTTCTGGACAAGATGCTCGCCGCGATCAGCCTCAAGGAAGAGAACGTCCACATCACCAATGTCGTCTACTGGCGTCCACCCGGCAACCGTACGCCGACGCCGCAGGAGGCTCAGGTATGTCGTCCGTTCCTCGAACGGCAGATGCAGTTGGTTGATCCGGAGGTCGTGCTGCTGCTCGGCGGCGCGGCGGCCAAGCAAGTGCTCGGCACAACGGACGGCATCATGCGCATCCGGGGTAAATGGCGCCAGATCGAGGTCGGCGGCCATCCGGTCCAGACCATGGCGACGCTGCACCCGGCCTATCTGTTGCGCACGCCGGCCGCCAAGCGTCAGGCCTGGCGCGACCTGCTCGCCGTCCAGACCGCGCTTGATCAAGGCTCGGCGAGCTGATCCTGCGGCACCGAATTTCCGTTATTCAAGGAAACAGAACCACCGGAGACCGGCCGCCCGATGACCCGCCTCGACGAGACACGCCCCTTTATCCCGCTCAGCATCGCGATCCTGACCATGTCGGATACGCGCACGCTGGCCGAGGACAAGTCCGGAGACACGCTCGCGGCGCTCGCGACCGAGGCGGGCCACACCGTCGCCGACCGCAAGCTGCTGAAGGACGACACCGACGCCATCCGTGTGCAAGTAGCGGACTGGATTGCCGACAAGGGCATCGATGTGGTGCTGACGACGGGCGGCACGGGGTTCACGGGACGCGACGTCACGCCCGAGGCCGTAAAGCCGCTGTTCGAGAAGGAGATCGACGGCTTCTCGATCCTCTTCCATCAGATCTCGTTTCAGTCGGTCGGCACCTCGACGATCCAGTCGCGCGCCTGTGGCGGCATCGCGCACAGCACGCTGATCTTCTGCCTGCCGGGCTCGACGGGCGCCTGCAAGGACGCCTGGCACGGCATCCTGAAGTGGCAGCTCGACAACCGCCACCGCCCCTGCAATTTCGTCGAGATCATGCCGCGCTTCGAGGAGCACCGCGCCAAACCCTGAAGACAACCGCCAGCGTTGCGCGTCCCTCCTGGCCTAAGCGGCTTCCTTGCCCCACACCGGAAACGGATCTTCAAGCGCAAGCCAGCTCTTCGCATCTACGGGTCCAGACTCGGACACCGGCAGCAGGCAGGCATCGAGCGCCGCCGTGATCGCGTCCTTGTCCATCTCGCGCGTGCCGATGAACACCAGCTCCTGGCGCCGGTCGCCCCATTGTTTGTGCCAGCCCTTGCGGATGCGCACCTGTGTGGCCTCATCCTCCGGCCACCGGTTGCGCGGAACGGCCGCCCACCAGTAACCCGCTGCCTCATGCCGCACGAGCGGCCCCGCCTGCGACAGCTCCCCGACCCAGGCCGGCCGCGTGGCAAGCCAGAAGAAGCCTTTTGAGCGCACGACACCCGGCCAGGACTGACTAAGGAAAGCGTGCAGCTTCGCAGGCTCGAACGGCCGCCGCGCGCGATAAACGAAGCTCGAGATGCCGTACTCTTCCGTTTCCGGCTGATGGTCTCGGAACCCGTTGAGCTCGCGGAACCACGTCGGGTGCCTGTGTGCGGCTTCGAACGAGAACAGCCCCGTATCGAGGATATCGCAGAGCTCGACCTTGCCGTGGTCCGTCTCGATGATACGCGCGTCCGCGTTGAGCGAGCGGATGATCGCCCGCGCCGACGCGATCTCTTGCGGCTCGGCGACGTCGATCTTGTTCAGGATGATGACGTCCGCGAACTCGATCTGCTCGACGAGCAGGCCGACCAGCGGGCGCCCGTCCTCCTCACCAGCGACCTCACCGCGATCCGCCAGGAAATCGGGGGACGAGTAGTCCTTGAGCAGGTTGGCCGCATCGACGACGGTGACCATGGTATCGAGCCTGGCAACGTCGGAGAGGCTCACACCCTTCTCGTCGCGAAACTCGAACGTCGCCGCCACGGGCAGCGGCTCGGCAATGCCGGTGGATTCGATCAAAAGGTAATCGAACCGACCATCCGCCGCGAGCCTCTGCACCTCCGTCAGCAGATCCTCGCGCAGCGTGCAGCAGATGCAGCCGTTCGACATCTCGACCAGCGTCTCCTCGGTACGCGACAGCTTCGCACCACCCCGCTCTACCAGCGCGGCGTCGACGTTCACCTCGCTCATATCGTTGACGATGACGGCGACCTTCCGGCCTTCGCGGTTGGTGAGGATGTGGTTCAGTAGCGTCGTCTTTCCGGCGCCGAGGAAGCCGGACAGCACGGTCACCGGCAGGCGGCGATCCCCCGCCTCTTTCGCTCCGAGACAATTGATGAAGTCCTGGTCCAAGGCATTCCTCCCTTACCGTTGTGGAACGCGGCCGACATTACGGATGTTATAATATCCGTCAAGAGGAACGAAAACTGCTGCGACATCACCGCGGGATCGCGGCGGAAACGAGGGAAGAAGCGATAGACGAAGACGGAAGGAAAGGCGCGTTTAGCGGGCCCCGCGCCCGACGGCCGGCTCTCCGACGGGGTCCGGGGAAGCACCGAACAGGTTGGCGATCGTCCGCACCGGCACTCCGATGAGATAAAGCGCCAGATAAAGCTGCCCCCGCGCCATATGCGAGAGGTAGCCGTCGCGCCGATAGCGCTCCCCGTTGACGATCGCCCGGCTGTTCAGCACCGCGATCCGGTTGCGCCCAATCCGCCGCAACAGGTCCATATCCTCGAGCGCCGGCAGGGCCCCGAAACCGCCGACCTGATCGTAAAGCGCCCGCGGGATCAAAAGCCCCTGATCGCCATAGGGTAGCTTCAGAAGGCGCGCGCGCAGCGAGACCAAAGCCTCGAGCGTCCGCGGCAAAGCCCCCTCGTCGTCGAGTTGGAAACGGAAGCTCGCCACTTCGGCCCGCCGCCGCCCGCTCTGGACACGCTCGATGTGCAGATTGACCTCGCGCTCCCACCCCGTGTCGAGAAGGGTGTCCGCGTCGAGGAAAAGGAGCCAGGGAAACCGCGCCCGTGCCGCGCCCGCCCGAAGCTGTGAGCCGCGTCCGCCGTCCGCCTTGACGATATCCGCACCCGCATCGTCGGCGATGGCGAGCGTCCGATCGGTCGAGCCACCGTCGACGACGATCACCTCACGCACAAGTCCGTCCACTGCTGCCGACACCAGCGAAGACAACGTCTCCGCAAGATGCGCCTCGGCATTGGTGGCGGGAATAATCACAGAAATCATGATTTCCTCTTGCACGACTTCCTGCGTCTGAACAAGCGCGAGCGCCGTGGGTTCAAGCTTTGCGGCCGTTGAGCAGTGCCGAACCGCACCAAAAAAGCAGTCCACGCACGTATTTTGTTCTTTATTTGTTCTCATCCGCCTTTTAGACTCGCAGGGATGAGCCCGCAGCAATCACGGCCGAAGGCAAACCCGCTTTCCAAGTCCGAAACGGCGCCCGAAAGCACCGTCGACGACACGCGCCGGCGCGGCCGCGGCGCGCGCTCCAACCATTCCGGCCGCTTCGAAGCCGAGCGGCGCCTCACCTTCGACGACGGCTGGGAAAGCCTCGGCGAGCTTGAGGCCTTCCGCACCGAAGTCTACGCCGAGCCGGCGCGCTCGATCATCACGCGCAACCAGAGCCCCGACATCTCGTTCGATCAGTCGATCAACCCGTATCGGGGTTGCGAGCACGGCTGCATCTACTGCTACGCGCGCCCCTCGCACTGCTATCTCGGCCATTCCGCCGGCCTCGACTTCGAAACCAAGCTCTACGCCAAGACCAATGCCGCCGAGTTGCTGGAGAAGGAGCTTGCGGCCAGGACCTATAAGCCGAAGGTCCTGGCGCTCGGCACCAACACGGACCCATACCAGCCCATCGAGCGCGAGCATCGCATCACACGTCAGATCCTCGAGGTGCTAGAGCGGACCGGCCACCCGGTCGGCATCGTGACCAAATCCGCTCTTGTGTTGCGCGACGCCGATATTCTCGCACGCATGGCAGCGCGCGGGCTGGCCAAGGTCGCGCTCTCGGTCACCACCCTGGACCGGCGCATCGCCCGCGCCATGGAGCCGCGCGCCACCACGCCCGGAAAGCGGCTCGAAGCCATTCGCGGGCTGGCGCAAGCAGGCGTCCCCGTGTCCGTAATGATGGCCCCGATCGTACCGGGACTGACGGACCCGGAGATCGAGAGAATTCTGGAGGCCGCCCGCGACGCCGGCGCCTCGGAGGCGGGCTACGTCCTCCTCCGTCTCCCGCTCGAATTGAAGGACGTCTTCCGCGAATGGCTGGCCGAGGAGTTTCCGGACCGGGCCGACCGCGTGATCAACCTCTTGCGCTCGATGCACGGCGGCCGGGACTACGTCGCCGAATACGGCCAGCGCCAGAAGGGACGCGGCCCGTATGCCGACCAGATCGCGCTGCGATTTCGCCTCGCCCTGAAGCGCCTTGGCCTCAACGAGCGCCGCCACGCCCTGCGCCTCGATCTCTTCAGGCCGCCGGTGGGTAAGGGCCAGCAGATGCCCCTGCTCTAAGCCCGAGCCGCCAGCAGCTCTATCCACATCCGCCTTTGACAGGCCGCACTCCACCCGCAACGTTGGAGCATGCGGGTTGATGATTCGAAGATCGTACCGACGTTCGAGCTGGAAGCGGCCGAGCTAGTACTTGCGGGCGGGCCCATTGCCGGCGTCGATGAGGCCGGGCGAGGTCCGTGGGCTGGCCCCGTCGTCGCTGCAGCGGTGGTTCTCGATCCCAACCGCATCCCGGACGGCATCAACGACTCGAAAGCGCTCGACGCCGACGCTCGTGAGGTGCTGTTCAAGCGCATCACCAAAACGGCCCTTGCCATTGGCGTCGGCATCGGCGACGTCGACCGCATCGAGCGCGACAACATCCTCGCCGCGACGCTCTGGTCCATGGCGGAAGCGGTCGGCCGGCTCTCCTGCAAACCGCGCCTCGTGATCATCGACGGCAACAGGGCGCCGCGCCTCAAATGCGAAGCACGCACCATCGTCAAGGGCGATGCCAAGTGCCTGTCCATCGCCGCCGCGTCCATCATCGCCAAGGTCACGCGGGACCGCATGATGATCGAGCTCTCCCGGGAGTTTCCCGGCTACGGCTTCGAGCGCCACAAGGGCTACGGCACGCCCGAGCACCGCGAGGCATTGATCCGCCTCGGCCTGTCCGTGCATCACCGGAAATCGTGGAAGCCGGTACAGCTCGCCCTAGGGCTGGCAGCGGACGAAGCGGCGTCCCAACCCGAATCCGTCTGACGGACAATCGCCGCGCCGCCGCCACAGCCTACGCGCGATCGCACCCGCTTGCCTGCAACCGATGTTGAAACTCCGCACATTCCCAGTTTAGGCTAGGCCGATATCCCGGCTGAGAACGAAAAGCCGCGCCGGGCTCCGGAGGTCACGCTCGCTCGAACGGAAGGCTCATGATGCATGAGCGCCACGAGGTCGACCATGGCACCATCCCGCCCCGCCAGCCCCCGCCCCGCAAACCGCGATCGGCACCTTCACGTTCTTCTCTGCACCTCAAATGCCGGCGAGCGCGCGTCTCGGCTCGGCTGCCGCGTCTGAAAAGCGACACGCGCAACCCGAGGCACGCAGACAGTGAGGACAAGCCGATGCTTCTGATACAGGTTCTGATCGTAGGGTGCCTGCACGCGAACCCGAACTTTTGCGAGGACTTTCGCATCCCCGTCGCCCCGCAGGAGGATTTCCGCTACGGCATAACGCCGACGCTGTGCACGAAATTCACCTTCGACATCGTCAACGAATGGGAGAAGCAGCATGCGTCCTATTTCGTCAAGAAATGGACGTGCGCGAACTACGTGAAGCCCAAAGTGACGCTTTAGGTCACAACGGACAAACGCCGCCCCGCTGGGCGGCGGTCGGCCCGCGGCTGGCAACAGACACCAGCTTGGAACCGGCCCAAGGCCCCATCGCTCCGTTCCCACGCCAAGGGAACGAATACGTCACTCCGTGCGCGGCGCAGACTGCCCAGTGGGGCGCCTTGCGTTTTACCTTTCCGCCTGAGATCGTCTTTCGCGAAAAGACTTTCCCACAAGCAAACAGGACCCTCGCGCTCGATGCCGCATCACACGCCGCTCATAGCGACGATCGTTACAGGCTTGGCACTTGCCTTCGTGTTCGGAGCGCTCGCGCATCGCCTGCGCGTCTCGCCTCTCGTCGGCTATCTCGTCGCGGGCATTGCCATCGGCCCTTTCACACCGGGTTTCGTCGCCGACCAGCGCCTTGCCAATGAACTGGCCGAGATCGGCGTCATTCTGCTGATGTTCGGCGTCGGCCTGCACTTCTCGATGAAGGAGCTGTGGGCAGTGCGCGGCATCGCGGTTCCCGGCGCCATCGTTCAGATTGCCGTCGCGACGCTCCTCGGTGCCGGCCTCGCGCACGGTCTCGGATGGACACCGGGCGCCGGATTGGTTTTCGGTCTGGCCCTGTCCGTGGCCAGCACCGTCGTGCTGCTGCGTGCCTTGCAGGAGCGAAGGATCGTCACCACCGAGCGCGGCCAGATCGCCGTCGGCTGGCTGATCGTCGAGGACCTCGTCATGGTCCTGACGTTGGTGCTGCTGCCTGCCATTGCACCGCTCCTGGGCGGCAACGCTGAGGGTCTTCCGAACGGCGCCCCCTCGTCGCTTGACGTGCATGAGCTGTTGCTCACCGTCGCCTTCACGATCGGCAAAGTGACGGCGTTCGTCGTCATCATGATGGTGATCGGCCGCCGCGTCATTCCGTGGATCCTGCACTACACGGCGCACACGGGCTCACGCGAGCTGTTTCGCCTTGCCGTGCTCTCGATCGCACTCGGCGTCGCCTTCATCGCCGCCAACCTGTTCGGCGTGTCATTTGCGCTCGGCGCCTTCTTCGCCGGTCTGATCCTTTCGGAATCTCAGCTCTCGCAACAGGCCGCCAACGAGAGCCTGCCGTTGCGCGACGCCTTCGCCGT
Organism: Hyphomicrobium sp. CS1GBMeth3; assembly: GCF_900117455.1. NCBI lineage: Bacteria > Pseudomonadati > Pseudomonadota > Alphaproteobacteria > Hyphomicrobiales > Hyphomicrobiaceae > Hyphomicrobium > Hyphomicrobium sp. CS1GBMeth3. The sequence continues at coordinate 519,257 of NZ_FPHO01000003.1, forward strand.
GTTGTTCTTTGTCTCGGTCGGCATGCTGTTCGACCCGAGGATCATTGTCGAGCAACCAGCTGCTGTGATCGCCACCCTTCTCATCATCGTCATTGGCAAATCGCTGGCCGCGTTTGCGATCGTGCGCGCCTTCGGTCACCCCTTGGGCACCGCTTTCACGATTTCGGCGAGCCTCGCGCAAATCGGCGAGTTCTCGTTCATCCTCGCCGCGCTCGGCATGAGTCTCGATCTGCTGCCCACCGCCGGCCGCGACCTGATCCTCGCCGGCGCGCTTCTCTCGATCATCATCAATCCGCTGTTCTTCTGGGGCCTCGACCGCCTGAAGCCCTGGCTCGAGAGAAAGGATGGCCATCACGAAGCTGGCCAGCCCGCCGAGGAGACGCCGAGCACGGAGGAGGAGCCCCTTCCCGTCACCACGCTTGAAGGCCACACCATCGTCGTCGGCACGGGGCGCGTGGGCAAGCGCATCATCGATAGCCTCGCTACCGGTTCCGCTCCTCTTTATGTGATCGACGAGAACGAGGAGGAGATCAAACGCCTCCACGCGCGCAACATCGAAGGCATCGCGGGCAGCGCCGCAACCCTTCTCGAGGCAGCCAATCCCGCCAAGGCCGCCGTCATGATCGTCGCCATACCGAGCAACTTCGAGGCCGGTCAGGTCATCGAGCAGGCCCGCGAGGCCAACCCGACGATGCCTATCATCGGCCGCGCACAAACCGAGCCCGAGGCCGAATACCTGACGAAGTACGGAGCGACCGCGGTCGTGATGAGCGCCGACACCCTCGCCGACACGCTGCTTGCCACCTACCGCGCAACCCTGGACAGCGCCAGGCCCGCTAGCGACGGCTAGCGGGTAGTTCGCTTGCGACCAGATTCATATGCAACAGAACGTGGCTTTTTCTCATATTATTCAATTGGTAACCGGAGATAGATAAAACTGTACATTATCTACAGTGCCGCGCCGGCCTGCGCCTGCGCGCCAGCCCAATGGATCTCCCGTGACCCAATTGAAATTGAAGCACAAGGTCGGTGCCCTGATCGCATTCTTGGCCCTGATCCCCGTCGCCGGTGCCGGCCTTACTTATTTGAGCCTCTCGGCCGAGGGCGCAGCTCAAGAACACGCGATGAGTGCCAAGAACGGCCAGATGTATCTCGAACGCATCAACGGCCTCGTCTACGCCATCGTCATGGACTCACGCGGCGTTTACATGTCCAACGATTGGGCGTCCGCTGAGAGCTTCGGCAAGGGCATCGTCAAGAGCGCAGCCGACCTAACCGCCGCGACGAAACTCTGGGAAGCAACCGTTGAGCCGGAACATCGCCAGGAGTTCGCCGACGCCGAAGCCACGATCGCGCAGTTCATCGGCTTCCGCACCGAGCTCGTGCGTCTCGCGCGTGAAGAGTCGCTCTTTGCCGCGCGTCAGTTCGGCGACAACGACGCCAACCGCGCCAACCGCAGCGCTCTGAACGACAAGCTGCGTGCGCTGTCGAGCCGTTACGAAACATACGTCGAAGCCACGCAGGTGGACGCCGACGCCGCTCGCAACCAGGCACTCACCACGGCCGCGATGGCCGGCGTCATTTCGCTGCTCACCATGGTGGGCGGCATCTGGCTGCTGATCACCAACCTCACCCGCCCGATCGAGCGCGTGAAGCTCTCCATCCTCGACCTTGCCGAAGGCCATACCGATCGCGAGATCTACGGCACCGACCGCACCGACGAACTGGGCGAAATCGCAGGCGCCGTACTGGTCTTCAAGAAGAACATTCTGGAAGCCGAGCGGCTCCGCGCCGAGCAGAAGGCGATCGAGGAACGCGCCGCTGCCGAGCACAGGGCGGAGATGGTGAAGCTCGCCAACAAGTTCCAGGAAAGCGTCGGCCGCGTCGTCGACACGGTCTCCGCCGCCTCGAGCCAGCTTGAGACGGCAGCCAACCAGCTGACGATGAACGCCGCGTCCACTCAGGAGCTTTCGGGCACCGTAGCCAGCGCCTCCGAACAGACCTCCGTCAACGTCCAGGGCGTGGCAGCAGCCTCCGAGCAGCTCTCGTCGACGGTGAGCGAGATCGGCCGCCAGGTGCACGAGAGCAGCGCCATCGCTGAGGAAGCCGTGCGTCAGGCGAGCAAGACCAACGACAACGTCGTCGAGCTGTCGCAAGCGGCAGAGCGCATCGGCGCCGTGGTCGAGCTGATCAACCAGATCGCCGGGCAGACCAACCTCCTGGCCCTCAACGCCACCATCGAAGCCGCGCGTGCGGGCGATGCCGGCAAGGGCTTTGCGGTTGTCGCTCAGGAAGTGAAGGCGCTCGCTGCGCAGACGGCCAAAGCCACCAACGAGATCGCGAGCCAGATCCAGAGCATGCAGGCATCTACGCGCCAGGCCGTCGATGCGATCAACGAGATCGGCTCTACCATCAACCGCATCTCGGCCGTGAGCGGCGCCATCGCCGCCGCCGTCGAGCAGCAGGGCGCGACCACGCAGGAGATCAGCCGCAACGTCGTCGAAGCCGCCAAGGGCACGAGCGAGGTGGCGTCCTCCATCTCGGCCGTGAGCCAGGGCGCCTCCGAGACGGGGTCGGCTTCGGCTCAGGTGCTTGCGTCGGCGAAGTCGCTCTCCGGCGATAGCCGCACGCTGAAAACCGAGGTCGAGCGCTTTCTCGCCACCGTTCGCGCCGCCTAAAGCGAGATCCTCGAGATGCGGGCACATCGCTCGCATCTCGACATCGCTCCAGCGCAAAAAATTTTAAGCCATTGATCTGGAATCGAGATTGGATCGCGCCGGCTTTGCCATCGGCGCGATTCATTTTGTTCGCCTTTTGTGCGCCTCAAACGCATGCGAGTCGAAAGTTTCTCTAACGCGTCGAAGGAACCTTGCGTCGCCTCCCACCGTAACCGAAAATTAAATGCCGCTGTTTACACTCCGTTAACTGCGGAATTGCTTTTTGGTCCGGCAGGGTGCGTCTCTTGGGTCCCTGGCATCTCTGGTCTTTTCAGTGAGTTGCGTCGAATGGGTGTGCGTCGTGGTGCGGGTACGGCTGCGGGACGTCGCGGTCGAGTGGCCAAAGGTTCGTCTCTGGCCCCAAATCAGATCCTCCTCGGGGACTGCCCCGACGAGTTGCGGCGCATTCCGGATCGCAGCGTAGACCTCGTCTTCGCCGACCCTCCCTACAATCTCCAGCTCGCGACCGAGCTTCTGCGCCCGAACAACACGCGCGTCGACGGCGTCGACGACGCCTGGGACAAGTTCGCCTCCTTCGAGGAGTATGACCGCTTCACACGCGCCTGGCTCGCCGAATGCCGCCGCGTTCTGAAGCCGGACGGCGCCATGTGGCTCATCGGCTCCTATCACAACGTGTTCCGCCTTGGCGCCGCGCTGCAGGATCTCGGATACTGGATCCTGAACGACGTCGTCTGGCGCAAAGTGAACCCGATGCCGAACTTCCGCGGCCGTCGCTTCACCAACGCGCACGAGACGCTGATTTGGGCCGCGCGCGATCAGAAGTCCCGCTACACGTTCAACTACGAGAGCCTCAAGGCCTCGAACGACGACTTGCAGATGCGCTCGGATTGGCTGTTCCCGATCTGCTCGGGACCGGAGCGTTTGAAAGACGACGGGGGTCGCAAGGCACATCCCACGCAGAAGCCGGAAGCGCTTTTGCATCGCGTACTGCTGGCAACGACCAACCCCGGCGACACCGTGCTCGATCCCTTCTTCGGTACCGGAACCACGGGCGCCGTCGCGCAAAAGCTCGGCCGCAACTGGATCGGCATCGAGCGCGATCCCGATTACGCCAAGGCCGCGGAAGAGCGCATCGCGAAAGTGAAGACGCTATCGACGTCCGCGCTCGAAACACAGCCCTCGAAGCGCGCCGAGCCGCGCATACCGTTCGGAACGTTGATCGAGCTTGGCATCCTGCGCGCGGGCTCGAAGCTTTACGATGAGCGCCGCCAGGTTCTGGCCGAAGTGAAGGCCGATGGCACACTTGCGGTGCCGGGCAGCCGTGGCTCGATCCACCGCTTGGGCGCTGTCGTGCAGGGCAAGTCCGCGTGCAATGGCTGGACCTTCTGGCACTACGAGCGCGGCGGCGTGCTGCACCCGATCGACAAGTTGCGCGAGCGCGCCAAGGCCGAGCTCGGCCTCACGAAACCCATGTCGTCCCCCCTCATCGCCGCGGAGTAGGCCGGCGCAGGGGAGCAATCAGGATCCAGGGCCCATGCTGGCGCGCTGAAAGGCTGCGCCCTGGGTCCACTTGTTCGCCGCAGGCGAACCTAAACCCACCAATCGGCTTGTCTGCCGTGGCCCGGAGCCGCCATGGGACTATAGGCCTACACTCAGAAATTAGTTGCCCGGTTTGAGGCGGACAGTGAGCCGGGAATTGGCTACCAGACTCCCATGCTGTTTCAACTTCCAGACAATAAGACGCTCTACGCCGCACTGGTCGCGCGCGACCCCGCATACGATGGCCGTGCTTATGTCGCTGTGACAACGACCGGTGTGTTCTGTCGTCTGACCTGTACGGCACGAAAGCCTAAGCGCGATCACTGCCGCTTCTTCGAAACCGTGGCCTCCTGCATCGAGGCGGGTTTTCGCCCCTGCAAACGCTGCCACCCGCTCGCACCGGCGGCGGAAACCGACCCGGCGATACGGTTGCTTCTCGACAAACTTGAAAGTGAGCCTGCGCGCCGGTGGACAGAAGACGACATCGTTGCTCTTGGACTTGATCCCTCAACCGTGCGCCGCAGCTTCAAACGGCACTTCGATATGACGTTTCTTGAACTGGCGCGCCTGTCGCGCATTCGCGACGGGTTCGCAGCTCTTTCGGCCGGCGGACGAGTGATCGACGCTCAGCTCGATGCCGGCTTCGACTCGCCCAGTGGGTTCCGGACCGCCTTCGCTCGGCTCACCGGGCAGCCGCCGTCCAGTTTCACCGGAAAGGAGCTGCTGAAAGCCGATTGGGTCCCCACGCCGATTGGCCACATGATTGCTGTGAGCGACCGGTCCTCGCTGCACCTACTGGAGTTCGTGGATCGCAAAGCGCTGCCATCCGAACTGAAGAAACTCCGTGAACGGTCCCATGGAGAACTGGGCATCGGTCGCTATGGTCCAACGGATCAAATTGCATCGGAGCTAGATGCTTATTTCCGGGGTCAGAGCGCAGACTTCAATGTCCCACTCTCATTGCATGCCAGCGCCTTCACGCGTGCGGTATGGGATGCGCTGCGCCAAATACCGGCAGGCGAGATCCGTAGCTATAGTGACATTGCCAAAGCCATTGGCAGGCCATCCGCAACGCGGGCTGTTGCTCGTGCAAACGGCGCAAATCAGATCGCACTGGTCATTCCTTGCCACCGCGTCATAGGAGCGGACGGCGCCTTGACGGGCTATGGTGGCGGGCTTTGGCGCAAACAAAAATTGATCGAGCTGGAGCGACGCTTTGCAGTGCGGAGAGACGGACAATGACGTCTGCACGGGGTCATCTGCACGCATGGCTGCCGTCTCGCAGCGCATCTGCTTTGTCCTTGGCTGCTGCCGTGTCGGAAGCGCCATCGGATTGTCGAGAAGGGCCAGGGAAGCGGCATTGGAAGCCAGGACCGGGGTCCGATCGCATGCCGCACTTTAATTAGCCAGACTCCTTAATTAGCCAGGCTCCGCGGGCAGCCATTGCGGCGTGCGCGTGTGACGACCATATATTCTTATTGTCGCTGACGCGAAATCCTGACGCGACAGGGTCACCAATGCGAGCAAGTATCGTATTCAGTTTGCGCCCTTTCATCATCGGGCCGGCGGTACTTGCCGCGGCTTTTGCCATGACTCTTGTCTCGACTCTGGTTGAACCGGCCCATGCAGGATCGGTCGAGACCGCCTCCGTGCACAACAGCGTCGTCGTGGTCGATATCCAAGGTGCCATCGGAGTTGGCACAGCCTATTTCCTGGAGCAATCCTTAGTTGAGGCGCAGCGCCGCAAAGCGCGGCTTGTGGTCATCCGCCTCGACACGCCAGGTGGCCTCGTCTCGGCGACCCGCGACATCATCCGGGACATTCTCGCCTCACCGGTGCCAGTTGCAGTCTACATTGCTCCAAGCGGGGCGCGCGCAGCGAGCGCAGGGACCTATATCAGCTATGCCGCGCACTTTTCCGCCATGGCCCCTGGTACGCACCTCGGCGCGGCCACGCCAATCCAAGTCGGCGCGCCGGACATTCCTGGCCGCGGTCCCGCAACCGGAGAGAAGAATAAGTCCGGTGGCTCAGGATCCGCTATGGAGCAAAAGATCGTCAGCGATGCAGTCTCCTATCTCAAGAGCCTCGCTGAACTGCGCGGGCGCAACGCTGAATGGGCGGAAAAGGCCGTGCGAGATGCGGCGACGTTGACTGCGTCAGAGGCGCTGAAGGAACACGTCGTGGACGTCGTGGCCGGAGATCTCGGCGAGTTGCTCGCCAGTCTTGATGGCCGCAGTTACAGCAGCCCCGACGGTGTACAGACCCTCGCGGTGAAGAACGCTTTGGTCGTTCCGCTCGAGCCCGATTGGCGCGCACGTTTCCTTAGCGTGATCACTGATCCCAACATCGCTTTTATCATGCTGATGATCGGGATCTACGGCATCGTCTTCGAGTTCTGGAGCCCGGGCCTGGTCGGTCCCGGCATCATCGGTGGGATCGCTCTCATCGTCGCGCTGATGGCGCTCTCTGCTCTTCCCATCTCGTTTGCGGGGCTTGCCCTCCTCTTGTTCGGCCTTGCCCTGATGATTGCCGAAGCCATGGCGCCGGGTATTGGCCTGCTTGGACTTGGCGGCGTCATCGCTTTCGCCCTGGGGGCTGTCTTCCTGTTCGATCCAGCCGGCGCCGACATAGATTTCGCCATCGCTTGGCCACTCATCATTTCCGCTACGCTGACCAGCGCGCTGCTGCTGATTGGTCTGCTCGGCTTCGTGATGCGAGTAAGCCGGGCCAGGGTGGTGACCGGTTCTGAGGAGATGCTTGGCCTTGTCGGACGTGTTGCGTCATGGGCACCGGATGCCTACGAGGGGCGCATCATCGTGCATGGCGAATCGTGGTCCGCGCGTTCGACAGTTCCGCTCACGGCCGGTCAGCAGGTCAAAGTCAATGACCGAAAGGATCTGCAGCTCATCGTTACTCCCTGTGATGAAAGGAAGTAGTCATGCTACCGATCGAAACCCTATCGTGGCTCCTTCCCGCACTCGTCATTCTGTGGCTGGCTTTCTCAGCCATTCGCATCCTTCGCGAGTACGAGCGCGGCGTTATCTTCACGCTCGGCCGCTACCATGGTGTCAGGGGCCCTGGCCTGATCTTTGTCATCCCCGTCGTGCAGCAAATGGAACGGGTCGACCTGAGAACGCGGGTCTTCGACGTACCGCCACAGGACGTGATCTCACGGGACAACGTATCGGTCAGGGTCAATGCTGTGGTCTATTTCCGCGTCATCGACCCCGAGAAAGCAATTATCCAAGTTGAGGACTTTAATTTGGCAACCAGCCAGCTTTCCCAGACCACGCTGCGGTCCGTCGTCGGCCAACATGAGCTGGACCAGATGCTGGCCGAGCGCGAGAAGCTCAATGATCACGTGCAGCGGATCCTAGATGCCCAGACCGACGCCTGGGGCATCAAGGTCTCCAACGTGGAGCTGAAGCACATCGATCTCGACGAGAAGATGGTGCGCGCCATTGCCAAGCAGGCCGAGGCCGAGCGCCTGCGTCGAGCCAAGGTCATCGATGCGGAAGGCGAACTGCAGGCGGCCCATAAGCTAGTCGAAGCTGGCGATATCATGTCGCGCCGGCACGAGGCGATGCAATTGCGCTATCTCGGGACCCTCAACAACATCGCCAGCGAGCGGAGCTCGACGATCGTCTTCCCCATGCCCATCGAGCTGATGTCCGTGCTCGCGGGTACGAGGTCCGGCTCATCCTGAATGTCCGCCTTGGGTCAAAACCAGAAACGAACGAAGCGGCTAGCTCACCTGCATTTGCCTGCCGCTTCGCTCAATGCTCCTTGAGCGCGTGCGCGATGACCTTGCGCATGACCGACGGCAGAGCCGCGCTGCCGAGATCGCGCCGTGCCACCCACCGGCAGCGATCGGGGCTTGCCCAGAACGTCAGGCTCGAGTCCGCTTCCACGATCGCGCGCAGCACCATCACCTCGAGCCGGAAGTGCGTGAACGTATGGCTGACGACACCCGGCACCGACCACCAGTCGGCGCGTACCGGCTGCGCGACCAGCGCCTGATCCACCGGCAGCCAATCGTCGCCCCAGTCCGTTGACGGCACCTCGAGCATGCCGCCGAGCAGCCCGGCCTCGGGGCGCTTGCGCAGCAGCACGCGACCGTCCTCGCTGAGCGCCAGGAAGGCGATGCCATAACGCACCGGCCGGTCGGGTTTGACGAGCTTGACCGGCAGTTGCTCCTCGATGCCGAGCGCGTGCGCATGGCAATCCTGCTGCAGCGGGCACATCAGGCACGATGGTTTCCTGGGCGAGCAGATCGTCGCCCCCAGATCCATCATCGCCTGCGCGAAATCGCCCGCGCGTCGCTGCGGCGTCAGCGTCGCCGCCAGCCGTTTGATCTCGCGCTTGGCCCCGGGCAACGGCTGGCGAAAGGCGAACAGCCGCGACACGACCCGCTCGATGTTGCCGTCGACCGGCGTCGCCGGCTCGCCAAACGCGATGGCCGCGATCGCCGCCGCCGTGTAAGGGCCAATGCCCGGCAGGCTCGCAAGCCCCTCTTCCGTGCGCGGGAACTGGCCGCCGTGCTCGGCGACGACGGCCTGTGCACACTTGTGAAGATTTCGCGCCCGCGAGTAATAGCCAAGCCCAGCCCAGGCCGAGAGCACGTCGTCGAGATCGGCCGCCGCCAGCGCGTCGACCGTCGGCCAGCGTCTGAGGAACCGCTCGTAGTAGGGGATGACGGCTTTCACCGTCGTCTGCTGCAGCATGATCTCGCTGAGCCAGACCCGGTATGCGTCGGTCCGCCGCCCCCGCTTGGCGCGCCAGGGCAGATCGCGCCGTTCGCGGTCGTACCAGTCGAGCAGCGCCGCCACGGTATCGGGGCCTGCCGGACGGAGCGGCAGTTGCTTGCGCGCCACAGTTTTTGCCGTGTCCCCCATCCGAGTCTCGGGCTCCCTTCGAAGGCCACGCGAATCACATCCATCATGCTAGGCACGTGCAACACACCTTAGCTATGACAGCGACGCCACGTGATCCCGAAGCGCACAGAAAACCTTCGTAAATCGCCGTTGCCGCACCCCGCGCGCCGCCACGTGGCGCTGCCTCCGCGCACGGAGCCGCGATTCGCCGCGCCACCCACGGCCCGCTTCGTCGCGGTCAAAGCCGTCGGCAGCTTCGTTCCGACGCTGACCAAAAAGGCCTTCGAGAAATTTGGCTTCTCGACCGCTGCTCTGATCACGGATTGGGAGCGCATCGCCGGCGCCGAGCTCGCCCGCTACACCATGCCCGACAAGCTGAAATGGCCGCGCGCCACCGATGCTGCTTATGACGACGAAAACGAGCGCCGCGGCGCCACGCTGACCCTGCGCGTCGATCCGGCCCGCGCGCTCGACGTTGAATACCGGGCTCGCCAGATCCTGGAGCGCATCAACAGCTATTTTGGCTACCGCGCCATCGAAACCATCCGGCTGATTCAGGCGCCACTCGACAGAAGCGCCCCGCAACCGCCGGCCGTGGCTCCGCCGGCCCGCCATCAAGAGGCGGTTTCTGCGACGGCCGACGAGGGGCTGCTGGCCGCCCTGGCTCGCCTCGAAAGCGGCGTGCGTAGCGACCGATCGTCCAGACGCAGCTGATCTACCGGTTTGATCCGCCTCCCTTTTCCCGCCTATCCAAGCATTCAAATAGCGTTCAGCTGGGATTTGCCTTAATCGGATGCCGGCCCCATGTTATCTGCCGGACGCGAAAGACGCGCGTGGCCAATGCGCTGCGATTTAGGGAGTTGAAGTGATGAACGAGATGAGCTGGCTCGACCGCCGCCAAGTCCTGACGGTCGGAGCCGCGGTGGCCGGTACAGCGCTGACGGGTTCCGCGCTGCCCGCCTTTGCCCAGCGCGCGCAGGGTCCCGCCGAAGTTCCCGTCGACGAGTTGATGAAGCCGGGCGACCTGCCGGATCTGGCCCTCGGGCCGAATGACGCCAAGGTCACCGTCGTCGAATACGCCTCAATGACGTGCGGCCACTGCATGGCCTTCCACACCAAGGTCTTCCCCGAGATCAAGAAGAAGTACATCGACACCGGCAAGATCCGCTTCGTCTTCCGCGAGTTCCCGCTCGATGCCCGCGCCTTCGCAGCCTCGATGCTGTCCCGTTGCGCCGGCTCTCCCGAGCGTTCGTTCGCCATGGTCGACGCGCTGTTCCACACGCAGGAGAATTGGGCCTTCGTGAAGGAGAACCCGACGCCGAAGCTGTTCGAGATCGCCAAGCAGGCGGGCTTCACGCAGGAAAGCTTCGACAAGTGCCTGACGGATCAGAAGCTGCTCGACCAGCTGACCGCCATCCACACGCGCGGCAACGAGGTCTTCGGCGTCAACGCCACGCCGACTTTCTTCATCAACGGCAAGCGGCTGCAGGCTGCGCCCGTGGTCGAAGAGTTCGACAAGGTCATCGAGCCGCTGCTCAGCCAGGGCTAACAACAAGTCGGGAGCAAAGGTGGGATGCACACGGGGCCGCGACGAATGCTGCGAGCGGCCCCGTCCGTTTCGGTGCTAGTCAGCCTCTTGCTCGCCGGCTGCTCCGGAAACGAGCAGCCGAGCCTTCCGAACCTGTCGGCCGCGGACGTCGCCTCAACGTCCACCGACACCGGTTCCGGGGGAAGCGCCTTCCCCGATGAACCGGGCGCTGCGAAGGCCGATGACGCGCCGTTTAATCCGTTCGATCTGCCGGACTCGAGCCGCGGCGGCCGCCAGGTCATCACCCAGCCGACGATGGCCGACGTCATGATGACGGGCGCGCTGCCCGAGATGACGCTCGGCCGCGCCGACGCGCCGGTCACCATCGTGCAATACGCGTCGCTCACCTGCCCGCATTGTCGCACCTTCCACCGCGACGTGTTCCCGGAGTTCAAGCGCATCTATATTGATACGGGCAAGGTGCGCTTCATCATGCGCGAGTTCCCGATCGGCAAGCAGTCCGGCAACGCCACCATCGCGCTTCGCTGTGCCCCGCCCGATAAGTACTTCGCGCTCTATGGAAAATTCATGGAGCAGCAATCATCCTGGGTCTCCCAGGAGGTGCGCCTCGACCCCATATTTGGGGTCGCAAAGCAGGTGGGGATGACCCGGCCCCAGTTCGATTCCTGCCTTAAGAATCAGGCCATGATTGATGGCTTGAAATGGGTCAAGGATCGCGGCCGGACGCTCGGCATCATCGGCACGCCGAACTTCTTCGTCGGCAACACGCTCGTGAAGAAGACGCTCACCATGGGTGACATCCGCGAGATGGTCGATCCGCTGCTCTCTGCCCCACGCGCGGCCGCCGTGGCGCAATAGTAGCGCCAGCGTTGACCGCGACGCAGACGGAACGGGAATAGACGCACGACATGAAGATCAGCCGCTTAAGGCTCCTCGGGTTCAAGTCCTTCGTCGAGCCGACCGATCTTGTGATCGAGTCCGGGCTGACCGGCGTCGTGGGCCCGAACGGCTGCGGCAAGTCCAACCTGCTCGAAGCGCTCCGATGGGTTATGGGCGAGACATCGCACAAGTCCATGCGCGCCGCCGCCATGGACGACGTGATCTTCTCGGGCACCACGACGCGGCCCGCGCGCAACGTCGCCGAGGTCACGATCTTCCTCGATAACAGTGCCCGCCAAGCGCCGACGGAATGGAACGACGGCGACCAGATCGAAATCACGCGCCGCATCGAGCGCGAGGCTGGCTCCGCCTACCGCATCAACGGCCGCGAGGTGCGCGCCCGCGACGTCAAGATCCTGTTCGAGGATGCCGCGACCGGCGCCCGCTCGCCGGCCCTCGTGCGCCAGGGCCAGATTTCCGAGATCGTCAACTCCAAGCCCGAGCAGCGCCGCCGCGTACTGGAGGATGCCGCAGGCGTTGCAGGTCTGCATAGCCGCCGCCACGAGGCCGAGTTGCGTCTCAAAGGCGCCGAGCAGAACCTAGCACGCCTCGCCGACATCATGGGCCAGCTCGGCAGCCAGATCGAAAGCCTGAAGCGGCAGGCCCGCCAGGCGCGCCGTTATAAAGACCTGTCAGAAGAGATCCGCCGCGGCGACGCAGTGCTCGCGCATCTGACTTGGCTCGACGCGCAAGCGCTCGTCGACACCGAGGAGCGCAACTTCGCCGAGACGCTGGCCGCCCTTGGCCAAGCCACCGAGAACGAGGCCAGGGCGCTCCGCGAGGAAGCGGAGCTGGCCGAGACCATCCAGCCCCTGCGCGACAAGGAAGCCGAGCGCGGCGCCGCGCTATCGCGCATCCGCATCGAGACCGACGGCCTCGCCAAGGAGGCCGAACGCTGCGCCGAGCGGCGCCAGGAGCTGGTGAAGCTCGCCAGCGAGCTGGAGAAGGACCTTTCCCGCGAAACCCATCAGATCTCGGAAGCGAAAGAGATTCTGGCCGGCTTCGACGTCGAGACGCAGGCATTGGCAACCGCCGAGGCCGAGGCGGAAGCCGCCGAGGACCATATCCACGCGGCGGAGGAGGAAGCAGCCGGCGCGCTCGAAGCCGCCGAGAAAGAACTCGCGGTCGTCACCGAGCGCGCCGCCGAGGCTCGCGCGCGGCGCAAATCGCTGGAGACCGCAGAAGCGGAACGCCGCGCCACGCTGAAGCGCATCGAAGAGAAGCTGTCCGCACTTCAGCGCGACGCTGAAGCCGCAGCTGCAGCCGCTCCGGATTCCCTCAAGCTCGCGGCCATCACTGAAAAAGGCCAGGCCCTCGCCCGCGAGATCGCCGCCATTGAGGCAGCGACACTCGAAGCCGAGGACAAGCTCGGCGACCTCGCCGAAACCGCGCGCCTCAAAAGCGATGAGGTTCAAAAAGCGCGCATGACGCTCTCTACGCTCGTCACCGAGCGCGAGACGCTGTCGAAGCTCGTGATGCCGACCTATGAGGACGGCATGCCGCCCGTCGTGGAGCAACTGCGCGTCGCGCCGGGATACGAAGCGGCCCTCGTTGCCGCCCTTGGCGATGACCTCGACGCACCGACCCACGAGGATGCGCCTGTTCGCTGGCGCACGATCGAGGTGAGCCCCGAAGACTCCGCCCTTCCCGCCGACGCCGAGCCCTTGAGCCTGCACGTCGGCGCACCACCCGAGTTGACACGCCGCCTGCGCCAGATCGGTGTCGTACCGCCCGAGCTTGGCGCCCGTCTGCAGCCGCACCTGAAGCAGGGCCAGCGTCTCGTCAGTCGCGAAGGCGATCTGTGGCGGTGGGACGGCTTCATCGTAGTGGCCGGCGGCATGACGCCCGCCGCCCAGCGGCTCGCTGAGCGCAACCGCCTGTCCGACATGTTCGAGCGTGAGAAAGTCCAGCGCGCCGAGGTGCAGCGCTTGACCGCGCTCGATCAGGAAGCGACCGCCGTCCACACCGCCGCTGCCGCCGAGGAAAAGCGCCTGCGCGCCCTGTGGCGCGACACGCAGGCCAACCACGTAGCAACGCGCGATGCGCTGGCAGCCATCGAGCGGCAGGCCCGCGAGACGGAAACCAAGCTCACCGCAGTTGCCGAAGCACGCGAGCAGGCCGAAGCCGACCGCCGCGAAGCACAGGCGAGCCTCGACCATATCGAGGACGAGCTTGCTCGCCTCGACGCCGAGGAGGATCCCGCCGCCCGTCTGCCCGAGGTGCAGAAAGCCACGCAGGACCGCCGCACGGCTCTGTCGGTCGCGCAGGCCCGTGTCGCCACCCACGAACGCGAGCGCGAAGCGAGAAAGCGCCGCGCCGAAACGATCGCCGCCGAGCGCACCCGTTGGGCATCGCGCAGCGAAAGCGCGGCCCACCACATCGCGGCCCTCGAGGAGCGGCTCGCCAAGACCAAGAGCGACATTGCGGCGCTCGAGGAGGTCATTCCCGCGCTCGAGGAGCGGCGCCAGAGTTTACTCGGCGCGCTGTCCGACGCCGAGGCGGCCCGCAACGCAGCGGCAGACGACTTCGCCCGCGCCGAGACCGCGCTGCGCGCCGCGTCCCAGGCACTGCGCGACGCACAGGCTGCCGTCGCAACCGCGCGCGAAGCCCGCGTGCGCATCGAAACCCGCCTCGAAGGCGCGCGCACGCGCCGCCAGGAGGAAGCTCGCCGCATCCGCGAGGCGCTGAGCGTCAATCCCGACGAGTGCCTCGGCCTCGCCGGCCTCACGCCCCAAGATTCGCTACCGACCCTCGGTGATGCCGACCGCAACCTGCAGCGCCTCAAGGCCGACCGCGAGCGCCTCGGCGGCGTCAACCTTCAGGCCGACGACGAACTCAATGCCCTCCTTGAGCAAATGAGCGGCATGGAGACCGAGCGCGAGGATGTGGAGCAGGCCGTCGCCAAGCTGCGCGGCGCCATCCAGCAATTGAACCGCGAAGGCAAGAAGCGCCTCGACGAAGCCTTCGAAACCGTGAACGGGCATTTCCAGCGCCTGTTCACGACGCTGTTCGGCGGCGGTGAAGCGCGCCTTGAGATGATCCAGGGCGAGGATCCGCTGGAATCGGGCCTCGAGATCATCGCCAAGCCGCCGGGCAAAAAACCGGCGACGCTGTCCCTGCTCTCGGGTGGCGAGCAGACGCTGACCGCCCTGTCGCTGATCTTTGCGGTCTTCCTGACCAACCCCTCGCCGATCTGCGTGCTGGACGAGGTCGACGCCCCGCTCGACGACGCCAACGTCGACCGTTTCTGCCTGCTGATGGAGAAGATGTCCGAGGAGACGGCGACGCGCTTCCTCGTCATCACACACCATCCGATGACGATGATGCGCATGAATCGCCTGTTTGGCGTCACCATGGCCGAGAAGGGCGTCTCCCAGCTCGTTTCCGTCGACCTCGAGACTGCCAAATCCTTCCGCGAAGCCGGCTGACGGCTCCCGATCCGGCCCTCATCCTCGCTGGCGTAGTCGAACAGTGGCCAGGGGTAGGCGGCCAGCACCGGGAACGAGGACTCCATTGTTTTCGGTGTCCTGCCCGGTCCCACCGATAATGAACGCCCGTCGTGCCAAGGCCCATCCATAGGTTCACGGAGAAAAGCCGATCAAAGCAAATCCGATACGGCCGCCCGCAGAGAACGGTGGAGATCGCCCAAGGCAAGTGTTCGAATTAGGCCAACCCTGCCCGAGCCCCGAGATACCAACGAAAATTGAGCAAAACCGGAGTCCAGCAGCCTGTACCTAGGGAATGCGCGGCATCCGCCCTGCGCGGTTTCGCCGTACCCCCGCGATCGCCGTAAAAATGTGGCCATTGCTTGACACCGCGAAGCCTCCGGGTATGGTGCGCGCCGTTGGTAATCCGGCCGTTTCAGCCCGTGGGTTGGCTCGGGTGGAGGGAAGCCATGTCGGCGTCGAACAAGGACGAAAACCCGGCGCGAGGCGAGCTCTCTCCCGAGGATCGCGAGGCTTTCCGTAAACGTGCGTCCGAATTGGGGGCCCGGCTCGAAAAGGTCCGCGCGGAGGCTCGCTCCAAGGAGCCCCCTCAGGGACCCGATGAGCGCACGCGGGGCGCGGCCATGGGACAGGCGATGAAAATCGCCATCGAACTCGTTGTCGGCATCGCCGTCGGCGGGTTCATCGGCAAGGTGCTGGACGATCAGTTCGGCACGGCGCCGTGGTTTCTGATTCTGTTCTTGATGCTCGGCTTTGCCGCCGGCCTCCTGAACATCATACGGACGGCCCGGCGCCTTCAAGCCGAAGCCGAGCCGCTCCAACGGGGCGCGAAAGCGGTTCCGGACGACGAAGACGACGCGAAGTAGGGGACGGAAGAGTGGCTCAAGCAGCGGAAGTGGCAGGGCACGCGGCAGAATCCCACGGCCCCATGTCTCAGTTCGAGATCAAGCGTCTCATCCCGCTGGAGGCGTTCGGCTACGACATCTCCTTCACCAACTCGTCACTCTTCATGGTGCTGGCGCTGGTGATCATTTCCGGCTTCCTGATCTTTGCCATGTCGGGCCGCTCGCTGGTCCCCGGGCGCGTGCAGTCGATCGCCGAAGGCCTCTACGAGTTCATCGCCAACATCGTGAAGGAGAACCTGGGCCAGGAAGGCATGCGCTACTTCCCCTGGGTCTTCACCATCTTCGTCTTCATTCTGACGCTGAATATGCTGGGCATGGTCCCCGGCTCGTTCACGGTCACGAGCCATATCATCGTGACCTTCGCGCTCGCCGCCATGGTCTGGATCACGGTGACGCTGATCGGCTTCGCGCGCCACGGTCTCGGATACCTGAAGCTGTTCGTGCCGGAAGGCGTGCCGCTGTGGCTGATGCCGCTGATCGTGCCGATCGAGCTCGTGTCATACCTGATCCGCCCGGTGAGTCTCTCGGTGCGCCTGTTCGCCAATATGATGGCCGGTCACACGATGCTGAAGGTGTTCGCGAGCTTCGCAGTGAGCCTGCCGTTCGTGGCCAAGGCCTTCCCGGTCCTCTTCACCGCCGCCTTCACGGGCCTCGAGTTTCTCGTCGCCTTCCTGCAGGCGTTCATCTTCACCGTGTTGACCTGTATCTATCTCAACGACGCGGTCAACATGCACCACCACTAATTCGCGTTCGAGGCCGTGCCTGCCGCCACAGCGCGGGCCCGGAAGAGAACGTGCCGTATTCAGTTCAGAGCCACTTCAAAAACTAGGAGACGACCATGGATCCCCAGGCAGCAAAGTTCATCGGCGCCGGCCTCGCCTGCTTCGCGCTCATCGGCGCTGGCATCGGCATCGGCAACATCTTCGGCAACTACCTGTCGGGCGCGCTGCGCAATCCGTCGGCTGCTCCGGGCCAGTTCACCAACCTGCTGATCGGCTTCGCCCTCGCCGAGGCCACCGGCCTCTTCGGCCTGCTGATCGCGCTGATCATCCTCTTCGGCTGATCTCTGTCTAGGGCGGCAGGCCAGGATCCCGGCGTCATGCCGGATCGTTGGCCCGCGGCCGTACCATTCTGGAGACTCCAATGCCCGCAGCGATGACCGCGCTCGTCGCGGCTGCGATCGAAGTAGGGACGGACGTCAAGGAAGCGTTCGACGCTGAAGGCGCGAGCGGCGGCGGCCTTCCGCAGCTGCACGCTCCTGACTTCGCACCGCAGCTCTTCTGGCTCGCGCTTACTTTTGCGCTGCTCTACTGGATCATGGCGAAGATCGCGCTGCCGCGCATCGGCGAGGTGATCGAGGAGCGCCGCGATCGCATCCAGCGTGACCTTGCCGCCGCCGAGCGCTTGAAGGGCGAGACGGACGCCGCCTTGCAGGCCTATGAGAAGGCGCTCTCCGACGCACGCGCCAACGCCTCGTCGATCGCCCGCCAGACGCGCGACTCGCTGAGTGCCGAGGTCGAGAAGGAGCGCAAAGCGGTCGAGGATCAGCTGGCGAGGAAGCTTGCTGACGCCGAGAGCGCCATCAACGAGACGAAGACCAAGGCGCTTTCGAGCGTTAAGGAAATCGCCAGCGACACCGCAGTGGCCATCGTCAACACGCTCTCCAGCGTCCCCGCCTCGAAGGACGAGGTTGAGCGGGCGCTGACGGCGTCTGGCGCGAACAAGTAGAGGATCCCATGCTAAACCCTGGCTATCCTGAATTCTGGGTTTTGCTCTCGTTCCTCCTGTTCGTGGGCGTCCTGATCTGGAAGGGTGTGCCGGGCCTGATCGGTCAGGCGCTCGACAAGCGGGCCAACACGATCCGCGCCGAGCTCGACGAGGCCCGCCGCCTGCGCGAGGAAGCCCAGCAGCTGCTCGCCGACTACCAGCGCAAGACGCGTGAGGCCGAGGACGAGGCGAAGTCCATCGTCGAGGCTGCAAAGCGCGAGGCCGAGCGTCTCGCCGCCGAGACCCGCCAGTCCCTCACCGAGCAGATCGAGCGGCGCACCAAGACGGCCGAGGAGAAGATCGCGCGCGCCGAGGCTCAGGCTCTCGCCGACGTGCGCGCCGCCGCTGTCGACCTCGCAGTCAAGGCGTCCGAGGCCGTCCTCAAGACGAAGCTCGCAGGCGAGGCCGGCGTCTCACTGGTCGACTCCGCGATCCGCGATCTCAAGGGCAAGCTGAACTGATCGGCACCAATCCTTTCGAACGAAAAAGCCGGGCCTATCGCCCGGCTTTTTTGTTCGCCAATTGCACGTTGTCTGACGACACGTATATGCTTGTCCCTGCGTCCGTTGCACACCGGTGAGGGGGACATGCAGGACGAGGACTTGTCGCTTTGGGATCTCGCCAAAGCCGTGCTGATGTTCGCGGTGCTCCCGTGCGCCATAATCACGGGCGGGGCATATCTCTACGTCCTCTACCTCAAGCCCCCGCCTTACGCGGGCGTCACCCTGCAGCCGGGCGTCGTTTATGTCTCAGCGCGCCGCTTCGAGACTCAAGGACTTGAGCGGCTCGCGGCAAACGGCGAGAGCGTGGACCTCACGCCGTGGTGGCCAGGAGACCAGCGCGACACACACCTGAAGCCCGACGTCACCGTGCTCGTGCACGGCTACAATGCGCAGGAGCACAAGGTCGCCACCTATTTCACCGAGCTGGCCGCCCACCTGCAGTCGGAAGGAGGCTATGACGGCACCATCGTCGTATTCGACTGGCCCGCGCTCGGAACGCCGCTCGACGAGCTGCCGACCGCCCAGCGCGTCCAGCTCGACATGAATATGATGGGAGCGAACCGCCCCTCCCAGGCAAGCTACGAGCTCGCGATGTACGGGCTCGACCAACGCCAAGCGCAGGGGATCGGCGCACGATCATTCCTTGCGCTTCTCGATCTGCTATCGACGAGCGGAGCGCACACCATCAACGTCGTGGCACACAGCATGGGATGCTATCTGGTTGCCGAGGCCCTGAAACTGCGTCCCGGCGCGGCCACTCGCATCGCATCCATGATCTGGCTCGCACCGGACATCGACGAGGCCGTCACCGACGCGCCATGGCTCCGCACCGCCGTCGACCGTCTGCAGAACGGGCTCACCGTGCTGTACTCGAGGAGCGACACGGTCCTGACCCGCCTGTCACGCCTTGCGAACGGAACCGAGCGCCTGGGCGCTACCGGCGCCGGGACGCACACGCCGCCTTCCAAGATGGTGTTCGTCGACATGACGGCGGAGCTCGGCACCGAGAATGCCCACACCGGCTATCTCATGCGCGGAAGCTCGAGCTTGCAGCGGATCGCAAGGCAGCTTTCCGCTGCTGCACCGGCGCCCTGACCGACCGTCGCCAGAGCGACGCGTTCGCAGGCCAAAAACAAGCTATCCGGCGTTCGGCGTGTTGCGGTCGAAGCCGACGTAGACCTCGAACTCGCCGGGGCGCGAGCCCTCGGGAACTTCGAACGTCACCTCACGCACGGCGGAGAAATAACCGATCGGATTCTCGACCGCGACCGAGGCATCGACGCGCAGCTTGTCGGTAGTGATGCGCTCGCGCTTGGCATCGGTGACGAACACGTTGATCGGGAGCGAGATCGGCCCCGAGTTGCCGCGCGGCCCCAGCAGGATGCGTCCGGAGAAGCCGTACTTCACCGTCACCTGAGCGCCGTTCGTGTGGCACTCGCGCGCCGTCTTGGTGATCTCGCCGCGATGCATGATGGCAAGCCCGTCACCGACACGGCCCGGCTCATAAATGGTGATGTAGCTGTCGCGCGGCCAAGTGACGAAGCGCGGGCAACCCGGCTGCGAATCTCCGCCCGAAACTACAGCAGCCCCATCTCCGCCCGCTTTCGCCGCCGCAATCAATTCCTGCTCGCTAACGCCCGTGGACGAGCCCGATGAGCCGCCGAGCACGCTTGTGCCGAGCCCGGACGTGATCGAGCCCATGCCGCAGCCGCCAAGCGCCAGCGCGGCCGCGAGCGCCACCACGGCACCGACTGCTGCCCTGGCCCTCGTCATGACGGATTGCGCCATTCCGGTCTGATCCGCATAATCCCCCTGCCCTGTCCGATCGTCGCGCCGACGGAGGAAAGCGTGCCCCCGGCCTATCGCGCCGTTATGATGCCCGGACGATCGATTCAAGCTGTACCACCCCTGTGGCGAAGCACAAACCGCTCGCCCCCGTTAACGCACACCCGAGTAGCCGCACCCCCGAGGACCTCGTTTCAATGCCTTCACCCCATGTCGAGAGCGTCGAGGAGATGAGCGCAGTGAGGCGTCCGGCCCTGAACGTGCTGCTGGCGGCCCCCCGTGGTTTCTGCGCGGGCGTGGACCGGGCCATCCAAATCGTCGAGCTGGCGCTCGCCAAGTTCGGTGCCCCCGTCTACGTGCGCCACGAGATCGTCCATAACCGATACGTGGTCGAGTCTCTGAAGGCCAAAGGTGCCGTTTTTGTGGAGGAGCTCAGCGAGATTCCGGACACCGATCAGCCTGTGATCTTTTCGGCACACGGGGTGCCCAAGTCCGTGCCGATGGCGGCCAGATCCCGCAATCTGTTTGCCATCGATGCCACCTGCCCGCTGGTGTTCAAGGTGCATATGGAAGCGAGTCGCCACCACGCCGAGGGCCGCCGCATTCTGCTCATCGGCCACGCCGGCCACCCGGAGGTCGAAGGCACCACCGGGCAGCTCCCGCCGGGCGCAGTAACCTTAATTCAGTCGGCGGCCGACGCAGAAGCCATCGAGGCCGAGGACGACGCCCGCCTCGCCTACGTGACCCAGACTACGCTGTCCGTGGACGATACGGCCGAGATCGTCGCCATCCTGAAGCGGCGCTTTCCGGCCATCGTCGGCCCTCACAAAGAGGATATCTGCTACGCGACGACCAACCGCCAGGCCGCCGTCAAGGCGATCGCCGGCAAGGTCGGGCTGACGCTCGTCGTCGGCGCCCCCAACTCGTCGAACTCGTTGCGCCTGGTCGAGGTCGCCGAGCGCGCCGGCTGCCCGAAGGCAATCCTGATCCAGCGCGCCGACGATATCCCTTGGGAGACCTTCGAGGGCCTCTCGGCCGTCGGCATCACCGCCGGTGCGTCCGCGCCCGAAGCCCTCGTCGACGAGGTGATAGAGGCGCTTCGCGCGCGCTTTGCGATTACGATCGAGCAGGTGACGACCGCCAACGAGCGCATCGCCTTCAACGTCCCACGCGAACTGCGCGAGCCCGCCGCCTAACGGCCCCGTTTTCCACCAAGCCAATCCCCGACCCGATACGAGAGAAGACCGAGCCCATGGCCGTTTACACGGAAGTGACGGACGACGAGCTTGCCCGGCTCATTGCCGACTACGATCTCGGCGAGCTGCTCTCTTACAAGGGCATTGCCGAGGGCGTCGAGAATACCAATTTTCTCGTTCACACGTCTGAGGGCACCTACATTCTGACCCTCTACGAACGCCGCGTGGATACGGACGATCTGCCGTTTTTCCTCGGTCTGCTCGAGCATCTGAACCAGCGCGGTATCTCGTGCCCGTTACCGGTGCGCAATCAGGCGGGCGAGGTACTCACCAGCATCTCCGGGCGCGCGGCGGCCATTGTGACCTTCCTCGAAGGCGTATGGCCGCGCCGTCCGCGCACGGTCCATTGCAGCGCCGTCGGCCGCGCCCTCGCCGAGCTGCATCTCGCCGGCGAAGGCTTCGCGCTGAAGCGCCCCAACGCCCTCGGCCTCGAGGGCTGGCACGCCGTCTACGACCGGTTTTCCGAGCGCGCCAACGAGATCGCACCGGGGCTCCGCACCTTGATCGACTACGAGCTGGCCTTTCTCGATCGCGCCTGGCCGAAGAACCTGCCCTCCGGCATCATTCACGCCGACCTCTTTCCCGACAACGTGTTCTTCATCGGCGACAAGCTGTCCGGCCTGATCGACTTCTACTTTGCCTGCAACGACGCCTGGGCCTACGACCTCGCGATTTGCCTTAACGCCTGGTGCTTCGAGCCGGATTTCGCCTTCAACGTCACCAAGGGCCGTGCCCTGCTCGCCGCCTATCAGAGCTTGCGCCCCCTGAATGCCACCGAGCGCGAGGCATTCCCCGTGCTGGCCCGCGGCGCAGCGCTCCGCTTCCTCGTCACCCGCGCCCACGACTGGCTGCACACGGACCCCCACGCCCTGGTCAAGCCGCACGATCCCAACGCCTACGTGCGCCGCCTTCGCTTCCACCAGGAAGTCACCTCGCCCGCCGAATACGGACTGGAGGCCGCAGCGTGAGCGAGCAGACGAAGTCGATCGAGATCTACACGGACGGCGCCTGCTCCGGGAACCCGGGCCCCGGCGGCTGGGGCGCCATTCTGATCTGGAATGGCCACCGCAAGGAGCTGAAGGGCGGCGAAGCTCTGACGACCAACAACCGCATGGAGCTGATGGCCGCCATCTCGGCCCTCGAAGCCTTGAAGACGGGCGTCGAGGCCGACCTCTACACAGACAGCGCCTACGTCAAGAACGGCATCTCGAGCTGGATCCATGGCTGGAAGCGCAATGGCTGGCGCACGGCGGACAAGAAGCCGGTTAAGAACGCCGAGCTATGGCAGCGGCTTGAGCAGGCGCTCGGCCAGCACAAGGTCCGCTGGCACTGGGTCAAGGGCCACGCCGGCCACCCCGAGAACGAGCGCGCCGACGAACTCGCTCGCGAGGGCATGGCGGCCTTCAAGATCCGTTAAACGTCGCCGGCCCCTCCCGCCGCTTCCGGTGAATCGGCCCCAGCGACGTGCAGTACCAACGTCCAAGAAAAATTCCCAATTTTCGTAAGATTTTACATACTCATTGCTGGGAGCATATGCCAACCGACTGCCCCAACCAATGGAAATCCGGGAATGTTATCCACCCTGCGTCTTCGCCTTCCGATCGCAATCGTCGGCCTCGGCCTAGCGAGTTCAACAGTCATGGGCTGGATCGGCTGGTCCGGTGCGGAAAGCGCACTGGAGCAGGCCGCGTTCGAGCGCCTGAAGCTGGCCGCCGAATCACGCCGCACGAGCCTTGAGCTCGTGGCGGACCGCCTGCGCGTCGACACCCGGAACATCGCCAGCCACAAGTTCGTGCTCGACAACATCACGGACCTCTCCGAGACGCTGACCAAGGCGCCGGAGAACCTCGCGCAGAACATCGCATACTTCACGGGGCTGCCCCCGGCGGAGCGCGCCGAGAGTGACGGCGGCATGTCCGGCACCATGTACGGCGTGCGCCATTCCAAGGTGCATCCGGTCGTAATGGCCACGCTGACCCAGGCGAAGTATGACGACGTGCTACTGCTCGATGAGGCAGGCAACGTCGTTTACACCGCAACAAAGGGTCCCGAGTTCGGCCAGACGATCGGCACTCCGCAAACGAAAGGCACCGGCCTCGACACGCTGCTTGCGACGATGAAGGAAGCGGGCGACAAGGACGTCACCTTCCAGGATTTCGCCGCCTCGAGCCTTTCCGAGACTACGCCCCTGGCCTTCATCGGCACGCCCATTCTCAAGAAATCCAACGTGGCAATGGATCAGGCTCAGCACGAAGTCCGCGTCGGCTATGCGGTGATCCGCGTTTCCCCCGCGCTTCTCGATCGCGTCCTGAGCGACCGCTACGGTCTCGGCGAGACGGGCGAAACCTTCGCCGTCGGCGCCGACGGGTTGATCCGCACCAATACGCCTCTTGCCACCGAGCCGACCGCCGGCAAGCCCGCGGCGTCGATGGGCATCGACATCTCGTCGGAGAACGCCGTGTCGCGCCTGCATCGTGACGGAAACAACGATCTGGCAGCCGAGACTGGCGTCGAGTTCCTTGGTGCGGCGTGGAAAGTCTACGCCAAGCAAGCGGACAGCGAGGCGTTGGCCGCAGCAACCGGCATTTCGCGCATGATGGGTCTTGCCGCGCTACTGATCGCGGGCGCACAGATCCTGATCGGCTGGCTCGTCGCTCGCAGCATCGTGCGGCCCATCGGCACCCTGACGGGGGCTCTGCAGGCCATCGCGGGCGGAAAGCTCACCACTGAGATTTCTGGCAAGGAGCGTCAGGACGAGATTGGTGAGATCGCCCGCGCCGTCGACGACATCAGAACCTACACGGCCGCGGAGGCCGAGCGCCGCGCAACCACCGCAGAAACAGAGCGTCTCGAGCGTGAGAGCCAGCGCCGTCAGCTGACCGAGCGCCTGGCACGCGAGTTCGAGCAACACGTCGGCACGGTCGTCAAGTCAGTGGCCACCCATGCGGCCAACCTCGAGAAATCGGCTCTCGAGATGGCGTCCCTCGCCGAGCAGACCAAAACCAGCTCGTTCAAGGTTGCGACCGCGACCGATTCAGCCAACCACGAAGTGCAATCCGTCGCCACGGCCTCCGAGCAGCTCTCCGCCTCTATCCGGGAGGTCGCATCCCTCACCGCCCGGTCGGGCTCGATCGCCACCGAGGCGGACAAGCACGCACAACAGACCCACGGCATCGTCGAGTCCCTGTCTGAGAAAGCCGCGACGATTCAGAACGTCATCGACATGATCAAGACCATCGCCGAGCAGACGAATCTCCTGGCGCTGAACGCCACCATTGAGGCTGCCCGCGCCGGCGAGGCTGGGAAAGGCTTCTCGGTGGTCGCGAGCGAGGTCAAGGCGCTGGCCAGCCAGACGACGAAAGCCACGGGCGAGATTGCGGCCCAGATCGATGCGGTTGGTCAGGGAGTACGGGACGCCGTCGGCGCCGTCTCTAGCATTCGCACGGTCGTCACCGACATCAGCGACGCCGTGGTGGCGATATCCTCTGCCATGGAGCAGCAGACGGCGGCCACGGGTGAGATCGCCAAGTCGGCCCAGAGCGCAGCCGGCGAGACCGCGACCGTCTCGGAGAACATTGAGGAAGTGTCCCACGCGATCACCACCACCGACAAGGCGGCGGGGATCGTCGTCGAACGGGCCCGCAGCCTGGGCCACGAGGCTTCCGAGCTCAATCAGAGCCTGCAACAGTTCATCGGGCGCCTGCTCGCGGCTTGATCGGCCTCCCAAGAAGAAGGCCGGCACGTCCCGTGCCGGCCTTTGTCTTTCCCAGTGCCCGTTTGGATCAGCCGACGCGGAACACCGCACCAGCCACTGAGCGGGCACGCGTGCGCACGGCACCGCCGTCGTTGCCGGAGCGAACCAGCCACTGACCGTTCGGCGCGCGGCCAACGATCTCGCCGACGTGATGACGCCAGACGACAACGGCACCGACCTGCGGACCGCTCGAGCGACCCCACTTGCTCCAGTTCCAGGCCACGTTGAGGTGCGCACCGCCACCACGCTGCGTACGCATCCACCAGCCGCACCAGGCGCGCGGACGCGCACCGGCACTGTGACGACCGCCGCTGTAGGAGGCGCTGCTGTAGGACGAACGGCGGGCTTCACGATGGCGGGCAGCATAGCGGACGCGCTGGCCACGCTGGCGCGAGGCAGCACGCGGACGCGAAGCGGAGCGGTGACGCTGGGCCCGCTGGCGCGTGGCCCGGCTCTCGCCGCCGACCGACTTCGACTGCTGAACGAACGGATTCCAGCTCTCATCACGAGCCGGACGCGCATCGGCGGACGTCATCGCACCGACGCACGCGAGCAGCGTCGCCGCGACGGCGAAGGCTGTCTTTCTCATGTTGCGGATCCCCTGAACTTGTTTACTGAACGCGGCGCGATTCGCACAAGCACAAGGCATAAACAAGGAAAGGGGAGATAAGCGCGTCAATATGTCCGCAGCCCAAGATCGAAAAACCTCCAGGACCGCGGACAGTATAACTCAAGTATAGATTGGTTAATTTTTCTCAGAAGAACGCAAGCACCTTCTCTGCCGACGCTTTTTCGTGCTCAGGAGGACTGTCCTCGACAGCGAGATACTTCACAACGCCATCCTCGACCACCATCGCGTAGCGCTTGGAACGAAGGCCCAACCCGAACGGAGAGAGGTCGACATCGAGCCCCAGCGCCTTGACGAAGTCACCGTTGCCGTCAGCGAGCATGGTGACGACCCCGTTCGCACCCCGCTCCTTGGACCACGCGTTGAGCACGAACACGTCGTTGACGGCCGTGCAGGCGATCGTCGTGACGCCCTTGGCCTTGAGGGCGTCGGCATTGGCGAGAAAGCCCGGCAGATGCTTCTCGCTGCAGGTCGGTGTGAAGGCGCCCGGCACCGCGAACAGCGCGACGGTCTTGCCTTTGAACAGCTCGTCCGAGGAGACGGGCTTGGGGCCGCCTTCACCCATGATGGTCAACTTGGCGTCGGGCAGCCGGTCGCCGACTTTGATGCTCATCGTTCACTCCTTCATCGCTGTTCAGAGAGAGTTGCGCTTACAGTCACTGGGCGACGAACGTCGCGGTGGAAGCGCCGGTTTCACCGACCAGCGTCACCGTCAGCGTGCGCCCCCTGAAGGCCGCGGTATCGACATCGGAGCCAAGCGGCGCCTCGAAGACGATCACACCGTTTTCGTCCGCGCTGCCGACACGCTCGGGCAACGGCACGAAGAGCCCGTCCGGCGCCTCGAGAAACACGTCCGCAACGGCGTCATTCTTGGGAAACCGCGCCGAGATCGTGATCTTCGGCGATCCCACCAGGATTGCACCGGCGCTGACCAGCGCCGGATCCCCGTCGCGAAGCTCGTCTTGCGGCCGCGGCACACGGTCGAGCGCATCGAGGGCTTCCTCCGAAAGCGCCTCCGCGCCATCGGCCGGCACTTCAAGCGCCAGCTCGGCTTCGGCCGGGATGCAGATATCCTTGCAGATACCATAATGGAGACCGAGCACGAGCGAGATTGGCTGCGTCAGATCTTGCGGCTTGAGCGCGACCGGCAGCACGACCGTGCCGTCATAACCGATGGTATTCCCCGACCGGTCGGTGAAACGCCGCGGCGCCGGAAACGCAACATCGGCCGCGGCCAGATTGCGCGATTTCGACCAATCAAACGTCGGCGGCAAGCCGCCGGCATCTCCCGGCGTGCGCCAATAGGTTTTCCAACCCGGCGCGAGTACGATCTCGACGAAGGCATAGAGCGCGTTGCTGTCGGACGCACGCCCCGCAAAGAGGCGAACCTTGGCATTGTCGTTTGCAACCCAAGGCGAACTGGCGGCCGTTGCTTGGCCAGCCCCGCTTGAAGCCGCCGCAATCAGCGCAAATATGAGAGTGAAAACAAAGTAAGGGCGACGTGTTGGAAGGCTCATCGTTTGGGCTCGAACTTGTCAGGTCATCGGCGCGCTGAAGATACGTGGCTCAATAGATAGGCATTTATGGATCGGGATGCGACCGCAATTGGATCCTAGGAACTGCCAAAGCTCCGCAGATTTGACCGCTTCACAGGGGCACGTTCTGGGGGCTAGACTCTGCTCATGAGCACGCTGAAAACCAAGCGGAGAAAGCGCGGCGACGGAAGTCTCAAAGGAC
The DNA here is from genome assembly GCF_900117455.1 of Hyphomicrobium sp. CS1GBMeth3. Classification (NCBI taxonomy): domain Bacteria; kingdom Pseudomonadati; phylum Pseudomonadota; class Alphaproteobacteria; order Hyphomicrobiales; family Hyphomicrobiaceae; genus Hyphomicrobium; species Hyphomicrobium sp. CS1GBMeth3. The sequence continues at coordinate 546,617 of NZ_FPHO01000003.1, forward strand.
AGCTACTCGTCGCCATGCCCTTGATGACCGATCGTCGGTTCGCTCGCTCAGTAATCTACTTGTGCGCCCATTCCGAGGATGGCGCCATGGGCCTGATCATCAATCATCGCGCGGACCACATCAGCTTCCCTGACCTGCTCGAACGCCTCGGCATCGTTCCGCACGGCGCCGAGGACGGCATCTCGAACGACATTCTGGAGCGGCAGGTCCACGTCGGCGGCCCGGTGGAGACCGGCCGCGGTTTCGTACTGCACACGTCGGACTATCATTCCGAAGAGTCGACACTCCCCATCGACCACGACGTGAGCCTGACGGCCTCGATTGAAATCCTGAAAGCCATGGCCAGCGGCGAAGGCCCGACGCACGCCATGCTGGCGCTCGGTTACGCGGGCTGGTCCGCCGGGCAGCTCGAAAGCGAGATCCAGGCCAACGGCTGGCTACACTGTCCGCCCGATCTCAATCTGCTCTTCGATCCGGATCTCGAAGCAAAATACACGCGCGCTCTGGCCAAGATCGGCGTCGATCCATCCCATCTCGTGAGCGACGCCGGCCACGCCTGATCGCCGAGCTCGCGACGGCACGCATCGATGCCGCGCCGCGCGACCCCAGCATGCTTCGTCAATTCGACTTTCGCGAAACACCGGCGAGCCGCGCCAGGCTTTCTGCGATGGCGGGCGGAAGGTTGGAGAAATCCGGATCGGCGGGACGCGGAGCGGCGCCCGGCCCGGCTCCGCCATTGGCAGCACCTGCGCCCACGGCTGCCGGACGCACCGCGGCCGGAGCGGGAGCCGAAATGGGAGCAGCGGCAGGTCTCGGCGGCGGAGGCGCAGCCAGAGGCACCCCGGCCGAACCTGAGCTGAGCGGCGGCGGAAACGGAATCGGCGGTCCCTTGGACGCCGGCGGGGGCGGCGCGGGCTGCACGAGCACAGGCCTCGGTGGTGGTGGCGGCGGTGGCGGCGCTTCGGAACGCTTGGGCGGCATCGGCGGAGGTGCAGGCGGAGGCGCGGCACCCATCGGCGGCGGTCCCATGGCCGAAGGCTGAATCGGCGGCGGGGCAGACGGCGGTACCGGAGGCGGACGCGAGGCGACGGCCGCCGGAGGAGGCCCGACATTGATGGGGCGCAGCGGCGGCGGCCCACCGGCACCGGGGCCGGGACCATTCTTCGTACGCGGCGGAGGCGCGGCTGGCGGCGGTGCCGTCCGCACCGTCGGCGTCGCCACATCAGGCAGCACTTCGGAAAGCCGCGTCATGAGCGGCGAAGGCGCGGACAGAGCAGCGGGCGGCGGTGGAGGCGGAGCAGATTTCTGCGAAACAGGTGGAGCCGCCGGAGATGGAGGCGGAGGTGCCGACTGCGCGGCGGCGTCCTTCAGACTACCCTTCCCCGCTGCCTGCTCCTGACGCAGACGAGACAGACGCCCACGCCGTTGCGCACCGTTGACGCCACTCTCGGCTTGCTTCGCGGCGGCCGGTTGCGGGACCTGCGCACCGTTCGCAGAAGCCGCAGGGCGCATTGCACCATTGGCATGCGTCGGATGCGCGGCGCCGTTTCCGTTGACGACCTGCGGCGGGTGCGCAGCACCATTCCCATTGACGACAACGACTTCCGGCTTGTCCGTCGCACCAGCGTGCTGGCGGCCCTTCTTCTTGGGCTTGGTGCGGAACATACCGACCGGCTTGTGCTTGTTCTCGCTCGTGCGCACCTGCGCCAGCACCTGCGTCACTTCCGTATCCGCGATGGCGTTGCCGCAGTAAGGTCCCTGCGCATACTCGCACTCGATCGAGCGCAGGAAGCTGACCTCGTTGGCCGTCTCCACACCCTTCGCCACGACGTTTTTGCCGAGCTCGTGAGCAAGCGCCACCATCGAGCGCACGAGAACGCTGTCGTTACCACCCTTCACGCTGCCGGCCTGCATGAACGCCTGGTCGAGCTTGATGGTATCGAACGGCAACCGCTCGAGATAGGACAGCGATGTAAAACCGGTGCCGAACTCGTCGATGACGATCTCGGCGCCCGCGCCCCGCAGCCATTCGAGGATCTCGGTCGCCTGCTCGGGGTTCTCGAGCGCCACCTGCTCCGTCACCTCGATGCGGATCGAGCCTTTCGGCACCACCGTACGCCCCAGGATATGGCGGATCTCCTGCACGATATCCTGGCGAAAGAGATGTCGGCAGGAAATGTTGACGCTGACAAACAACGGCGCCTCGGTGCGCGGGAATTCCTTCTGCCAGGCAACCACATCGCGCGACGTGCGCTGCAAGAGATAGGCACCGAGCTTGGCGATGAGATCGGTATCTTCCGCGATCGGCACCAGCGCCGCCGGATCGACCAGGCCGAGCTGGGGATGGTCCCACCGCGCCACGGCCTCGAAACCCGCCAGCTCCTCCGTTGGAAGATAGATGACCGGGAGATACGCGACGCGCAGCTGGTTCTTCTCCATGGCGCGGCGCAGCTCCGTCTCGAGCGCGCGCCTGTCGTCCTGGTCACCCTTCATCTCCGGCGAGAACACCTCGATGCGGTCGGCGCCCGCGCGCTTGGCGCGGAACATCGCGATCTCGGCATTCTTGACGAGATCCGCGGCCTCGTGCGTCTGCTCGTCGTAGACTGCGATGCCGATCGAACCCGTGAGCACGATCTCCTGCCCCGCGATCTTGATCGGCGAGCGCAGCGAGCGGCGGATCCGCTCGGCGTGCTGCGCAAGCTCGGGCACCGGCTGATCCTGCAGCATCATCAGCGCGAAGCGGTCGCCGCCGATGCGCGCCAGCGTGTCGGCAGGCCCGATGTGACGCTGCAGGCGCCGCGCGATGGTAAGCAGCAAGCTGTCGCCGAGCACAAGCCCGAGCGAGGAGTTGAGGCTCGTGAACTTGTCGATGTCGATGATGAGCATCGTCGGGCGGATCTGCGGCTCCGACTTGGCGCGCGTGAGCGAAACCTGCAGGCGGTCGAGCAGCAGCTCACGGTTGGGCAGACCCGTTAGGCTGTCGTGCACCGCGTCGTGCAGCAAACGCTCGTGCGCCCGCTTTGCGTCCGTGACGTCGCGGATGAGACCCACGCACTTGAATGAGCGCGGATCGGATCCCGGTACTCCGGCCGCCTCGATCTCGAACCAGCGATAGTTATTATCGGCTTGGCGCAGGCGGAAATCGCAGCAGATCTTCCCGTCGCGCCGCTCCTGCACCGTGAAGAGAGCCAACCGGAAGCGCTCGCGGTCGGACGGATGCAGATGACGCAGAAACTCGTCGGTACGCGTCGAGAGATCGCCGGGCGAGAGCCCGAGCAGCAGCTCAACGGACGGACTGACCTTGACCTCGTCGCGGCGCGCATTCCACTCCCACACCGCCGCACCCGAGGCATCGACCGCAATGGAGCGCGATTGCAGCTCGGATGGCGCCGCGCCGTAGAGCGGCTCGATGGATCGGAAGGCATACTGCGTAACCGTGAAGCCGATCGACAGCAGGATCAGCACCAGCCCCGAGACGAGGCCGAACACGACTACCTCGCCGGAGAGCTTTCCGATCAGCGTGACGCCGGCGCCGAAGATCCAAACGAGAAAGAGGATCCAGGTCGGGATCAGCGACAACGCCCGATCCTGGCCGCGCAAGGCGAGGAACAGGACGAGGCCGGTGCCCGTAAGCCCGATGAACACGAACGACAGCCGTGCGAAGGTCGCAGCGAGACGCGGGTCGATGATCGCCACGGCGATCAGCGAGAACTGCGCCACCAGCCAGACCGTGATCAGCATCCTGACCAGGCCGTGCCACAGCGCGAGCCTGAGGAACACGTGCAGGAACACGACAAGGCTCGCCGCAAGCGCCGACTCCGTCGCGGCGCGATAGACGGCATTCGCCTCCGGCTTCAGAAGGAATAGCTTATGGAAGAAGCCGAAGTCGACGCAGAGATAGGCGAGCGCGCACCACGCAACGAGCGCGGCGGCCGGAAATACGAGCTTGTGGTTGGCGGCAAAGATCGCCGTGAGGAAGATCGCGAGCAGGCCTGTGAGGCCCAGCATCACGCCGTTGAAAAGCTGGCGGTCCGAGATCTTGATTTCGTAGTCGAGCGGCTTCCATAGATAAAGCCGCGTGAAGCGTTCGGACGAAAGCTCCACCACGTAGGTGATCGTCTGACCCGGCTCGAGCGTGATGCGGAACAGGTCCGCGCGGTCATTCTTGATGCGCTCCGGCACGAAACCGATGGACGGCGTCACTGCCTCGATGCGCCGCGCGTCGAGGTCCGGCCACACGACGCCGGAGCCGATGACGCTATAGCGATCTGCCGACAGCCAACGCTCCACAGGCCTGTCGCTCGGGTTGGTGAGTGCGAACACGATCCAGTTGGGATTGGTACCCGGCGTCGTGGCCGAGACCGACATGCGCCCCGCGAGACCGTCTTCGCCCGCTGCCGTCTCGACCTGCAGGCTGTCGCCCCGGGATTCGTAGAGCTCACCGAGTGTCGTGATCTCGACACGACCCTGGTCGGAGCCGATCTCGATGGCCTTGAGAGCGCGCGCGGGCTCCGCCTGGGCCAAAAACCCGAGGAACCCCGCGAGCACCAGCAGCGAGAGCCTGAGCACGCCGAGGAGCGACGCCAAGCGTCCTGTCGTTCCCCCTTGGCCCCCCGCTTGCCTCACCGGCGGACCTCCCTCGTCATCCAGTCCTCGGCCAGGATCGCGAACAACAGGTGATCCTGCCAAGTGCCGTTGATCTTGAGATAACGGCGCGCCAGTCCTTCCTCGACGAACCCAGCGCGCTTCAGAACGCCGATCGAGCGCGCATTGCCGGGCTGCACCGCTGCCTCGACGCGATGCAGCCGGAGCGGCTCGAACGCGTGCACGAGCGTGGCGCTCACCGCGGCCGTCATGTAGCCCTTGCCGACGAACGGCAGCCCGAGCCAATAACCGAGCATGGCCGACTGAGTGACGCCGCGGCGAATGTTCGACAGTGTCACGCCGCCGATCAGCGTCTCGCTTTCCGTCTCGAAGGCGAGGAACGCATAGCCGAGATCGTCACGGGCCTCGCGCTGGTAATGTTTGATACGCCGCCGGAAGGCGCTCTTGGTGAGGTCGTCGCGCGGCCACGCCGGCTCCCACGGCACGAGATGCGCGCGGCTCTGCGCGCGAAGCTCCGCCCACGGCCCATAGTCGCCGATCTGAGGCGGACGCAACCAGACGCCGCGGCCTTGAATGACCGCCCATTCCAACGCGCTTCCGGCTCTCAGAAACGCCATCAGGCTGTCCTCACCTCCGGGCCGACCGGCGCACGCCCGATGCGCTGCACCGCCTCTGAAGCCAGCCGCTCCGACGCCTTGCCGGCCCCGACCACGGCCACCGACGGCCGCGCCGCAACGAGCTGCTGCGCGAATCGGCCAACGTCCTCGGCACTCACCTCATCCACTTTGCGGATTAATTCGTCACTGCTGACGATACGCCCGTGCGCGAGCAGGTGGCGGGCCATCTGCTCGGCGCGAGCCGAAGATGATTCGAGGCTAATTAGCAGGCCGGCCTTGAGCTGAGCTTTCGCCCTGTGCAGCTCCGCAGCCGACGGTCCCTCGGCAGCGACAGCCTCAAGCTCTCCGCCTGTCACGTCAATGAGGCTGGCCATCATCTCCGTTCCTGTCGCCGCGTGCACCGCCAAGAGCCCCGTATCGCCGAGACCCCAGGCGGACGAGTAAATCGAGTAGCAGAGGCCACGCTTCTCGCGGGCCTCCTGGAACAGGCGGGACGACATACCTCCGCCGAACAGTCCCGAGAAAACCTGAGCCGTCAGATACGCGTTATCACGATAGGAAGGGGCTTCGAACGCGAGCACGAGATGGCTCTGCTCGAAACGCTTTTGATGCCAGCGGACGCCGCCCTGGTACTGAGCCCGCTCCTCCCCCGAACTCTTGTCCTGAGTGAGCCCGCCGAATAGGGCCTCAGCGTGGCGAACAAGTGGCGCGTGCTGGATTGCCCCCGCCGCAGACAGCACCATCTGCTGCGGCCGATAGTGCAGCCGGAGAAAGGCCGTGAGGTCGGCAGGCGTGAAGCGCCGGACGTTGGCTGCGGGGCCCAGGATCGTGCGCCCCAAGGCCTGGCCCGGATAGGCCGCCTCGTTGATCAGCTCGAAAGCGATATCCTCCGGGCTGTCGCGGGTGCCGGCGATCTCCTGCAGGATCACCTCGCGTTCGCGCTCGAGCTCGTCCGGCGAAAATTTTGAATTGAGAAGGATATCGGCCAGCAGCTCCAAGGCCACGCCTTCGTCGCCCTTCAAGACGCGCGCGAAGTAGGCCGTGGTTTCAAGCCCCGTGGCGGCATTGAGCTCCCCGCCTACGGCCTCGATCTCCTCGGCGATGGCCTGGGCCGTGCGCGAGGCCGTACCCTTGAACGACATGTGCTCGAGGAAATGCGAGATGCCGTTCTCGTGCGGGGCCTCGTGACGGGATCCCACCCCGACCCAGATGCCGAGCGAGGTCGTCTCGAGATGCGGCATGGTATGGGTGACGATGGTCAGCCCGTTCGAAAGGCGCGAGATCTCTTCCGTCATTTCACCTCCGCCGCCGGCCGCACCGCACTTTCGACGAGGCGCTTTACGGCGACAAGATCGTTCTGAACCACCGGGAACCGCTCCGGATCCGAGAGCAGGCTATCGAGCCGAGGCGGCAATCCAGGTCGCTTCCCGGTGATGCGCTCCATCGCGTCCGGAAACTTGGCCGGGTGCGCGGTGGCAAGCACGACGCCAGGCACCTCGGATTGCGGCGTGGTCCTCTCGAGCGCCACGAGGCCACAGGCCGTATGCGGATCCAAGAGATAGCCGCTCGCGGCCTTCGTGCGCCGGATCGCATCGGCGACGTCCGCTTCGCTTGCCGCCGCCGCGCGGAATTCCTGACCGAACCGCTTGGCGCACGTCCCGAGGTCAAAACGTCCGCCCTGCGCCAGCGCCCCCATGACGCCTCGGATGAAGCCCGCGTCGCGCCCCGAGGCCTCGAACAGGTAGCGCTCGAAGTTCGACGAGATCTGGATGTCCATCGAGGGTGACGAGGTTTCCGTCACCCCCCGCATCTCATAGACGCCGGTGGCGTGCGCACGCGGCAGGATGTCGTTCTCGTTGGAGGCGATGACCAGCGTCTCGATGGGCAGCCCCATGCGCTTCGCCACCCATCCGGCGAGGATGTCGCCGAAGTTGCCGGTCGGCACAGCGAACGTCACGGCCCGGTGCGGCGCGCCGAGCGCGGTGGCGGCGACGAAATAGTACGTCACCTGCGCCACGATGCGCGCCCAGTTGATCGAGTTGACGCCCGACAAGCTCATCGCATCGCGGAAGGCATGGTCGTTGAACATGCCCTTCACCAGCGCCTGGCAATCGTCGAACGTGCCCTTCACTGCAACAGCGTGCACGTTGGCATCCGTAGGCGTTGTCATCATGCGGCGCTGCACGTCCGAGACGCGCCCGTCCGGAAACAGGATGACCACATCGACGCGCCGCGAGCCGCGGAACGCTTCGATGGCCGCCCCGCCCGTATCACCGGACGTCGCCCCCACGATCGTCGCCCGCCGCCCGCGCTTCGCAAGCGCGTGGTCCATGAGCCGCGCAAGCAACTGCATGGCCACGTCCTTGAAGGCCAGCGTCGGCCCGTGGAACAGCTCCAGCACCCAACGGTTGCGGTCGATCTGCGTGAGCGGCGTCACAGCCGGATGATCGAAGCGGCCATAGGCTTCGCGCGCCATGCCGAGCAGCGTGGTCTTGTCGATGCGGTCGCCGACGAACGGCGCCATGACCTCGGCCGCCACCTCGGCGAACGGCCGGCCGGCGAAGGACGCGATGGTCTCGGCCGAGAAGCTGGGCCACGTCTCGGGCACGTAGAGGCCGCCGTCGCGCGCCAGCCCCGCCAGCAGCACGTCCTCGAACGAGAGGGCGGCGGCCTCGCCGCGGGTAGAGATGTAAGTCACGAGCTTTGCCGTCCTGGGTTGTAGCACCGCCGATTTCCATCGACCAATCGATCACGCGGCCTGGATGTCTTGAGCTGTAAATGGCGACCCGCCGCCAATCAAGCAAAGGCCTTGCCGACGCAGCCGGGTGCGGCGGGAGAAACCCCGAAATATCAGTCGGATTCCGGCCTGAGCCGGGTCCAGGTGAAAGCCCCGAAAACGGCAACCAGCGTCACCGCCAGCCCAAACCAGGTCAGAGCATACTCGAGATGCCGGTTTGGGATGTCGAGCCGCGTCACGCCGCCCTTGGGCCAGCCGCCGGGATTGGCTGGCTCCGCCGCCGCATCGACGAAGAAGGGGAGCACCCTGGCCCGGTCCTGCTCAGAGGCAAGCAACGCCGTCATGCCGCCGAGGTCCCGCCAGTAGAACGTCTTGTGCGCGGCATCCGAAGGAGCGTCGAACCAGCCCTCGACCCCCGGCTTGCGCACGAGCCCCTGCACCCGGACCTCGCCTTCGATCTGACCCGCTGCGCGGCTCGAGGCATCCTTGAGCTGGTCCGGAACGAAGCCGCGATTGACGAACAAGAGCTTGCCGCCGGCGGTCTCGAGTGGCGTGTAGACGTGCCAGCCCATCTCGCTGCCGTGCGTCGCGAATAGGAATCGCTCGTCCTCGTGACGGAAGCGGCCAACCACCGAAACCGGGCGATACTCCTTGGCGGCGAGATCCTTCCAGGCGTCGGCCGGCTCTTCGAGCGGCGCCCGCGCCTTGCCGAGCCCCTCGTTGATCGCAGCGATGAGAGAGTTCTTCCAAGCCAAGCGCTCGACCTGCCAGACGCCGAGCCCGATCAGGATCGGCAAAGCCGCCAGCGTGAAGACACCCGGCCAGATCAGGCTGCGCCACCCACGTTGCCGAGCCTCTTGAGTATGTATCGGATGCGCCATCGTCAGTCTTTGGCCAGCCGGCCTTCTTCGGCCTTGTTGGTCCACTGCAGCGCGATCAGAATCGCCTTGAGGAAGCGCAGCAACGCGAACGCCAGCAGCGGCGTGAGGAGGCCCCACAGCACGACGTGCACCCACACCGGCGGCTCATAGCTGAACTCGACGTAGAGCGCGCCCCCGAGCACCACAAAACCGAGGATCAGGATTGCAAACACGGCCGGCCCGTCGCCCGTATCGATGAACGCGTAGTCGAGCCCACAGTTGCTGCAGTTCTCTTTCAGCATGAGCCCGTTGCGAAACAGCGAGCCGGACCCGCACCTGGGACACCGCGCCAGCGTTCCAGCCACAACCGGATGGACGCCGCGCCCGCTCGGTTCATGTTTCGCGCTGCCAGCCATGGCGGTTCTCCTGGAAAGGGCAAGGGGGCCGGGCTCAAAGTCCCGACCCCCGATCATGACATCAAGGCTGAACGCCCTGCGATCTTAGTGGCCAGCGCCCGCGTTGGCGCCCGCACCCCACACGTAGACGGCTGCGAACAGGAACAGCCAGACGACGTCGACGAAGTGCCAGTACCAGGCCGCGGCCTCGAAGCCGAAGTGCTGCTGCGGCGTGAATGCTCCCCGGATGGCCCGGATCAAGCAGACGAGCAGGAAGATCGTACCGATGATCACGTGCGCGCCATGGAAGCCGGTAGCCATGAAGAAGGCCGAGCCGTACGCATGGCCACCGAAGGTGAACGCAGCATGCGTGTATTCGTAGGCCTGCAGCGCCGTGAACAAGAGGCCCAGAAGGACGGTCGCCAAGAGACCGAGCACGAGACCGCGGCGGTCGTTCTTGAGCAGCGCATGGTGCGCCCACGTCACCGTGCAGCCCGAGAGCAGTAGGACGAGCGTATTGACGAGCGGAAGACCCCAGGGATCGAACGTGCCCTTGAAGAAGCCCTCGGTAGGTGCGCCCGTCGTCGGAATCACAGCGTCCGTCGCCTCGACCGGCACCGGCGGCCATTGCCCGCCGAAGATCTCGTTCCGCTGCACCATGCCGAGCGATTCCTTGACGTTCTCGGGCGTGTAGACGTCAGCGGGGAACAGAGCGAAATCGAAGTAGGCCCAGAACCAGGCCACGAAGAACATCACCTCGGAGGCGATGAACAGAATAATGCCGTAGCGCAGGTGAAGCTGCACGACGGGCGTGTGGTCTCCGCGGTTGGCCTCGATGATCACATCGCGCCACCAGAGCCAGGCGACCGCCACCAGCGCAGCGAAGCCGGCGGCAAACACCCACGGTCCGTGCAGACCAAACAGGCCGGCTGCTCCTTCGCCGAGCGAGCGCATCCAGACGATGGCGCCGATGGCCGATACGAACGCCGCAGCTGAGGCGGCGATGGGCCATGGGCTCGGATCGAGCAGGTGGTAGTCGTGTTGCTTGCCGTGCGCTTGGGCCATAGTCGTCTCCGTAGTCCCCGTTCGTTTTGTTCCCCCGGCTCCGGCGCGAACCGGCCTGCTGTGAAGCTTCGGCCAGCTCGTTCCTCGGCCCGTCGTTCGCCCCGGATGACAGTCCCCCGGGATCTCGGCGGTCCCGTCGCCCCCCGTAAAGGGTTGCGCCGGATCTCAACTCAGATGGCAGCACATCTCGAAGAGAGACGACGCTGCCATCAACCTCCCTGTTGCGTCCCCTGTGCGCCGCTATCCGTGGTCGGCGCCTCGGCTTTGGCACCGCTGCCTTCCACTGGATAGAAAGTGTAGGAGAGCGTGATTTCCTTGATCACCCGTGCGTCCCGATCCTCGATGATCGACGGATCGACGAAGAACGAGACCGGCATGTCGACGCTTTCGCCGGGCGCCAGTGTCTGCTCGGTGAAGCAGAAGCATTCGATCTTGCTGAAGTAAGCCCCCGCGTTGTCAGGCGACACGTTGAAGGTCGCGGTGCCCTTCACGGGCACGTTGGAATTGTTGTGAGCCTTGTAGAAGGCAAGCGTGCTCTCGCCGAGCTTGACCTCGACCGTGCGCTGCTCGGGTTGGAATGTCCACGGAAGGCTGCGAGACACGTTGGCGTCAAAGCGAACGGTGATGGTGTGGTCGAGCACCTTGTCCGGCACCTGATCGGCGCGCATCGGCGTGCCGCCGAACCCCGTGACCTGACAGAAGAGCCGATAGAGCGGCACGGCGGCCCAGGTCGCGGCGCCCATGGTGAGCAGCGCCGTCAGGCAGACAAGCACGACGCCGCGGTTCGAAGCCCGGCGGACAGGGTCCGGCCTGGGCGTCGCGCTCGCCGCCTTGCTCGTCTCGTTCTGAGCGTCTGTTGTCACGTGTGCTCCGGGTTCCCGTCTAGTGGTTGCCGCCAAGTCGAACGATGGTTGCCGCGTAGAACAAGAGAACCAGGAACGCCAGCCCGAGCGCGATGGCAAGCGAGCGCAGGCGCTGCCGCTTCTGGCGGTTTGCTTCCTGGTTCGCGTCGTCTGCCACTCTGGCCTCGCCTTGTTTGACGTCGATATAACTCACGGGCCGCGATCCTATACCAGCTTGAGCGCAAGATGCTCGCCGAGGATCACGGCGAAGAGCAGGAACAAGTACAGGATCGAGAAGCCAAACAGTTGCTTGGCCGCATGATCGGCCGCACGCCCTTCGCGGATCCGCCACACCTTGACGGCGAAGTGCAGGAAGACGAGTCCGAGGGCCACCGAGGCCACCGCATAGACGATCCCGCCCAGGCCGATGAAGTACGGCACCACCGCCAGCGGCACAAGTACGAGCGAGTAGAGCAGGATCTGTCGACGCGTCTCGTCAGGCCCGGCAACGACCGGCAGCATCGGCACGCCGACGCGCTCGTAGTCGCGCGAGCGATAGAGCGCCAACGCCCAGAAATGCGGCGGCGTCCACATGAAGATGATGAGGAACAGAAGCACGCTTTCGATGGTCACCGTGCCCGTCACGGCCGCCCAGCCGATCATTGGCGGGAACGAGCCGGCAGCACCGCCGATGACGATGTTCTGAGGCGTCCGGCGCTTGAGCCACATGGTGTAGAAGAAGACGTAATAGGCAATGGTCAGCGCCAGAAGCGCGCCCGCCACCCAGTTGATCAACACGCCAAGCGTCAGAACCGACACCACGGACAGCACGGTCCCGAAGGCGAGTGCCTCGTCGGGGGTCACGCGGCCGCGCGGGATGGGCCGGGCCGCCGTCCGCGCCATGCGCGCGTCGATGTCGGCGTCGTACCACATATTGAGAGCGCCCGAAGCACCGGCGCCGACGGCAATGCAGAGAATAGCGATGATCGCGAGCACGGGATGCAGCGTGCCCGGAGCAGCAAAGAGACCGGCAAGAGAGGTGAACACCACGAGCGACATCACCCGCGGCTTCATCAACTCAATGAAATCGCCGACCGACGGCTCCGCCGTCGTGGCAGAGCGGGCAAGCGCGCTCTCGGCTATCAGTCCACTCATCGTCTCCAATCCTCCCGCCGCGGGTAGACCCCGCTCATTGAGGCGCGCAATTCTGTGTTGCGGCCTGAGGGTGGGCGGTGGGCACGGTTAGTGCCCACCGCCGCTCGGATCAAAAAAGCCCGCGGCGAGGCTTCCGTCCCCGCCGCGCGGCCCATTAGTGGTGCGAGCTCGCCGAGATACGCGGCAGCGTCTCGAACGAGTGGAACGGCGGCGGCGACGACAGCGTCCACTCGAGCGTCGTTGCGCTCGGACCCCACGGATTGTCGCCGGCAGGCACCTTGCGGGCCAGAGCCACGAACACACCGATGAAGAAGAACAGCGTACCGACGGCCGTCATGTACGAGCCGATCGACGACACGTAGTTCCAGAACGCGAAGGCATCCGGATAATCAACGTAGCGGCGCGGCATGCCGGCAAGGCCCAGGAAGTGCTGCGGGAAGAACAGCACGTTGGCCCCGACGAACGTGGTCCAGAAGTGGAGCTTGCCCCAGAAGTCTGAGTACATGTAGCCGCTCATCTTCGGGAACCAGTAGTAGAAGCCCGCGAAGATCGAGAACACGGCGCCGAGCGACAGCACGTAGTGGAAGTGCGCCACGACGTAATAGGTATCGTGCAGCGCGCGGTCGACGCCGGCGTTCGCCAGCATGACGCCCGTGACGCCGCCGACCGTGAACAGGAAGATGAAGCCAAGCGCCCAGATCATCGGCAGCTTGAACTGGATCGACCCGCCCCACATCGTGGCAATCCACGAGAAGATCTTCACACCCGTCGGCACCGCGATGACCATGGTCGCGAACACGAAGTAGGCCTGCGTGTTGACCGTGATGCCTGCCGCATACATGTGGTGCGCCCACACGACGAAGCCGACGAGGCCGATGGCGAGCATGGCGTAGGCCATGCCGAGATAGCCGAACACGGGCTTGCGCGAGAAGGTCGACACGATGTGGCTGATCATGCCGAAGCCCGGCAGGATGAGGATGTAGACCTCGGGGTGGCCGAAGAACCAGAACAGATGCTGGTAGAGGATCGGGTCACCACCGCCCGCCGGCGCGAAGAAGGTCGTGCCGAAGTTGCGGTCCGTCAGCAGCATGGTGATCGCGCCAGCCAGGACCGGCAGCGAGAGCAGCAGCAGGAACGCCGTGATCAGCACCGCCCACACGAACAGCGGCATCTTGTGCAGCGTCATGCCGGGTGCACGCATATTGAAGATGGTGGTGATGAAGTTGATGGCGCCGAGGATCGACGATGCGCCCGCCACGTGCAGCGCGAGGATCGCGAAGTCCATCGCCGGGCCCGGATGGCCCGAGGTCGAAAGCGGAGCATAGATCGTCCAGCCCGCACCCACGCCGTTCATGCCCGACGGCCCTTCGACGAACATCGAGATGAGCAACAGCCCGAGCGCTGCGGGGAGCAGCCAGAACGAGATGTTGTTCATGCGCGGGAACGCCATGTCCGGCGCGCCGATCATGAGCGGCACGAACCAGTTGCCGAACCCGCCCATGGTTGCGGGCATGACCATGAAGAATACCATGATCAGCCCGTGGCCGGTGACGAACACGTTAAACATGTGCGGGTTGGAGAAATACTGCATGCCGGGCTCTGCGAGCTCGAGGCGCATGGCCACCGACAAGCCGCCGCCGATGATGCCCGCGATCATCGCGAAGATGAGGTACATCGTCCCGATGTCTTTGTGGTTGGTCGAGAACAGCCAGCGACGCAATCCCGTAGGAGCGTGGTCGTGATCGTGGCCGGCGTGTGCTGTGGTGCTACCCATTTTGCGAACCCTTGTTGTCCTGGGTGTTTCCGTTCCTTGGCTTCAAAGGGCGGGCGACCATCCGAAGAGGCGCCCTGCCCCGTGCATCTCAACGCGTGCCGGAGGCTGCGCTCTCGGCGACGGTTCTGACGCCGGCCTGCTCGAGAGCCACTTTGTCGAGAATTTCGCGCGCCTTCTTGCGGTCCTTGGCCTGCATGGCGCCGGCCCACTCGTTGAACACCTGCTCGGACACGACGCGAACGCCAATCGGCATGAACGCGTGGTTGAGGCCGCAAAGCTCAGAGCACTGACCGTAGAAGATGCCCTCCTTCTGGGCCTGGAACCAAGTCGAGGTGATGCGGCCCGGAACGGCGTCGACCTTCGAGGCGAACGACGGCACGGTCCAGTTGTGGATCACGTCGTTCGAGGTCACGAGCATGTGCACGACCTTATTGACCGGCACGACGATCTCGTTGTCGACGGAAAGCAGACGCGGCGACGGAATGCCCTTGGCCTCGCGCTCCGCCACCTCTTCGTCGGTCAGCATGTTGGAGGTAATATTGAAGTTGCCCTGATCCGGATATTCGTGCTCCCAGAACCAGGAGTTCGCGATGGCTTTGATTGTGAGATCGGGCTTCGGATAAGTGTATTGATTCATCAGGAGCTTAAACGACGGGATCGCGATCACGACCAGGACCAGGATCGGCACCACCGTCCAGGCAACCTCAAGGAGCGTGTGGTGGGTCGTGGTGCTGGGAGTCGGGTTCTTCTTCTCGTTGAAACGGACCATCACGTAGATCATCAGGATCAGCACGAAGAGCGCGATCGCAATGATGATGGTGTTCGTCAGGTTGTAGAAGGCGTGCAGCTCATGCGCGATCGGCGTTGCGGCTTCCTGCAGGCCCATCTGCTTAGGAGCTGGCTGTCCCAGTCCATTTGCAGCAAGATTCCCCGGCAGAGCGAGCAGGGCAACGAGCCCGGCCAGCGCCATCCGAGGCATGCGTGTGAGAGTCCAATTCAGCATTAATCCGCTCCCCGAGTTCCGCTTTCCGGCAACGACGCCGGACATCTCCCTGATTTCGGTCGTTTGATCTTGCCGATCATTCCTGTCGGCGTCACCGCCGGACGGGCAGGAGCCATCCGTAACCGCGCATTCCCGGCACGCAGCACCGTTGCGTGCGCGCAGTTGCGGCGGAGTCCCCCAAACCGACACACAGCACAATCGTCAAACTTAGCTCAAGTCAAGTTTTCTGCGTCATAACTACGCGTTGAGACTACCGACGTACCCAAAACCTCGTTGTGCATCGCAGCATCTCGTCGCCGCAAGCTGCGTCGCTCAAACGTCACGCCACGGTGCGTAATCGGAGCATTGTCGTGCGGGCTCCCCACTTTAGCCTTTTTCCTCGTCGAGACGAGCAGAGTGCGCTAGATGCGCGCCCGCAAGCGGTCTGCTGGCGCCTTCGACCGCAACTATGGGGATCTTCCAAGCGACATGGCACCTCTCTTCGGTCTTTGGGCACGGCTCGCTGGGACTCTCCGGCGCCGCGCACCACGGCCCTTGTGCGCTGCATTGGCGCTGACAATAACGGGACTTGCGAGCACGGGTTTGAGCGATTCCCGTTCAGCGTTCGCGCAAGCACCCCAGGAAACGAGACAGGCCGCGCTGGAGCAGCAATTCGGCGGTGAGGTCAAAGGCCAGTATGGCGACTGGCAGTACGTCTGTAAGCCGCCGCCCCCCGGAGCCAAGAACCAAGCCTGCGCACTGGTGCAGAGCGTCACCGCCGAGGACCGCGCCAACGTCGGCCTGACCATCTATTTCCAGAAGTTCTCGAACGGCACGAAAGTGCTGCGCGTGTTCGCGCCGGTCGGCGTTCTACTGCCACCCGGCATCGGCCTCAAAGTCGATGGCGCCGACATCGGACACGCCCCGTTCCTGCGCTGCCACACCTTCGCCTGCTACGCCCAGGTAACGGTTGAGGACAAGCTGCTCGAGCAGTTCAAGACCGGCAAGACGGCCATCTTCATCATCTTCCAGACCGAGGAAGCTGGCATCGGCATCCCGATATCGCTCGCGGGCTTCGGCGACGGCCTCACAGCGTTGAACTGAGCGCGTGATGAACCGCGCATAGCAAAAAACGCCCGGGCCGGTTGGCCACGGGCGTTGTTGAGTGCCACGCGAGCGAGCTTGCCGTGTTCGATCAGGCCACGCGGCGCTGTCGTCCACCCGTTTCCTGCCGCGTCTCGCGCGCGTCGGCCTCGCGGCTGGCCGTCCCGTTGAAGTTAATGTAGTCGCGCTGCGCAGCAGCCGTCCGCCCGTTGATGCCGACGTCGGGCGACGCCCAAGCCTCGAAGATCTTGCGATAGCTGTCGGAGTACTGCTCTGCAGCCGTGCGCCAGAACGCCATCTGCTCGTTGACGAGGTCATGCGGCGTACGGCAGTGCGCGAGCCGGCCGGGCGCTTGCATATACGCCTGCGCCCGCCGATTGATGAGCCCGAGCCACTCCAGTTGCGAGCGGGCCGCGGCCTTCATCGGGCCCGACAAGCGTTGCGTGAAGTCCTGCGGAGCGGCCTCCCCGGAAAGGGGGTTCGCGATTCCGTACGCACGGCCGAAGCTTTCAAAAGCGTTCGCATACGTCTGAAACAACGGCCCGAAGGGGCCGAAGGCTTTGGAATCGAATTCCGGCTGGTAGCCCGTTCCCATGGGTTCAACTCCCTGACGCTTGGATCCGGCTCACCGGCCGGATCTCATGTTACTTATTTCAGCGTAGGCACGACATGCTGAGAAAGCAATTGATCAAGAACAAATCGATATAAAGAAGACCATAAAGAAAAGTTGATAAGTATCTCGCGTTCAGTACTACGTCAGGACTGACGCAAGTCGGAACGCAATTTCCATCGCTTGCAGGAGCCAGTGTCATAAGCAGGCGAATGAGGCTGGCTAACAAACCGTCATGGACAGTGTTTCCAAGGACCGTTCCATGCCGCACCCCACGCTTCCCTCCTCCGTCGCCTTCGAAGAAGCCGAGAACACCGGCTCAAACACGACCGACAACCCGACGCTCGGTGATCTGGTCGCCGCGCGGCTGTCACGGCGCGACCTGATCCGCGGCATGGTCGCAGTGTCGGTCGCAGCCGAGGTCCTGTGGCCTGAAGCGTTGAAGGCAGCTGAGGCTGCGCAGAAAGCCCCGGCCGCGACGGCGACGTTCGATTTCCCGGAGCTCACCGTCGCCCCGGGTTCCGAGACCCACCACGTCGCCGAAGGCTATGACGCCGACATTCTGATCCGCTGGGGAGACGCTGTGCTGCCAGGCGCCGAGCGCTTCGAGCCTGGGCGTCCCAATGCCGCCGCTCAAACGCGCCAGTTCGGCTACAACAACGATTTCCTGGGCTTCATTCCACTCGATGGCCGCGCCGACCACGGCCTGCTCGTGGTCAATCACGAGTACACCAACGGCGAGTTGATGTTTCCGGGTCTGACGCCGCGCAGCGACAAGAACGCGAACTTCTCAGCCGTGACGCGCGAGATCGTCGACGCCGAGATGATGGCGCACGGCGGCTCTGTGCTCGAAGTCCGTCGCGAAAACGGCAAATGGCGCCTCGTTCCGGATTCGAAATACGCCCGCCGCATCACAGCCGAGACCGAAATGCACGTCTCTGGCCCGGCTGCCGGACATGAGCGTATGAAGACGTCGGCCGATCCCACCGGCACCCGCGTGCACGGCATGCTGAACAACTGCGCCGGCGGCATCACGCCCTGGGGCACGTGGCTCACCTGCGAGGAGAACTTCAACGGCTACTTCTGGAGCAAGGCCGCCGCCGAGCCGCTAACGACAGAAGCTCGCGCGCTGCGCCGCTACGGCGCCCCGGCGGAATGGTACGCCTGGGGCCGCTTTCACGACCGCTTCGATACGCTGAAGGAGCCCAACGAGCCCAATCGCTTCGGCTGGGTGGTCGAGATCGACCCGTTCGATCCCACCTCGACACCGGTCAAGCGCACCGCCCTCGGCCGCTTCAAGCACGAGGGTGCCGGCAACGTCGTGAACAGCGACGGCCGCTTCGTCATCTACCAGGGCGACGACGAGGCCTTCGACTACGTCTATCGCTTCGTGACAGACGGCAAGGTCGATCCCGAGAACCATGCCGCCAACAAAGACCTGCTCGACAACGGCGTGCTTTCGGTCGCACGCTTCCATGCCGACGGCACGGGCCAATGGTTGCCCCTTATCCACGGCCACCCGAATAACGACGGCCAGGTCTGGCTCACGGAAGCCAACGGTTTCCGTGATCAGGGCGAGGTGCTGATCCACACCCGCCTCGCCGCCGATCTTCTCGGCGCCACCCGCATGGATCGTCCCGAGGATATCGACGTCAATCCGCGCACCGGAAAGGTCTACCTGGCGCTGACCAACAATACCAAGCGCAAGAACGACCGGACCGACGCCGCCAATCCGCGCGCCAGCAACGCCTTCGGCCACATCATCGAGATCGTGCCCGACGGCGGCGACCACGCCGCCGATACCTTTATCTGGAACATCCTGATCAAGTGCGGCTCCCCCGCCATTGCCGAGGTCGGCGCCACGTTCAATCCGGCAACCACCGACAACGGCTGGTTCGGCATGCCCGACAACTTCGCAGTCGACGCCGATGGTCGCCTGTGGGTGTCGACGGATGGAAATTCGGCACGCAAGACCGGGCGCACCGACGGCATATGGGCCGTCGAGACGGAAGGCCCGCAACGCGGAACCTCACGCTGCTTCTTTCAGGTGCCTGTGGGAGCGGAGATGTGCGGCCCGTGCTTCACGCCGGACCTCGAGACATTCTTCGTCGCCGTCCAGCATCCGGGAGAGACGGAGATCGGCGGCGACGTCATCTCGACATTCGCGGCCCCGACCACGCGCTGGCCGGATTTCCAGGACGGCGTACCGCCACGGCCCGCCATCGTCGCTATCACGCGACGCGGCGGCGGAAAGATCGCGGGTTAGGCTCCCACTCAGATAAAGGGTCGGGCATCCGCCTCCCTCGGATACCCGACCCTACGCCTTTGACTGTCTCATGCCGCGAACTTGGACTTGAGGAAGCCGAGCACGAGCGCCGTGATCGCACCGCTGACGCCGCCGGTAGCAAAGCCCGAGAGCACAGCGTTGATGTCGAGTCCGGACGTGGCAGCCGCCGTGCCGAGCCCCAGAAGCGGGCCGAGCAGTTGACCGCCGATGCCGCCACCCAGCGCACCGGCAATGGTGTTGCCGAGCGTACCGAGCGCGTCGTTCTTGGTCGCAGCCGCTGCGGCGTTGCCGCCGATCGCACCGCTGACCGCTTGGATGAGAAGTGATGTCAGGTCCATCGTAGTCTCCCCAAATAGTTCGATTTTTAAGCCGTTCATCGACGCAAATCGAACGAGCACTGAAGAGCCTTGACTATGTCCAGGGGAAGCGCAACCCCCGATTGGACCTATATGGTTGACAATTCACATACCGAGGGCTGGTCGAGGGCCGGAGGCGGACAAATTGAACCTTGCAGTCCCGTCCCTCCGCGGTGCAAACATCGTCCCGAAGCAACGGAGAGATCCTCGATGAACGTGCACGTCGTCCCGACGCCCGCCGCGGACCAGGTCCGCCACGACTGGACCCGCGCCGAGGCCCAAGCCATTCACGACCTGCCGTTCAACGACCTCCTGTTCCGGGCCGCCAGCGTCCAGCGCCGCCACTTTGACCCCAACAAGGTGCAACTCGCCCGCCTGCTCTCGATCAAGACCGGCGGCTGCGCCGAGGATTGCGGCTACTGCAGCCAGTCCGCCCACCACGCCGCCGGCACCGGCCTCAAGGCATCGAAGCTGATGGAGGTCGAGCGCGTCCTCTCCGAGGCGCGCAAGGCCAAGGCCCAGGGCGCCACGCGCTACTGCATGGGCGCCGCCTGGCGCTCGCCGAAATCGCGCGACATGGAAACGGTCGTCGCCATGGTCGAGGGCGTGAAGGCGCTCGGCATGGAAACCTGCATGACGCTCGGCATGCTCTCCGACGACGACGTCGTGATGCTGAAGGATGCAGGCCTCGACTACTACAATCACAACATTGACACCTCCGAGCGCTACTACTCTGAGATAATCAAGACTCGCACCTTCGCCGACCGCCTGGATACGCTGGCGCGCGTGCGTGAAGCCGGCATTAAGGTCTGCTCGGGTGGCATAATCGGCCTGGGCGAAACCGACGACGACCGCATCGACATGCTGGTGACGCTCGCCAACCTCGACGAGCATCCTGAAAGCGTGCCGATCAACATGCTGATCCCGATCCCCGGTACGCCGCTCGAGAACCGCCAGAAGGTCGACCCGATCGCCTTTGTGCGCGTCATCGCGCTCGCCCGCATCATGATGCCGAAATCCTTCGTGCGCCTCTCCGCCGGCCGCACCGAGATGAGCGACGAGATGCAGGCCATGTGCTTCTTCGCCGGCGCCAACTCGATCTTCTGTGGCGACACGCTGCTGACGGCCGACAACCCCGGCGAGGACAAGGATCAAGTGCTGTTCGGCAAGCTCGGCATCGAGCCGATGGCGCTCGAGGGCAGCCAGGACGGGGCGACAGCGGATATAGAGACCGACGCAGAGCACGCCGGCTGCGGCTGCAGCGGACACACGTCATGTCAGACAGCCACGAGCGGGCGCTGAAGGCGCTTGAGCGTCGCGGACGGCTGCGCGCGCTTCAGCCCCGCAGCGGCATCGACTTTTCCTCGAACGACTACCTTGGGCTTGCGGCATCGTCGGAGCTGACCGACGCCGTGGCGCGCGCACTCGACCGCGGCGTCGCCGTCGGAGCCGGTGGCTCGCGCCTCCTGCGCGGCAACGATCCCGAGCACGAGGCCCTCGAGACGGAAGCGGCGGATTTCTTCGGCACCGAGAGTTGCCTTTACCTCGGCGGCGGCTTTCTAGCGAACTACGCGCTCTTTGCGACGCTCCCCGCGCGCGGCGATCTCGTCGTCCACGATGCCCTGATCCACGCCTCGACCATCGACGGCATGCGGGCCGGCAAAGCCAGCATCGCCGAGGCTGCACACAACGACGCCCTGAGCTTCGACGACGCCATCACGCGCTGGCGCTCGGCCGGAGGCGTCGGCCGACCCTGGATCGCGGTCGAAAGCCTCTACTCGATGGACGGCGACACGGCCCCGCTCGACGACCTGATCACGGTCGTCCGCCGCCATGACGGCTATCTCGTCGTCGACGAAGCGCACGCGACCGGCGTGCTCGGCCCGGACGGACGCGGCCTTGCGCATGCGCTCGAAGGCTCAGCCGACGTGATCTCGCTGCACACCTGCGGCAAGGCCCTCGGCGCCAGCGGCGCGCTGATCCTCGCCCCGCGCCTGCTCCGCGACTACCTCATCAATCGTGCGCGGCCCTTCATCTACGCGACCGCACCCTCGCCGCTGATGGCAGCAGCCGTGCGCGCCGCCCTCGACATCGTCCGGCGCGATGAAGCCGGCCGGCGGGCACGCCTCGCCAGCCTCGTCGCATTCGCGGGTCGCGAGCTCGAGCGACGCTGCGGGATCGCGCCCACCGGCTCGCACATCCAGCCCGTGATCCTCGGCGCCGATGCTCGCGCCCTATCGGTCGCGCAGGCGCTGGTAGCGGAAGGCTTCGATGTCCGCACCGTGCGTCCACCCACCGTGCCGGAAGGTACGGCGCGCCTGCGCATCTCGTTGACGCTGAATGCGGGCGAGGACGCCACCGCGCGCCTGCTCGACACGCTGGCAGCCGTGCTCCCGCAGGTGCCGGCATGACGCGTCACCGAACGCAGGGCATCGTCGTCACGGGCACGGATACCGACGTCGGCAAGACAGTCTTCGCGGCGGCGCTCGCCGACGCGCTTGGCGCCACCTACTGGAAGCCGATCCAATCCGGCCTGGAAGACGGCGGCGACAGCGCGCGCGTGCGCGAGCTGAGCGGCCTGCCGCCGGATCGCATCCACCCGGAGGCCTACCGGCTCAAACTGCCGGCCTCGCCCCATCGCGCCGCCGAGGCCGAAGGCCGCGAGATCAGCCTCGCCCAACTTGCGCTACCCGACATCGACGGCCCGCTCGTGATCGAAGGTGCGGGCGGCCTCATGGTGCCCGTCAACCGGCAGACGCTGATGATCGACGTCTTCTCCGCCTGGCGCCTGCCCGTCGTCCTCGTGGCACGCACGAGCCTCGGCACCATCAACCACAGCCTGCTCTCGATCGAAGCCTTGAATGGCCGCAACATCCCGATCCTCGGCATCGCCTTCGTCGGCGATGAGGTGCCGGACAGCGAGCGCACCATCGTCGACATGGGCAACGCGCGCCGCCTCGGCCGCCTGCCGCGCATCGCCCCGCTCACGCGCGACAACCTGGCCTCAGCCTTCGCCGAGCATTTCCGTCTTGAGGACTTCCGTTGATGGCGCGCAACACGGTCTGGCACCCTTTTACCCAGCATGCCCTCGAGCCGGCCCCCATGCGCATCTCCCGCGCCAAAGGCGCCTGGCTGGAACAGCCCGATAACCGCCGCATCCTCGATGCCATCTCATCGTGGTGGGTCATCACTCACGGCCACCGCTACACGCCGATCGTAGAAGCCGTCCACAAGCAAATCGACCGCCTGGACCAGGTGATCTTCGCGGGCTGCACGCATGAGCCGGCCGAACGGCTTGCCGACAAACTGATCGAAATGGCGCCACGCGGCCTCGCCCACGTCTTCTATTCCGACAGCGGCTCGACGTCGGTCGAGGTGGCGTTGAAGATGGCGCTCGGCTATTGGCGCAACATCGGCGCGCCGCGCACCCGCATCGCCGCATTCGAGCACGGCTATCACGGCGACACCATCGGCACCATGTCGGCCGGCGCACGCGGCGTTTTCAACGCCGCCTACGAGCCGCTCCTGTTCGATGTCGTGCGCATCCCGTTCCCGCACGCCGGCCGCGGGCAGGAAACCCTCGACGCGCTCGACGCCGCCTGCCGCGAGGAGCCTCTCGCCGCGCTGATCGTCGAGCCGTTGATCGCGGGCGCCGGTGGCATGCTGATCTACACCGCCGAAACGCTGGCCGAGATGAAACGCATTTGCGAGCGTCACGGTGCACTCTTCATCGCCGACGAGGTCATGACCGGCTGGGGCCGCACCGGAACGCTCTTCGCCTGCCAGCAGGCCAAGATCACGCCCGATATCCTCTGCCTCGCCAAGGGCCTGACCGGCGGCGTCCTACCGCTCGCAGCGACACTCGCCACCGAACGCATCTTCGATGCCCACTATTCCGAGGACCGCGCGCGCACGTTTTTCCATTCGTCGAGCTTCACGGCGAACCCGGTCTGCTGCGCGGCAGCCCTCGCCAATCTCGAGGTCTGGGAGAACGAGCCCGTCTTAAAGCGCATCGGCGCGCTCGCCGAGCATCAAGACAAACAGATCCGGACCTTTGAAGCCGACGATCGTTTCGAGAACCCGCGCCGCCTCGGCACCATCACCGCCGTCGACCTCAAGGTTGCCGATGCCGGCTATCTGGCCTCCGCAGGCATCGCGCTGCGCACGCACTTTCTCGCTCATGGCGTGCTGCTGCGACCGCTCGGCAATACGATCTACGTCATGCCGCCCTACTGCACGACGGCGGCCGACTTGTCGCTTGTCTACGAGACCATCCGCTCCGCACCGGATATCGTCGCGTTGTAGAGAAGCTCAGGCCTTGCGCCTCAGCACATACGCCGTCTCCTCGAGCGACGTCACGCCGCGCGCCTTGAGGTTCGGGCTTTGCGCCAGCCCGTCCCGATTCTCCAGAACGTCGATATCGTACACGTCACCGAACATCTCTGCGACGTTCATGAGAGGCGTCGAGAACGGCGGCCCCGGAATCTGCCCCACCGGATAGGCGAGCGAGATGAGCAGAATCTGAACCCGCTCCGACAGAGCCTCGACGAGCTTCGCCGCATAACGCCCCTGCAACGACCGCGGAAAAGCAACCAGCGCCGCGCGGTCGTAGACGGCGGCCACCTCACTCAAGAGATCCGCCGTGAGATCGAACACGTCCCCGCACCAGATCGAGATCGGACCTGCCGAGCGCACGACAAAGCGGCCTTCGGTATGCGTGTCCGCCTCGATGCCCTGTTCGCGGAAAAAGTCGTCGACCGCGAGCGGCGAAAGCTCGACGCCAATCACGCGGTAGCCCTGCGCCGCGAGCCAAACCATGTCAAAGCTCTTGCCGCAAAGTGGCACGAGCACGGTGCTCCCCGGCGCGAGCCCGAGCGAAGGCCAGTGCTTGACCAGGAGGTCATTGCCCTCGGGTTGATGAAAGCCGATTTCGCCTCTCTGCCAGCGCTCGAT
The DNA here is from genome assembly GCF_900117455.1 of Hyphomicrobium sp. CS1GBMeth3. Taxonomy (NCBI): domain Bacteria; kingdom Pseudomonadati; phylum Pseudomonadota; class Alphaproteobacteria; order Hyphomicrobiales; family Hyphomicrobiaceae; genus Hyphomicrobium; species Hyphomicrobium sp. CS1GBMeth3. The sequence continues at coordinate 570,959 of NZ_FPHO01000003.1, forward strand.
CCAGAAATCAGGCGTCGAAACATCGTTGTCCAACGGTCTAGCTCCGGTAATCCGCATTGATCGTCACGTAGTCGTGCGTGAGATCGCAGGTCCAGACATGTGCCGCGCCGTCTCCGACGCCAACATCCACGCGGATCACGATCTCGCGGCCCTTCATATAGGCGGCGACCGTCGCCTCGTCATACTCCTGGGCTCGCTCCCCGTCGCGCGCCACGCAGTGCTCGCCGAACCAGATCGCGAGCTTGTCGCGATCTGCCGCCTCGCCGGCCTTGCCGACCGCCATGACGACGCGCCCCCAATTCGGATCCTCGCCCGCAATCGCCGTCTTGAGGATCGGCGAATTGGCACACGAGAGCGCGATGATGCGCGCCGCCTCGTGAGTTTCCGCACCCTGCACGACGAAAGTGACGAATTTCGAGAGCCCCTCGCCATCTTTCGCCACCTGGATAGCCAGATCCTGCATCAGATCGTGCAGCGCAGCAGAGAATGCCTTGAGCTTCTTGGAGCCCGTTTTCGTCACAGGCTCCTGGCCGCGCGCACGCGCGGCCCCTGTTGCGAACAGAAGACACGTGTCGCTGGTCGAGGTGTCGCCGTCCACGGTCATGGCATTGAAGGTGGTCTCGACATGCTCCGCGAGCAGCGCCTGCAGCGGCGCCGCGGCGATCGCCGCATCGGTGAAGATGAAGCACAACATCGTCGCCATATCGGGCGCGATCATGCCGGCACCCTTGCAGAAGCCGTTGATCGTCACCTCGACGTCGCCGATCAGCGCGCGCCGCGTCGCGAGCTTCGGATACGTGTCCGTCGTCATGATCGCGCGCGCCGCCGCCTCGAAGGCGTCCGATTCGGCGCGCTTGACGAGACCCTCGATCAGGTGCGCGAAGCGCCCGGCGTCGAGCGGCTCGCCGATCACGCCCGTGGACGCGACGAAAACCTCATGACGCTCACAATCCGCAGCTGCCGCCCCGGCATCGACGGTGATATCGACCGCCTCGCGGCCCTTCTTCCCCGTAAAGGCATTGGCGTTACCGGAATTGACGATCAAGAGCCGCGCCTCGCCCTTCTTGAGGTGCTTTCGGCAGGCGAGCACCGGCGCTGAAGCCGTCTTGGACTGCGTCAGCACGCCGGCAACGGTCGTACCCTCGTCCACGACCCCGACCAGAAGATCCGTACGGCCCTTGTAGCGGATGCCGGCCTCGGCGGTGGCAAAACGCACCCCGTCGAGCGGCGCGAGCTGCGCCAGCTCCTCGGGCACGAACGGCGAGCGGAACGTGACCTTGCCCATATTACAAAGCTCCAAGGAAAGCGGACGGAGGCTCAACCCCTACACAAGGAACCGGACTTTGGCCCGGCCGGCAGACGCACGAGATCGCGTCAGGCGCCGGACGTACGCGAGAGAAGCTGCAGAACGAAGACACCGGCAATGATCAGCCCAATTCCGACCACAGCGGCCGGATCGAGCCGCTGTCCGTAAATCAGCCAGCCTGCGATCGAGATAAGAACGATGCCGATGCCCGACCAGAGGGCATAGGCCACGCCCATCGGGATGGCGCGAAGCGCAAGCGAGAGAAAATAGAACGCGGCGCCATACCCGATCACGACCACGATCGAAGGCAGCAGATTGCGGAAACCGTCCGATGCCTTGAGCGCCGACGTCGCGGCAACTTCACATAGGATGGCGATGAGCAAGGCAAGCTGGCTGGACATACGGGTTCCCCGGTGGCGATCGTCCGCCACATAGCAGCCCGCAGCGCGGCAAGCCAGCGGAGAGGTTATTCCGCTTTCTTGTCTGCCTCGCCCGCCGGCTTCCCGGCGTCGCCACCCTTCTGCTCCATCTGCTTGATCTGCTCTTCGAACTGCTGCTCCTGCAGCTTCTTGCGCGCGGCTGCCATAGCAGTCTCCTTGCGCACCTCTTCGCGGATCTCGGCATCCACGTACTCGATGTTCGCCTTGCCGCGCAGATCCTGGGCCACCTGCTGGCCCTTCTGCTGTACCATGCTGTCGAGGATCTGGTCCTTCACCTGCTCATAGGTCGGCAGCGGCTTCTCGCGCCGGTCCTCGACCTTAATGATGTGCCAGCCGAACTTGCTCTGGACCGGCTTCGAGACCTCGCCCTTCTTCAGCGCAAAAGCGGCCGCCTCGAACTCCTTCACCATCTGGCCCTTGCCGAAGTAGCCGAGCTTACCCCCGTTGGCCTTGGATCCGGGATCGCTCGAATATTCCTCGGCGAGCTTTGCAAAGTCCTCACCCTTCTCGACTTTGCCGAGCACCTCTTTGGCCTTGTCCTCGCTGTCGACGAGGATATGGCTGGCCTCGACCTCGTCCTCGCGCGGGATCATTTTGACCTTGTCGTCATAGATGCCGCGCACCACGCCTTCGCTGATGCCACCCCGCACAGACGCCTCATAAAAGGCGTCGCGCTTGGCCCGCATGTTCCAATAGGCAAGGCGCTTCTCGAATTCCGGCCCGCTGGTCAGCTTCTGCCCATCCGCCGCATCGGCGAAGAGGCGCATCTCGATCATGAATTCGAGAAGCAGGCGCTTGCGCTTGTCCTCGGGGATGCTGTGGAGCTCGGATCCCACCTCGGCTTCCGCCATCTCAAGGTCGGATTCCTTGATCTCGACACCATTGAGCTTGGCCACGACGGCATCATCGGCAAACGCGGGACCGCTCAAGAGCGCCGCTCCGGCGAGTGCGAACGCGGTAAGGCGGGCGGCTGTAACTCGTTTCACGGGGGTGTCTCCTTGGGGTTCTGGCGCCGAGGCACGAAGCTATGCGCTGATTTCAACGCGCGGGGCGAAGGTAAGTGCCGCGTAAGGCGCGTGTAAGGTTCAAGAATTGGGGGCATCCATAGACGAGGCGGCGCCCCCCTGCCAAGTAAACAATTGCAAATGCTTGCCCCGCTTTTTTCAAGAAGCTGGCTTAACAAAGGCGAAAAAACTCCCGAGAGGGATTGCCCGTCCGCGCGTTGACAATTATGGGCGGCGATCCTTATGTCTGCCCCCATATGGCCGATCGGCCGGACTGGCGCTCCCGCGGCTCCCCAGTTCTTGGTGTGTGACCGCCGGACGCGACCTGGAGAGCGAGCACGACCCTTTGTGCGTGATCGACGCCCAGTTGCCCCGCGCATCTCCGCCAAGTCCATGATTTGAGGAATGAAACTTGATGCTCTCCCTTGGCTCCTTCGGCACGCTCGCCTCGAAGATTTTCGGCTCGTCCAACGAGCGGCGCGTGAAGAGCTATCGCTCTCGCGTTGAGGCCATCAACGCTCTCGAACCCGAGATCGAAAAGCTCACCGACGACGAGCTCAGAGCCCGCACCGAGATGTTCCGCAAGCAGTTCCGCGCCGGAGCCTCTCTGAACGATCTCCTTGTGCCGGCCTTCGCGACCGTTCGCGAAGCCGCCAAGCGCACGCTCGGCCAACGCCATTTCGACGTGCAGCTGATCGGCGGCATGGTGCTGCACGAGGGCGCCATTGCCGAGATGAAGACGGGTGAAGGCAAAACACTCGTCGCGACCCTCGCTGTCTATCTCAACGCCATTGCGGACGAAGGCGTGCACGTCGTCACCGTCAACGACTACCTCGCCAAGCGCGACGCCGAGTGGATGGGACAGATCTACCGCTTCCTCGGCCTGACCGTCGGCAACATCGTGCACGGCCTCGACGACGACCAGCGCAAAGAGGCATACGCCGCCGACGTCACCTACGCCACCAACAACGAACTGGGCTTCGATTACCTGCGTGACAACATGAAGTTGCGCAAGGACGAAATGGTCCAGCGCGGCCACGCCTTCGCCATCGTCGACGAGGTGGACAGCATTCTGATCGATGAGGCGCGCACGCCGCTGATCATCTCCGGTCCGCTCGAGGATCGCGCCGACCTCTACGTCGCCGTCGACAAGCTGATCCCCAAGCTCACGACAGAAGACTACGAGCTCGACGAGAAGCAGCGCCAGGTCACGCTCAACGAGGCCGGCAACGAGCGCATGGAAGGCCTGTTGGCTGAGGCAGGCTTGCTCAAGGGCTCGCTGTACGACATCGAGAACGTCACGTTCGTCCACCACGTCAATCAGGCGCTGAAAGCTCACAAGCTGTTCCAGCGCGACAAGGATTACATCGTCAAAGGTGGCGAGGTCGTCATCATCGACGAGTTCACCGGCCGCATGATGCCGGGCCGCCGCTATTCCGAAGGTCTGCACCAGGCACTCGAAGCCAAGGAAAACGTCGAGATCCAGCCCGAGAACCAGACCCTGGCCTCGATCACCTTCCAGAACTACTTCCGCCTCTACAAGAAGCTTGCCGGCATGACCGGCACGGCTCTGACGGAAGCCTCCGAGTTCATGGACATCTACGGCCTCGACGTCGTCGAGATCCCGACCAATCTCACCATCTCGCGCATCGACGAGGACGACGAGATTTACCGCACACAGAAGGAGAAGCTGGCGGCCATCGTCACCACGATCGCCGACTGCTCCCGGCGCGGCCAGCCGATCCTCGTCGGCACCACCTCGATCGAGAAGTCGGAGCAGCTCTCTGAGCTGCTCAAGGATCGCAAGTACATAGAAAACCTTGGCAAATCACTACTCGCTCAGGCTGAGAAGATGAAGGCAGCCAAGGACGGCAAGACGACGGCCGAGGGCGATCTCAAGACCTATTTCAACGACATCGGCGCCTATCTGATCGAGATCGGCTCGGCGAAGGGCAAGAACGATCCCCTTCCGCACCAGGTGCTGAACGCGCGCTACCACGAGCAGGAGGCCGGCATCATCGCCCAGGCCGGCAAGCCGAGCGCCGTCACCATCGCGACCAACATGGCCGGCCGCGGCACCGACATTCAGCTCGGCGGCAACGTCGAGTATCAGCTGCGCGACTGGGTCGCCGAGGAGGTAGCCGCCAGCCGCACGCCGACCGAGGACGACATTGCCAAGAAGCGCACCGAGGTCCAGGAGGCCGTGAACGAGCAGAAGAAGACCGCGCTCGATGCGGGCGGTCTCTACGTCGTCGGCACGGAGCGCCACGAGAGCCGGCGCATCGACAATCAGCTGCGCGGCCGTTCAGGCCGTCAGGGCGACCCCGGCCGCTCCAAGTTCTATCTCGCGCTCGACGACGACCTGATGCGCATCTTCGGCTCCGACCGCATGGAGAGCGTGTTGAAGACGCTCGGCCTGCAGGAGGGCGAGGCGATCACCCATCCGTGGATGAACAAGAGCCTCGAGATGGCCCAGAAGAAGGTCGAGGCGCGCAACTTCGACATCCGCAAGCAGATCCTGAAATACGACGATGTGATGAACGACCAGCGCAAGGTCATCTTCGACCAGCGCAAGGACATCATGGCAGAGGACGACGTCTCGGAGACCGTGGCCGAGCTGCGCCATCAGGTCGTCCAGGATCTCGTCTCGCGCTTTATCCCCGAGCGCGCCTACGCCGAACAGTGGGACATGGCCGGGCTCAAGGAGGCGGTGCAGGCCATCTTCGGTCTCGACCTTCCGCTTGAGGATTGGGCTGCCGAGGAAGGCATCGCGGACGAAGAGATCCTCGAGCGTCTGAAGACGGCCGTCGACGAGAAGGCCGCCAAGAAGGCCGCCGAGATCGGCCCGGACACCTATCGCCAAATCGAGAAGATGGTGCTGCTGCAAACGCTGGATCATCTCTGGCGCGAGCACCTCGTGACGCTCGAGCACCTGCGCCAGGTGATCGGCTTCCGCGCCTATGGCCAGCGCGATCCGCTCAACGAGTACAAGAGCGAGGCGTTCGTTCTGTTCGAGAGCATGCTGGCGCGCCTGCGCGAGGCAACCACGGGGCAGCTGATGCACGTCGAGCTCGCGCCGCCTGGCCAGGAGCCGCCCGAGCTCGAGGAGCCGGAGCTGCCCGAGATGTTCGCCCATCACCTCGATCCCCAGACCGGCCGCGACGAGTTCAACGAGGAGCTGGCCCTGGTCGATGCCGCCATCGCCGCGCGCGGCCGTGGCAGCCAGGCCCCGGAGAAACGCGCACCGCTCCAGACTCGTAGAGCGGCAGCAGCCTTCGACCCGAGCGATCCGGCCACCTGGGGCAAGATCTCGCGCAACGCGCCCTGCCCGTGTGGTTCGGGCAAGAAGTACAAGCACTGCCACGGCAAGTACGAGTAGCGCGCGTATCTCGGAAACGGTTCAACCTGGGCCCGTCGACCACAAGGTCGGCGGGCCTAAATTTTTCGGACCGTACCTAGGTAGACCTTCCAGATAAGAGAGAAATAGTCGCGACGATCAAAAGATCCTACGACCCGACGGGCGTCGAAGAACGTCATTATTGCTCGTCCGCGACAGCCGACATCGCACAGCATGAACGCAAATAAATACCATATTAGATTACGAATAGATCAGGAATAATGCCTCTCACACACGGATGACGAAGAAAAATACTAGAAATATTAGATACTATACTGCATAGATCCAAGAAATATCAAAATTTATTCATAAAATAAACGCATGATAGACGATTTATCCTGCGAGGAATTGCATATTTTACTTCGAATTAATTCCGCGGGCGTAGATTGTCTGCTGGTTCAGACGCGATGGCACGTCCCCGCGCGGAACTAGGCAAGTCAATTGGGAGCAACTTAAATCATGACGAACATTCTCTCGCGCTTTGTGAAGGACGAGTCGGGCGCCACGGCAATCGAGTACGGCCTGATCGCCGCCATCGTCGGCGTCGGCATCATCGCTGGCCTTTCCACCCTCCAGGAGGCCCTTAACGACATCTTCACGGACGTCGGCGGAAAGCTCGACAATCCGACCGCTGGCGGCGGCGAAGGCTAATCGCGCGGCCATACCGGGCCAATGGTTAGGAAGGCCATCTGGATCCGCCAGATGGCCTTCATCGCAACGAAGGCACACACGCAACGGGACACCGTGTAATGACATCTCTAATTCAGCGCTTCTTGGCTGATGAAACGGGCGGCACGGCCATCGAGTACGGGCTTATCGCTGCGCTCGTGGGGATGGGTATCGTGGTTGGCTTGAGCAACGTCACGGCAGGCCTCACCGAGCTCTTCGACACTGTCAAAGAGCAAATTCCCGACTGAGCAACCGCTAACGCACCCTTCACTTAAATATTCGACGTTCGATTACTGACCCTCAACCGGCGAGTTTGAGCGAAAATGAAAGCCGAACGGCCGTCTTCCGAAGGTGCATGTTCGTGATTGCATCGACAATTCTCATGGCCTTCGCGGCCGTCATGGCCTTCGCGGCCGCCATGGACCTGCTGACCATGACCATCCCGAACCGGGTCACGCTGGGCCTCATGCTGGCATTCTTCGCGGCGGCCCCGCTGATGGGCCTCGGAGCATCCGACATTATGATGCATATCGCAGCCGGCGCCGTGGTGCTCGCGGCCGGCATCGCATTGTTTGCCGTCGGAGGCTTCGGCGGCGGCGATGCAAAGCTGCTGGCGGTTGGCGCTCTCTGGATCGGCTTCGACCAGCTGCTGGCGTTCCTGACGCTGACTGCCGTCTGCGGCGGCCTTCTCGCCTTAGCCATCCTGTACTACAGGAAGCTTCCCGTCCTCGGCATCCGCGCTCCCGACTGGGCCATGCGCCTGCACCGCCAGGGCGGCGGCATTCCCTACGGCATCGCTATCGCCGCGGCCGCTCTCTTCGTCTTTCCGATCACGCCCTGGGTTGTCGCGTCCGTCGGCTAAGCGCCCCAAATCGGAACAGAAATTAACGGCGCATTGACGTTTGTCCTTCAATCTTTCGCCCTGAGCAAAAGGTTCGGCCAGAAAATGGCCGTATGGGACAACGTGTGCGATGAAACGGCCTCAGCTTTTCGGATTAGCCATAGCGCTGACGGCCGGCGCACTCGCTTTCGTCATGGTGCGCGGCATGGTCAACAAGCCGCCCGTAGAACGGACAGTCCAGGTCAAGGTCGCGTCGAGCGAAGTGCTTGTCGCCCGCAGCGACATCGGCCTCGGCCACATTACGACTGACAGCACCTTTCAGTGGCAGCCGTGGCCGAAAGAGGCCGTGACGGCAGGTTACATCACGCGGTCTTCAGCACCCAACGCCATCGCCGATCTCGCGGGCTCGATCGCCCGCGCGCCCGTCATGAAGGGCGAGCCGATCACGCACCAGAAGCTGGTCAAGGCCGGCCAGGGCGGCGTTCTGGCGGCGATCCTGCCAGTCGGCATGCGTGCCATCTCGACTCGCATCAAGGAAGAGACAGCCGTCGGCAACTTGATCCTGCCGAACGACCGCGTCGACGTCATCCTGATCCGCCGCGTGCGTAACCGCAGCGGCCAGGAGGATTACGTGAGCGATCTCCTCTTCGGCAACGTGCGCGTTCTCGCCATCGGCCAGGAGATCGAGATCAAGGAAGGCAAGAAAACCGCCGGCAGCGCCAGCACCGCGACCCTCGAGTTGACCGCGCGCCAGGCCGAGCTTCTCGCGCTGTCGAATTCAATGGGTGAGATTTCGCTGTCGCTGCGCTCGATCGCCGATCTCGACGTCAATCAAGGCCCGACGGAAGGCGCGGACCCGTCCACCAAGGAAAGCACGGCGATTCGCGTACTGCGGTATGGCACCGCCTCGCGCGCCTACAGCGTCAACTGAGCAGTTCTCGAGTTTGGTCCGTCGGAAGGCCCGATAACGAATGCGCAAGACCTCTACCTCGCTCCTGCTCTCTCTGTGCGGGGCCATCGTTGCCGGGCTGGTCATGGCCACTGCCGCCGGCGCGAACGGCGATGGCGCATCCCTCATGCGCATCAGCGCTGAAGGCGCGGATGGACCGCAAACCCGCTCCGTCGCGCTCGGCGCCGGCAAGTCGATGCTGGTCGAGTTCGACTTCGAGCTGCGCGACGTGCTGGTCTCCGATCCGCAGAGCGTCGACGCTGTTGTGCAGACCTCGAACCGCGTGTTCCTGATTGCCAAAAAACCGGGCCAGACTAACGCCTTCTTCTTCGACGCGCGCGGCCGCCAGATCCTGACACTCGACATCACGGTCGGCGCCGATGTCGGCGGGCTCGAGACGCTGCTCGCGCGCTTGATCCCCGGCTCGAACATCCGTGTCGAAATGGCCGGAAAGTCGATCGTGCTGATCGGCTCGGTGCGCACACCCATCGACTCGAACCGCGCCACCGACATCGCGCGCGCCTTCGCCGCCTCCAATCCCGACGCGTTTGGCATTGGCCAATCGGCCAGCGCTTCCGCCGGCGGCACCATGATCATCAACGCCAGCGACGCCATGTCTGCGGGCAAAGGCTCCGACGACAAGGCCAAGTCGGTCATCAACATGCTCGGCGTCGAGGGCGAGGAGCAGGTCATGCTCCGCGTCGTGGTGGCCGAGGTACAGCGTGAGTTGCTGAAGCAGTTCGGCGTCAACCTCGCGGCCGACATCAACGCCGGCAACTTCACTTGGAGCCTGCTGACGGCCAACGCCTTGCCGCTGACGACGGCAGCCGGCCTCGGATCGCTGCCCGTACCCGGGATCGACATGGACGGCACCGGTCCCTGCGCCGGCGTCTCTTGCTTCTATAACAGCGGCCCGTCCGGAACCTTCGGCAACTCTGGCACTGTGACCGGGTGGAGCAACGGCGACTACCGCATCGGCAAGGCACTGCGTGCGCTCGAGCGCGACGGTCTCGTGCGCACACTGGCCGAGCCCAACCTGACGGCGATCTCCGGCGAGCCTGCGAAATTCCTGGCTGGCGGCGAGTATCCGATCCCAGTCAAGGACTCCAACGGCCAGACGTCCGTCACCTTCAAGGAGTTCGGCGTCGGCGTTTCTTTCACGCCGGTCGTGCTGTCGGAGGGCCGCATCAGCCTCAAGATCGAAAGCGAGGTGAGCGAGCTTTCGAGCGCCGGCGCGGTCGTCATCGACTCGACGCAGATCCCGGCCCTGAAGAAGCGCCAGGCCAACTCCACCGTAGAGTTGCCGTCCGGCGGCTCCATCGCCCTTGCCGGCCTGATCTCAGACGACGTGCGCCAGAACATCGACGGATTCCCCGGCCTCAAGGATGTGCCCGTCCTCGGCACCCTGTTCCGCAGCCGCGACTTCATCAAGCGCGAGACGGAGCTGGTCGTGATCGTCACACCCTATCTCGTGAAGCCCGTGGCGCTTAAGCAGCTCGCGCGTCCGCTCGATGGCCTCGCCGAAGCGACCGACCGCAAGGCGAACTTCATGGGCCACCTCAATCGCATTTACGGCACCGAGACCGTCGCCCCGATCGGCGACCTCAAGGGCGATTACGGTTTCATCGTCGAATAGGGCTGGCTGGAGACGCAACGATGAAATATGAAATTGCTTCCCGGCCGGCTTCGAATGCCCAACGCACGCGGCGCGCAGCGCCGATCGCGCTTGCGCTGCTTGCCGCCGCAGCCGCGGCCGGCTGCAGGAACGATCCGACCGCACCGCAGGTGGCCGGCTGGTCCATGATCGATCCGTCGCAACGTCACCCGATCATCGTCTCGCAGCAGCCGCAGACGATGCAGATCCGCATTCCGGCGGGCTCGCGCGGCCTGAGCCCGCGTCAGCGCGCCGACGTGCTCGAGTTCGCCGATCGCTCCCGCGCAGTCGATGCGGGCAACAGCCGCCTCGTGATCCAGGCGCCCGGCGGCGGCGCCAACGAAATCGCAGCCATGAACGCCGTCGGCGAGATCCGCCAGATCCTGGGCGACATGGGCTTTGCCGACTCCTCGATCGCAGTCGAGGCCTACCACACCGATGGCCATTCGGATGCGCCCGTTCGCGTCACCTATCTGCGCTACGTCGCCGAGGCGCCCGTCTGCGGCTACTGGCCGACCAACCTCGCCAACCAACGCGACAACACCAACTACCCGAATTTCGGGTGCGCCAACCAGCACAACCTCGCCGTCTCCGTCGCCAACCCCGCCGACCTGATCGGCCCGCGCACGGAAAGCGACCGCCCGAGCGAACGCCGCGACGTCGTCTGGGACCACTACCGCAACGGCAAATCCACGGGGTCGGAGAAGAGCGAAGACGAGAAGGTCAGGATTGCCAAGTGACGGTGGAACACTGATGTCGAAAGCGCTGCAGAGACCCGGATCCGACCCGTTCGAGGCACCGTCTCCCTATGCTCTCGGCGACGACACCATTCCCACGTCGGCGTTGAGCGACCGCGCGCGCCCGCTGCCGCGCATCTCGATTCAGGCCTTTTGCCAGACGTCGGACATCGCCGAGATCATCCAGGCCGCATCCGAGGATCGTCGCCTGAACAAGGCGCACGTGACGATCCAGATGGGCGGCACCGCCGCTGCTATTGCGCATTACGAGGAAAGCCCGACACCGAACCTGATCATCCTCGAGTCGCAGTCTCCGCAAGCCGAGCTTCTGGCCGAGCTCGAGGAGCTGGCGCAGAGCTGCGATCCGGGCACAAAGGTCGTGATTATCGGCCGCGCCAACGACGTCGTTCTCTACCGCGAGCTCATCAAACGCGGCATCTCGGAATACCTCGTCACGCCCGTCACGTCGTTCGAGCTGCTCGAGTGCCTCTCCAGCCTTTACAACAACCCGGCCTCCGATCCCGTCGGCCAGGTGTTCGCGTTCGTCGGCGCCAAAGGCGGCGTCGGCTCGTCGACACTTTGCCATAACGTGTCTTGGACGCTCTCGGAGGTGCTGGCGAACGACATCGTCATCGCCGACATGGACCTGCCGTTCGGCACCACCGGCCTCGATTTCAACCAGGACCCGGTCCAGGGCATCGCCGACGCGCTGCAGAACCCGGATCGCCTGGATGAGGTGCTGCTCGATCGCCTACTCACCACCTGCTCAAAGCATCTCTCGATCTTTGCCGCGCCCGTGGTTCTGGACCGCGATTACGAGATAACTCCGGAAGCCTGCGAGACGGTCGTGGACGTCGTGCGCCAGAACGTGCCGTTCGTCGCGGTGGACCTGCCTCACGTCTGGGCGCCGTGGACCAGGAGCCTCCTGCTGCAGGCCGACGAGATCGTCCTCACCGCGATTCCGGACCTCGCCAATCTGCGCAACGCCAAGAACATCGTCGATCTCTTGCGGCAGGCGCGCAAGAACGATGCTCCGCCGCACCTCGTGCTCAACATGGCCAACATGCAGAAGCGGCCCGAGATCACGCCGAAGGAGTTCGAGACCGCGCTCGGCCTCAAGACGCTCGCCATCATCGATTTCGACTGTGAGAGCTTCGGCCAGGCGGCCAACAACGGACAGATGATCGAGGAATTCAATCCGAAGGCGAAGTCGGTGCAGGCTTTCCGGGACATCGCGCTCGCCCTCGCGCACCGTAAGGAAGTGAAGGCCGAGAAGCGCTCGCCCTTCGCACCGATCCTTGAAAAGCTCATGCTCAAACGCTGACGGAGACTGAGATGTTCGGCAGGCGGACCAGCGATCCTGGACAGCAGCGGAGAGTTCCTCAGAACCCTGCCGCCCCCGCGACCGCGCCCGCACCGCAACCCGCGCCGAAGACCGCCGCGCCGCCTCCGCCACCTCCCCCTCCGCGCGAGGAGCCCGTCGAGCCGCAGCGCCACCATTCCGAAGAGTACTACGACGTCAAGACGACGGTCTTCAACGCGTTGATCGACACCATAGACCTGACGCAGCTCGCCAAGCTCGATAGCGCGGCGGCACGCGAGGAGATCCGCGACATCGTCAGCGAGATCATCCAGGTCAAGAACGTCGTCATGTCCATCGCCGAGCAGGAGGAGCTGCTCGAGGACATCTGCAACGACGTCCTAGGCTACGGCCCGCTCGAACCGCTGCTGGCACGCGACGACATCGCCGACATCATGGTCAATGGCGCAGCGACCACCTTCATCGAGGTCGGCGGCAAGACGCAGAAGACGGGCGTGCGCTTCGCTGACAACCAGCAGCTCATGAACATCTGCCAGCGCATCGTGAGCCAGGTCGGCCGGCGCGTCGATGAATCGAGCCCCATATGCGACGCGCGCCTGCCCGACGGCTCCCGTGTCAACGTCATCGCCCCGCCGCTCGCCATCGACGGCCCGGTCCTCACCATCCGCAAGTTCAGGAAAGACCGCCTTACCCTCGACCAGCTGATGCGCTTCGGCGCCATCACGCCCCAGGCCAAGACGATCCTCGAGGTGATCGGACGCGTCCGCTGCAATGTTCTGATCTCCGGCGGCACCGGATCCGGTAAAACCACGCTTCTGAACTGCCTGACCGGCTGCATCGATTCCGACGAGCGCATCATTACCTGCGAGGACTCGGCCGAGCTTCAGTTGCAGCAACCACATGTCGTCCGTCTCGAGACCCGTCCGCCAAACCTCGAAGGCGAAGGCGAGATCACCATGCGCGATCTGGTGAAAAACTGCCTGCGTATGCGCCCGGAGCGGATCATCGTCGGCGAGGTCCGCGGCCCCGAGGCGTTCGACCTGCTGCAGGCCATGAACACCGGCCACGATGGCTCCATGGGCACGCTGCACGCCAACAGCCCGCGCGAGGCCTTGAGCCGCCTCGAAAGCATGATCATGATGGGCGGCTTCACGCTTCCCATCCGCACCATCCGCGAGATGATCGTCGGTTCCATCGACATCATCATCCAGGCCGCTCGCCTGCGCGACGGTTCCCGCAAGGTGACGCACATCACCGAGGTCGTCGGCATGGAGGACGACATCATCACCCTCCAGAACCTAATCGTATACGAGATCACGGGCGAGGACGCCTACGGCCGCCTCACCGGCCATCACCGCTCGACCGGCATCGCGCGACCCGCGTTCTGGGAGCGCGCGCAATACTACAAGGAAGAAGGACGCCTCGCCGGCGCCCTCGCCGCCGCCGAGATGCTCGACGCCAACGGCACCCCGATGGGCGAAACCCAGATTTGACGAAAGGGGGGAGGGGAACATGGACGAAGCGAGCCTGATGCCGCTCTTGACGGCAATGGTAGCGGCTGTTGCGATCGCGGCAGCGGTCTACGCCATCATGTATCCCTACATCTCGGCCGATCGGGTGAAAGACAAGCGCGTCGCGGGCGTCAGCGAAACGCGCACGCGTAAGATCGCGACCCAATCCGCAGCCGAGCTCGCCGCCCAGCGCAAGAAGCAGGTCGTCGATAGCCTGAAGGATATGGAGGCGAGAAAGAAGGCGCGCGAGAAGATCACGCTGCGCCTCCGCCTGGAGCGGGCCGGCCTCGATATCGAGCCCAGGACTTTCTGGATCGCGAGCGCTTGCTCGTCCGTGCTGATGGCGTTGATCGCCCGGATGTCGCTTCCCGTATCGGCGGCAGCGCTCTCACCCATGATCCTGATGGCAGCGCTCCTGGTCGGTGGCCTCGGCCTTCCTCGCCTAGTGCTCGCCAAGCTTGCAGCCCGCCGCCAGAAGAAATTCCAGGCCGAGCTGGCCAATGCCATAGACGTTGTCGTGCGCGGCATCAAATCCGGTCTGCCGCTGAACGAATGTCTCACGGTGATCGCCAAGGAAAGTCCGCAGCCGCTCGCAGCCGAGTTTCAGGACGTCGTCGATCAGCAGCGCGTCGGCGTCCCTCTTGGAGAGGCGCTCGAGCGCGTGACGCGCCGCATGCCGCTGCCCGAGATGAAGTTCTTTTCCATCGTCATCGCCATTCAGCAGCAATCGGGCGGCAACCTCGCCGAAGCCTTGTCGAACCTGTCCGGCGTGCTGCGCGACCGCTTCAAGATGGCCATGAAGGTGAAGGCGCTCTCCGCCGAAGCCAAGGCGTCGGCGCTCATTCTCGGCTGCCTGCCACCCGGCGTAATGCTCATGGTGCACATGTCCTCGCCCGAATACCTGGCGCCACTGCTGAACACACGCACCGGAAATATCTTCATCTTGGCCGGCCTGCTCTGGATGACGATCGGCATCCTCGTCATGCGCAAGATGATCAACTTCAAGTTCTAGCGGGTTCAGGAAGCGCGTCATGCAAGAGATCGTCGATACCGTGATGTCTCCGGCGTTCCTGGCCACCATGCTGGCCGCCGTCTCGGCGTTCGCAACCATCCTTGCCATCGTGATGCCGATCCTGGCGCGCGACCAGCTGAACCAGCGCATGCGCGTGATGGCGCTCGAGCGGGACAAGCTGCGCTCCCAGCGCCTCGCCGAGCTCACCCGCGATCGCGTCGGCACCGTAAAGCTTCGCCAGACGCCCAAGGGTTATATGCAGCAGATCGTCGATCGCCTGGATCTGCGCTCCCAGTTCGACAACGAGGAGCTGCGCAACAAACTGAAGATGGCAGGTCTCCGAGGTGAGGCCCCGCTCGTCGCGTTCATGTTTTTCCGCGTCGTCGCCCCGCCGCTGGTGTTCCTGGCCGCTCTCTTCTACTTGTTTGTACTGTCGGACACGCAGGCGTCGGCGGCAATGAAGCTCGCCTACGCCGTGGCCGCAGCCGCGGCGGGCTACTATCTGCCGAACCTCTTCATTGAGAACCTGGTGCAGAAGCGCCAGCAGGCGATCAAAACCACCTTCCCCGAAGCCCTCGACATGCTCTTGATCTGCGTCCAATCCGGCATGTCGGTCGAGGCGGCCTTCGGTAAGGTCGCCAAGGAGGCCTCGAACCAGAGCGCGGAGCTTGGCGAGGAATTGTCGCTGACGACAGCGGAGCTCTCCTATTTGCCGGACAGGCGGATCGCCTACGAGAACCTGGCGAAACGAACGGCGCTGCCGAGCGTCAAGGCGGTGACGACGGCGCTGATCCAGGCCGAGCGATACGGCACGCCTGTCGGCCAGGCGTTGCGCGTCATGGCCAAGGAGAATCGCGACATGCGCATGTCGGAAGCGGAGAAGAAAGCGGCCGCCCTGCCACCGAAGCTGACCGTGCCGATGATCCTGTTCTTCCTGCCCGTGCTCTTCCTCGTGATCCTCGGCCCCGCCGCCATCACGTTCTGGAAGTTCCAGTAGGCGTCTTACGGCAAGAACACTCCAGCTGACCATTCTCGGTTACCGCCGATTCCGGGCCGCTATGACGTCATGTCTGGATTCACGATATCCCCGTCATGCCGGCGAAGGGCCGGCACCCGCGCCAGCTTCAACGCGCACGACGTTGAGGATCACACGACATCACCGGGCGATGCGCAAAGGAAAGTCCCGACGCGAGCAGCGGATGATTACTCGGCGCTGAACAGGCTCGCCGAACGGCTTCCCGCTTGAGACGCTCCGGATTCCGTCTCGATCTTGCTCGCGCGCAATCGCGGCGCAGCGGCGGCAGGCGGGGAAGGGCGCACCTTGGGAGCATCGGCCTCGGCAACGGCAGGTGCCCAGGTCGCCGTGGCGGGCAGCTCGCGGTGAGGCGCAGCAGCCGGAGCCGCTTTCGGATCGACGTTGACCATCTTGCGCAGAAGCGCCGTATTCGCCTGCGCGTCCTCGGCCGGAAGATCGACGGAAGCCACCTGCGTTGCCTCGTCGTACTTGCCTTGCAGGCCGAGCACGAGGGCGAGATTCTGGCGCACCTTGGCATTCTCGGCACCGGCAACGGACGCACGCCTCAGCAATTGCTCGCCGCGGTCGGGCTCTCCACTCATGGTGTAGGCCAGCGCCAGATTGTTGAGCACGGACGGGTGTTCCGGATTGAGCGCCTGCGCCCGCTCGTAGAAGCCGATCGCATCGCGATAGCTGCCTTCCTTTGCGAGCGCCGTGCCGCGCGCGAGCACGATGCGCCAATCGGGATTGGCGGGATCGTCCGCGATTTCGAGAAGCTTCTTGGCCACGCTGACCTGGTCGAGCTCGAGCGCAAGACGTCCGTAGTCGGCCGCGAGATCACGATTCGTCCCGTGAATGAGCGAGGCCTGCTGCAGGACGGCAAGCGCCTCCCGCTTCTGGCCCGTGGCCTTGAGATTCTGCGCATAGGCAAGCGCCGCATCGAGATCGCGCGGGTTCTTCGCGTAGATCTTGCCCCAATACTCGGTCGCAGCGGCAGGATCGGACGGTGCGGCCTGCTTCACGTCCTCCTTGGAGGGCTCCGGAGACAGCGCCGAGAACAGCCCGGAGCTGTCGTCGCTCCCCGCCTGCGCACAGGCCCCGAGGAGCAGGCTCACCGTAACCGCTACGATCAAACCACGCCGCCGAACCGGTCTGACCAGATCCGGCCGGACCAGAGGCGCGTCGAGATCGGCGGCCATAAACGTCTCCACTGCTCGTCTTGTAACGGGAGTTCACGGGCGGAAGCCCGTCCTCCGTCACTTTCTGATACAGTGATCAATAAACAATTAACGGAGCACAACGAGCCTTTAACGGAATTCCAGCTCCCGCTTTGCGCCTTCGCCCCATTCCGACATTGCTGGCAATGCGAAAAGGGCCTCGATGTAGGCGGTGGCCGTGCCATCGTCACCATACGCGCCGAGGTCGGCGACATAGGTCCGAAGCCGCGAGGCCACCGGGGCATACATCGCGTCAGCAATCGAGAACTGCGAGAACAGGAACGGCCCGTCCGCGCCGAACCGTGCGCGGCAATCCTTCCACAACGTGACGATACGGCGAATATTATCCTGCACCGGCTCCGCATGCTCGTCCTTCGGGTCGGTCGCAATAAACTTCATCGGGCAGTGCTCGCGCAGCGGCTGGAAACCCGAGTGCATCTCAGCGCTCGCCGCACGCGCTACCGCCCGCGCGTCCGCATCGGCGGGCCAGAAACCCTTGTCAGGGTGACGCTCGGCCAGATACTCGAGGATCGCAAGGCTGTCCCAGATCATGAGATCGTTCGCCCACAGCACCGGCACTTTGCCGGCCGGCGAATGGGCCAGGATCTGCTCCTTTTTTTCGGGTGTCCGGAGGTTAATATAGACTTCCGTGAAGGGAATACCCGCCTGCTTCAGGGCCAGCCACGGCCGCAGGCTCCAGCTCGACGTATACTTGTTGCCGATCACCAGTCGGTAGCCGTTACCCGCCATCCCCTGCCCTCTTGCAATTGCGTTTGCGTGCGTGGGAAGGATAATGCCCCATCAAGCATGGCGCGTCCAAGTCGCCAATTTCTCCGAGACTAAAGAACAACATTCATGACCGATAAAACTGCCGATGCGAGCACGCTGTCTCCAACTGACGTGCTGGCCCCTCACGACACCACGGGCCCGAGCATTCCGATCTGGCTAACCTCGGATACCAATCCCGTGTCCGGCATCGATACGCTCGATGACGCCGCCAAGCGCTGGCTCGAGACGACGCGTTTCACGAGCGCGGCGAAGAAGCAGGCTTTTCTCCCCGGCGAGGGCGGCACCATTGCCGGCGTCGCGTTCGGCCTCGGCAACGGTGCGGTCGGCGATCCTTCTGGCCCTTCGGAGCTTCTGATCGGACAGCTCGCAGCAAGTCTGCCTCCAGGCCTCTATCATCTTGGCCGCGAGACACCGCATGCCGCGCTCGCCGCCATCGCCTGGGGTCTCGGCGCCTACAAATTCCGCCGCTACAAGACCGGCGCCTCCGACACACAGCCCGCGCGCCTCAAGATCCCAGAAAGGCTCGACTATCAAGCGATCGTCGACCAGGTGAGCTCGGTCTGGAAAGGGCGCGACCTGATCAACACGCCCGCTTCCGATCTCGCGCCCGAGGATCTCGAAGCCGCAGCCGCGCGTCTCGCCCGCGATCACGGCGCCAGCCTCGAGACGACAGTTGGCAATGACCTCCTCGCAAAGGGCTTCCGCATGATCCACGCCGTCGGCCGCGCCAGCCCGCGCGCGCCGCGTCTCATCGACCTGCGCTGGCAGAAGCCGGGCGGAAGCGCCACGGCTCCAACGTTGACGCTGGTCGGCAAGGGCATCACGTTCGACACCGGTGGCCTCGATATCAAGCCCGCGTCGGCGATGTTGCTGATGAAGAAGGATATGGGCGGCGCCGCGGCGGCATTGACGCTCGCCGAGCTCATCATCACGAGCGGCCTCGACGTACGCCTGCGCCTCTTGATCGCCGCCGCCGAGAACAGCATTGCGGGCGACGCCTTCCGCCCTGGCGACATCCTCCTGAGCCATGCCGGCAAAACCGTCGAGGTGGGCAACACGGATGCGGAGGGCCGCCTCGTCCTCGCCGACGCGCTGTCGCTCGCCGACGAGGAAAGTCCCGACACGGTGCTCGTGTTCGCAACCTTGACCGGCGCTGCCCGCGTCGCGCTCGGCCCGGACCTTCCCGCAGTCTTCACCAACGACGACGCATTTGCCACCGCCCTTACCAGCGAAGCCGCTGCAGTCGGCGATCCGCTCTGGCGCATGCCGCTCTGGCCCGGCTATGAGCGCCACCTCGACAGCGAGGTCGCCGACATGAATAACGTCTATGAGGCGCCTTTCGCGGGCGCCATCACGGCGGCGCTGTTCCTCAAGCGCTTCGTGAAGAATGCGCGCCGCTTCGCGCACTTCGATCTTTATGGATGGCGCCCCGCCGCGCGTCCCCTCGGCCCGAAGGGCGGCGAGCCGCAAACGGCACGCGCCATCTTCTCAGTCATCAGCAAAGAGTTCACCTCATGACGGACGAGAACGCAGGGGGAAACGGGACCGCGAGAAGCACCCCGCCGCCGCTGCCGCAGCAGGCGCTCGACCCGCGCCGCAATGTCGTCCGCCAGGACCTCGCGGCGTTGTCGCTGCGCGACCGCGTGGCGGCACCGCGCTATGCGCCCGGCATCGTGCGGCAGGTCATACGCCCCGCCGTTCCCCTGCGCCGCGAGCCGAACGCCAAGCTCGGCCTCGAGACGGAAGCGCTCTACGGCGAGCTGGTGCGCGTCTACGATGAAGCCGACGGATGGGCCTGGGTTCAGCTCGAGCGCGACCGCTACGTCGGCTACCTGCCGTCCGCAACACTGACCGGCGAAATCGTGCCGATGACCCACCGCGTCAAGGCGCTCGGCACATTCATCTACCCCGCCCCGGACATCAAGACACCGCCACTACTGCATTTGCCGCTCAATGCAGAGGTTTGCGTGGCGGAATGGGACGATCGCTTCTGCCGCCTCAAGCGCGGCGGCTTCGTCATCACGCGGCATCTGACGGAGCGCGACCGGTTCGAGAGGGATTTCGTCGACATCGCCGAGCGCCTGATCGGCTCGCCTTACCTGTGGGGCGGCCGTACGCGCATCGGCATCGATTGCTCGGGCCTCGTGCAGGTCTCGCTCGAGGCAGCCGGCATAGCCGCCCCGCGCGACACCGATATGCAGGCCACTGAGCTCGGCACTGCGATTCCCGTGCCAGGCGACCTCGAAGGCTTGAAGCGTGGCGATCTCATCTTCTGGCCGGGCCACGTCGGCATCATGAGCGACGGCGTCATGCTCGTGCACGCCAACGCTCACCACATGGCAGTCGCCGCCGAAACACTGCCCGAAGCCGCCGAGCGCATCGCCAGGCAGTCGGCTCCTATCACGACCATCCGCCGCCTCGCAGCGTCACCCGACAGAGGCGCTTAATCGCCGTACGTTCGCCGATACGGCAGGAAGTGCCGATCGCGGCTCTCGGCGCTCCCGCCCGGCTGCGACCCGGAACGCCAAACGACGCCCTCATCAAGCCGCACGAGCGTCTCAACGTCGGCCGCAACGCCCGTCGCCGTACTCACCCACCGACGCTGGATCACGTCGCCTTCGACGATCCGCTCGAGCAGCCGCACGAGCTGATCGAGACTTTGCAGCGCGCAATCTTCGTAGGTCTCGCCAGCAACCGAGATATCGAACCGGCCGTTTTGTTTCAGCGCAATCGCGACAGGGCAAGCCGTTGCAATATGAGGCTCGATCGACAGCAGCCAGCTCTGCCCGTCGCGCGCTTCCACCGTGGAGGCGACATCCGCGATCGTCGGCACCCAATAGCGGAGCTGCTCGATCGTCGTCTCGATCGAGACCGACCGCGCCACATCCGGCGGCGTATTCATGGAGCGTAACCTGACCAGAGGAACTTGAAGCCCGCAAAGTTGCAGCGCTCACGAGACTATCTGGAAGCGAACCGCCGGGCCATCCGTAAAACTGCCGCGCGCCGTGACCGTCAGCCCGCGACGGCAGCGCGATGCGCGACCTTGAGATCGAACGCGGCCGCGAGCAGCGCCTTCGTGTAATCGGCCTTGGGCGCCGTAAAGATCTCCTCGGCAGGTCCCTCCTCCACGGCGCGCCCGTTGCGCATAACGATCACATAGTTGCAAAGCGCCCGCACCACCTTGAGATCGTGACTGATGAACACGTACGCGAGGTTCCGGCGCGCCTGCAGATCACGCAAGAGATCGACGATCTGCGCCTGCACACTCATGTCGAGCGCGCTCGTCGGCTCGTCGAGCACGATGAACTTCGGCTCGAGCGCCATTGCGCGCGCGATGGCGATGCGCTGACGCTGACCGCCAGAGAACTCGTGCGGATACCGGTCGAGCGCGGACGCATCGAGGCCGACCTCCTTCAGCGCCTCCGCCGCCCGCTCACGCCTCTGCTCTTCCGTCCAATCCGGCTTCTGGATCAGAAGCCCTTCCTCGATGATGCCGAAAATCGAGAGGCGCGGCGACAGCGACCCGTAAGGGTCCTGAAACACCACCTGCATCTCCCGCCGGAGCGGCCGCATCTCCTTCGACGACAGTCCGTCAATACGCTGGCCCATGTAGACGATCGGTCCTTGCGACGAAATCAACCGCAGGATCGCGAGCCCGAGCGTCGTCTTGCCGGATCCGGACTCACCGACCACGCCCACCGTCTGCCCGGCGAGGATCTTGACCGAGAGCCCGTCGACGGCTTTCACGTGGTCCACCGTCCGCTGAAACAAGCCGCGCTTGATCGGAAACCACACCTTGAGATCGTTCGTCTCAGCAATCACCGGCGCATCGGCTTCGAAACTTGGCGGCGCTCCCTTGGGCTCGGCCGCGAGCAGATGGCGTGTGTAAGGGTGCTGCGGCGCAGTGAACAGCGCTTCGGTCGGCTGCTCCTCGACGATCTCGCCGCGCTGCATGACGTAGACGCGTTCCGCCATGCGCCGCACGATACCGAGGTCGTGCGTGATCAGCAGCAGTGCCATGCCCATCTCGCGCTGGAGATCGCGCAGAAGCTCGAGGATCTGCGCCTGGATCGTCACGTCGAGCGCCGTTGTCGGCTCGTCCGCGATCAAGAGATCCGGCTCGTTGGCGAGCGCCATGGCGATCATGACACGCTGGCGCTGCCCACCCGAAAGCTGATGCGGGAAGGCATCGAGCCGCTTTTCCGGCTCCGGAATACCGACCTTGGTAAGAAGCTCGAGAATGCGCGCGCGCAGCGCCGCGCCATTCAGACCCCGATGCAGCTTCAGCATCTCGCCGACCTGCCGCTCGATGGTGTGCAGCGGATTGAGCGACGTCATCGGCTCCTGGAAGATCATCGCGATGCGCCCGCCGCGGATGCGCTTGAGCTCCGCCTCCGACGCCTTGAGCAGGTCCTTGCCCTCGAAAAAGATCTCACCCGAGGGATGCGACGCCGGGGGATAAGGCAGAAGCCGCAGGATAGACAGCGCCGACACGGATTTGCCGCTGCCGGACTCCCCGACCAGCGCCACCGTCTCGCCCCGGTTGATGCGGAACGACACGCCCTTCACCGCCGTCGTCGTCACGCCGCCCGCGCGGAACGCGACCGAGAGGTTTTTGACGTTGACGAGAACTTCTCGCGACATAAGCCCGCTCCTCCTCACGCGAAGGTCTTGCGGGGATCAAGCGCGTCGCGCACCCCCTCGAAGATGAAGATCAGCAGCGACAGCATGATCGCGATCGAGAAGAACGCGCTCATGCCGAGCCACGGCGCGCCGAGATCACCCTTGCCTTGCAGCAGAAGCTCGCCCAGCGACGGCGAGCCGGGCGGCAATCCGAGCCCGAGGAAATCGAGCGACGTGAGCGTTGTGATCGAGCCCGAAAGCTGGAACGGCATGAACGTGACGGTGGCGACTGCCGCATTCGGCAGCACGTGCTTCCACATGATGGTGGTGTCCGAAAGCCCGAGCGCCCGCGCCGCGCGTACATACTCGAAGTTGCGCGCGCGCAAGAATTCCGCCCGCACCACACCCACGAGCGACGTCCATTGGAACGCCAGGAGCACGAACAACAGCGTCCAGAATCCTGGCACCAGCACCGCCGCGATGATGATCAGCACGTAGAGCGTCGGTATGTTGCCCCATATCTCGAGGAAGCGCTGCATCGTGAGGTCGATCCAGCCGCCGTAGTAGCCTTGCACGGCGCCAGCGGCGATGCCGATAATGCTGGAAAAGATGGTCAGGATCAGACCAAACAGAACCGAGATGCGGAACCCGTAGATAACGCGCGCCAGCACGTCCCGGCCCTGGTTGTCGAGCCCGAGCCAGTTCCAGTTTCCTATCGCGAGATAACGTTCCATCTGATCTGGTGGCGCGTCGCAGAGCTTGGCTCGCGCTGCCCATTGCGGTGGTGCCGGATAGCCGAGCCCACCCTGATGCGAGACGCCGTCCCGCTCGATGACGCAGCGCCCCTCAGAATCGACGCGGTTCGGATAGTCCTTGTTGATGGTGTCGTAGGAGTAGCGGATCGGCGGCCAAAGCATCCAGCCGTTGGCTTCTATCTCGTCGATGATCATCGGATCGCGGTAGTCGGTGACGGCCAGGAAGCCGCCGAATTTCGATTCCGGGTAGTCGACCAGCACCGGGAACAGCGTCTCGCCCTTGTAGCGGGCGATCAACGGCCGGTCGTTGGCAATCAGCTCCGCGAACAGCGTCACCACAAACAGCACCAGGAAGAGGATGAGGCTCCAGTAGCCGCGCCGGTTGGCCTTGAAGTTCGCCCATCGGCGCGCGTTGATCGGCGATAGCTTGAACCGTGGCAGCATGCGCGTGTAGAGCGGCGGCCGAATGAGATCCGGCCTCACCTCCTCTATGTCCTCTTCGCGTCGGGCGTCCATGGCTAGACCTCCCGGCTCTCGAAGTCGATGCGCGGATCGACCAGCGTATAGACGAAATCGGTGACGACGTTCACGACAAGTCCCAGCAGCGCGAAGATGTAAAGCGTCGCGAATACCACCGCATAGTCGCGCTTGATCGCCGACTCGAAGCCGAGCAGCCCGAGCCCGTCGAGCGAGAAGATGGTCTCGATCAAGAGCGATCCGGAGAAGAACGCGCTGACGAACGCAGCCGGGAACCCGGCGATGATCAACAGCATGGCGTTGCGGAAAATATGCCCGTAGAGCACCTCTCGCTCACCGAGCCCCTTCGAGCGCGCTGTGATGACGTACTGCTTGCGGATCTCGTCGAGAAAGCTGTTCTTGGTCAGGAACGCCATCGTCGTGAAGGCACCGAGCGCCATGGCGATGATCGGCAGCGTCAGGTGCCAGAAGTAGTCGACCACTTTTCCGATCAGCGACAGCTGATCCCAGTTGTCTGACGTGAGCCCGCGCGACGGAAAGAGCTGGAAGAACGAAGAGCCCGCGAACACGATCAGCAAAAGCACCGCGATCAGGAAGCCCGGCACCGCATACCCGATGACCAGCACCGTACTGGTCCAGGTGTCGAACTTCTCGCCGTCCCGCACAGCTTTGCGGATGCCGAGCGGGATCGCGATGAGATAGGTGATCAACGTCATCCAGATCCCGAGCGAGATAGAGACCGGCAGCTTCTCCTTGATCAGCTCGATCACCGACACGTCGCGGAAGTAGCTCTTGCCGAAGTCGAACATCAGGTAGTTCTTCATCATGAGCAGGAAGCGCTCATGCGCCGGCTTGTCGAAGCCGAACTGCTTCTCGAGGCTCTTGATGAACTCCGGGTCGAGCCCCTGCGCGCCACGGTATTTCGACGTGACACTGTCGCCTCCACCTTGGCCGAGCTGACTGCCTCCACCCAGAGTATCGCGCGCGCCTCCGCCGATCCGGTCCGAGATCGACATGTCGCTACCCGTCAGCTTGGCGATCATCTGCTCGACCGGACCGCCCGGCGCGAACTGAATGATCACGAAGCTGATCAGCATGATGCCGATCATAGTCGGAATGATCAGCAGCAGTCGCTTGAGGAGATAGGCAGCCATCGTATGATCATATCCTCATGCGCCCGGGGCGCGTCAAACGCTGAGCCCTATCGCTTGGCCAGTTTCCCGGCCTTTTCGGCGTCGTACCACCATGTTTCGAGCGCACCGCGCTCATACTTGGGCTTAACCTCGGGCCATCCGAACTTGTCCCAGAACGCGAGGTTGTGCTCACCTTTGTACCACTGCGGCACCCAATAATAGCCCGCACGCAACACGCGATCGGCGGCACGCGTGGCAGTCACAAGCTCCTCGCGCGACTTCGCCGCCACCACCTTGTCGATAAGCTGGTCGAGCACGGGATCGGCGATGCCCGCAAGATTGAAGCTACCGTTCATTGCCGCCGCCTGCGAGCCCCAGAAGTTCTTGAGCTCGATGCCCGGCGTCAGCCTCAGCGCATAGCGTTGCGTCGTAAGGTCAAAATCAAAGCTCTTCATGCGCTGCTCATATTGAGCCGCATCGACGCGGCGCATGGAAGCGTCGATCCCGATCGCCTTCAGGTTCTTGAGGTACGGCGCCACGATGCGCTCGAACGCCGGTGAATCGATCAGAAACTCGATCGTGAGCGGTTGCCCGGCCGCGTTGCGCAGACCTTGCGGCGTCTGCTCCCAGCCAGCCTCCTTGAGCAGCCTGGCGGCCTCGCGAAGCTGCGTGCGGTTGTTGCCGCTGCCGTCGGTCACCGGCGGCGAGACCGCTTCGCCGAATACGGCTTCCGGAAGCTTATCGCGGAACGGCTCCAAAAGTTTCAGTTCCTCGGCCGACGGCTTGCCGGTCGCCTTGAGGTCCGAGTTCTCAAAATAGCTCGCCGTGCGCGTATAGAGCCCGAAGAATAAGTTCTTGTTGCTCCACTCGAAATCGAAGGCGTAGTTCAGCGCCTGCCGAACGCGTACGTCTTTGAACTTGTCGCGCCGCGTGTTGATGAAGAAGCCTTGCGCGCCGGAGGGGCGCTCATCCGGAATGGTCAAAAGCTTGATGCGACCATCCTTGACGGCCGGCACATTGTAGCCGCCAGCCCAATCCTTCGACGTGAATTCCTCGCGAAAGTCGAAGTTACCCGCGAGCAGGTTCTCGAGCTCGAGCGTGCGATCGCGATAGTATTCGTAGCGAACCTCGTCGAAGTTGTTGATCCCGCGGTTGACCGGCAGATCCTTGCCCCAATAGTCGTCACGCCGAAGGTAGGTGACGTAAGTCCCGGCCTTGAACGGCCCCACCTTATAGGGGCCCGAGCCCAGCGGCGGCTCGAGCGTCGTGCGGTCGAACTCGTTGGTCGTGTAATAGGCTTTGGACAGCACCGGCAGTGTCGCGACCGTGGTCGGCAGGTCGCGTATTAGCGCGCCCTCGAACGTATAGCGGACGGTATGCGCATCGAGCGCCTCTGCCGATTTCACGTCGCGTAGCGGCATGGCATAGGCCGGATGCCCCTTCGCCTTGAGGGTCTCGAACGAGAACACGACGTCCTCGGCCGTCACCGCGCTGCCGTCAGCGAACTTGGCTTCCGGCCGAAGCTTGAACGTGACCGAGAGGCCATCCGGCGCCACGTCCGCCGACTCTGCAATGAGCCCGTAGACTGAATCCGGCTCGTCGAGCGCCCGCGCCATCAGGCTATCGAACACGAGCGGCATGCCCTGCGCCGCATCGCCCCTGAGAATGAACGGGTTGAAGCTGTCGAAGGTCGTTAGCCCACCGCTGCCGATCTGCGAGGCGCGTCCCCCTTTCGCGGCATCCGGGTTTACGTAGTCGAAATGCTTGAAGTCGGGCGGATACTTGAGATCACCGAAGATCGACAGCCCGTGGCTCGGCTCCGCTCCAGCAGGCATCGCGAGCCCCGCCGCAAGCCCCAGGGCCAAAACCACTCCAAGCCGCACGCCGCTCAACTGTCTCATCTCACCTCCGCGCGAACGCCGGGACACGTGTCGATGTCATCTCCTGTGCGCGGCGAGCGCCTGTTCCTTGCCCGGATCGATCCACCAGACCTGGGTGACCGCGCTCGTCAAAGACGGAAGCTTCTCGGGCCGGCCGAAAACATTCCACGTCACGAGCCATTCGTACGGATTGTACCACTGCGGCACCAGATAATGCCCCCACAGCAACACGCGATCGAGGGCGCGGGTGTACGCGACAAGCTCCTCGCGGTCCTTGGCCAGGATCAACTTCTCGATAATCGCGTCGATCACCGGATCCTTGATGCCGATGGTGTTGCGCGTGCCGTTCTGGTCAGCCGCGGCCGAGCCCCAGAAGTCACGCTGCTCGTTGCCGGGCGACATCGACTGCGGGAAACTGTCGATGATGATGTCGTAATCGAAGCTCGACTCTCTCTGCTCGTACTGCGCAGGGTCGACGACACGGACGCTCGCGCGCACGCCAATCTTGGCGAGGTTCGAGATATAATGCGCGACATGCCGCTGGAAGGCCTCGGAGCCGAGCAGGAATTCCACCGTGAACGGCTCGCCCTTGGCGTTGCGCAGCACCGCTTCCTTACGGGCCGTGCCGAGCCCGATCGCGCGTCCCGCCTTGCAGAAAAATCCGCAGTTCGGATCCTCGACCTCCTCCTGGCGCACTTCCCAACCGGCTTCTTTGAAGAGCCGCATGGCCTCGGCGAGGTTTTTGCGCACGTCCTCGCGCGAGGCGAACACCGGATTCTTCCACTCCGTGGTGAACACCTCGGGCGGCAGCTCCTTCTCGAACTCCCTGAGGATCTCGAGCTCGCGGCCCTGCGGAAGCCCTTTCGCCGCCAGCTCCGAGTTGTCGAAGTAGCTCGCGACACGCGTGTACTGGCCGAACAGCACGCTCCTGTTCAGGTCCTCGAAGTCGAAAGCGTAGTTGAAAGCCTGGCGCACGCGCGGATCCTTGAACTTGTCGCGCCGCGTGTTGAACACGAAGCCCTGCATCCTCGCCACGCCCTTGGTCGGGATGGTCTCCTTTTTGGCCCAGCCCTTCTTGATGGCCTCGAAATCGAACTGCGTGGCCCAGGCGCTGGCCGTGTTCTCGCGCCAGAGATCCGCGCGCCCGCTCTTGAAGTCCTCGAATGCCGCCGTGCGCTCGCGAAAATACTGGAAGCGCAGCTCGTCGAAGTTGTACTGCCCCTTCCGGACCGGCAGATCCTGCGCCCAGTAATCCTTGACGCGCTCGAGCACGATGCGGTTGCCGGTGTCGACCGTCTTGACCTTGTAGGGCCCCGAGCCGAGCGGCACTTCGAGCGTGCTCTTGGCGAGATCGCGCGGCTCGCCGTTGCGGCCCGTCGCTTCCCAGAAGTGCTTCGGAAAGACCGTCAGCTGCCCCAGGATCTGCGGCAGCTCGCGATTGCCGGTGATGTCGAAGGTGAAGGTGACTTCGTGATCGCCCGTTTTCTCGGCCTTGACGACGTTCTTGTAGTAGCGGGCATACATAGGATGCGCTTTCTTGATCGCATCCAGGCTGAAGATGACGTCCTCCGGCGTGATCGGGCGGCCGTCATGGAACCGAGCCTCTGGCCTGAGCCCGAACTTGGCCCACGAATAATCGGGCGGATAGGACACCCACTCGGCGATGAGACCATACTCCGTCGATTCCTCGTCGGGGCTGCCAGCCATGAGCGAGTCGTAGATCATCGCCACGGCGCCCGCCGGCACACCCCGGATCGAGTAAGGGTTGAGCGAGTCGAACGTGCCTTCGGCTGCGAACCGCAAGACCCCGCCCTTTGGCGCGTCCGGGTTGACCCAGTCGAAGTGCTTGAAGTCGGCACCGAACTTCGGCTCGCCGATCAGCGACAGAGCGTGATGGCGTACAGGTTCCGCAGCGTTTGCCTGGGGTGCGGGAGCAGCTGCAGGTGGAGCGGCCTCCGCCGGAGGAGCCGTCTCAGCGGGCGGGGGCGCGGTTGGCGCGGCCGGCTGCTCCTGCGCACGAACGGTGACACTGGGAATGGCGAGCATGGCCAGGGCTGCGAGAAAGGGAAAGAAGGAAGCGCTGCGCCTAAGAACCATGAAATCCGCTGCCATCGTCACGACTGTCCCATGTCAGGAAAAAGGGCGGAGCGGATATGCTGACGCGCCGCTCCACGGGCCGCAGCGAGCGCCGACGGCCCCAAGGAAAGTCCAGTACCTAGCACGGCTTCGCCCGGATGCGGATTAAAGATCGGCAAGCTGAACCCGCCCTCACGGCCTGACGCGAATGCGGACAACAGCTCGAAATATCGAAAGAAATAAAAATCGCAACGCGAGGCGCGCATGCGGCAGCACGCCACGGCGCTGAGCGCCTTATTGAGGTGCTGGCGCAGGTGTCTCAGGCGCGGGCGCCGGCGCTGCGCCAGCGTCGGGCTGAGCAGCGGGAGCTGTCGCTTCCGGCAGCGGCAGCGGGCTGTCCGAAAGCGTACGAATGTAGGCGATGAGATCCGCGAGCTCGCCCGTGTCGGAGACGCCGGCAAAGATCATCTTGGTGCCCGGCATGAACTCGCGTGGTTTGTGCAGGAAATGCGCAAGATCGGCGTAGTTCCAATCGACATTCTTCGACTTCATGGCATCGGAGTAGCCCTTGAAGTCCGGATACGAGGCATGCGGACGTCCAAGCACACCCCACAGGTTCGGGCCGGCCTTGCTGGCTGCATCCTTCTGCGCCGAATGGCAGGCAAGGCACTTCTTGAATGTCCCAGCTCCATTGTCGGGATTGGCCGTCGGCAATGCGGCAATGACCTGAGCCGGATCGAAGACCGCCGGAGCGGCAGCGCCGCCACCATCGGTTGCCCCACCGCCGCCCTCGGCCGGCGCCGGAAGCGTGTAGCCTCCGGTGATCTCGCTGTGCGACTGGTGCGCGATATCGATGAACGTCTTGGGAACGAAGATGACGAGCAGCGCCGCCAGCACAGCGCCCGCAAACTTGCTCAGTTCAAATGAGTCCACCATCTCGTCACCCCGCAGCCGCTTTCCGATTCGTTTTTCAAAGGCCGTGAATAGTTAACGACACATCTTCGCGCTCGAGTCCAAGCCCGCCGTTGTCGTCGGCTGAGGAAGGAGAGCTTGCCGGCACGTCGCGCCATCCCAGAGGCATCTACAAGACCCAAGCCGTACCTTGCAACCCCGTGTTCTGCCGGTTTACAGCTCTTGACCGGCGGCGCGCCCGCAATCGCCCATCGAGCGATCCAGTGCTGCGCCAAGAATAGGCGAAGGGCCTCTACCTTCCATGGGGCCAAATGTCCGTGAACGGGACGGCGCCAACCCAGACCGAGCAATATGACCAGAAACCTGATCATCATTCCCGCCCGCATGGCCTCGACGCGCCTCCCCGATAAGCCCCTGGCCGATATCGAGGGCGAGCCGATGATCGTCCGCGTCTGGCGCCAGGCCCACGCAGCCGAGATGGGCCGCGTGGTGGTGGCCGCCGATGCCGAGGAGATTTGCGCCGCCGTGCGCGCAGCCGGCGGCGAGGCCCTGATGACCCGCCCGGACCACGCCTCGGGCTCCGACCGCATTTTCGAAGCCCTGAACCGTGTCGACCCCGATGCCGAGACCGAAGTCATCGTCAACGTGCAGGGCGACCTGCCGACCATCGACCCGGCCCTGATCCGCACCTGCGTCTCCGTGCTCGCCAGCAAAGGGCCCCACATCGCGACCCTGGCCGCCGAGATCACCGACGAGAGCGAGCGCATCAATCCCAACGTCGTGAAGGTCGTGGGCACACCGCTCGCCGAGCCGAACCGGCTGCGCGCCCTCTATTTCACACGTGCGACAGCCCCCTACGGCGACGGGCCCCTCTATCACCACGTCGGTCTTTACGCCTATCGGCGCACGGCGCTGGAACGTTTCGTGGCGCTTCCCCCATCGCACCTCGAGAAACGCGAGCGGCTGGAGCAGCTGCGCGCGCTCGAGGCCAGCATGCGCATCGACGTGGCCGTCGTTGACACCGTTCCCCTCGGTGTCGATACTCCGGACGACCTCGAACGGGCCCGCAAGCTCGTCAGAAAGGCGCGTCGGGCATGAAATTCCCCAACTTCGTTTTTCGCCCCACTTTCCGCGTCTGACGCGACGTCGGACGTCCCGCACCTTTCTCCGTTTCCGTCACCGACGAGCCGCATCCCATGTCCACAAGCCCTGCTGAAACACGCATCGCCTATCAGGGTGAGCCAGGCGCAAACTCGCACCTCGCCTGCACCGAGGCCTATCCCGACTACGAGCCGGTAGCTTACCCGACCTTCGAGGACGCGTTGGCGGCGGTGAAATCGGGCGATGTCTTCTACGCCATGATCCCGATTGAGAACTCGGTCGCGGGCCGCGTTGCAGACATCCATCACCTGCTACCCAACGCCAACCTCTACATTGTCGGCGAGCACTTCCTGCGCGTGCGCCACCAGCTGATGTCCATCAAGGGGGCAACACTTGAGACCGTCAAGAAAGTGCTGAGCCACACGCAAGCGCTCGGCCAGTGCCGCAAGACGTTGCGCTCGCTGGGGCTGACCCCGGTGCCGGAGGCCGATACTGCCGGCTCGGCCCGGCTCGTCGCCGAGCAGAACGATCCCGCTTTCGCCGCCATCGCCTCCACGCTTGCCGCCGAGACCTACGGGCTCGAAATTCTGCGCGCCGACGTCGAGGACGAAGCGCACAACACCACGCGCTTCTTGATCCTGGCTAAAGACCCCGACGACGCCGAGCCTGGCGATGGCCCGGTCATCACCACGTTCCTGTTCCGCGTGCGCAACGTGCCGGCCGCGCTCTACAAGGCGCTCGGCGGCTTCGCGACCAACGGTGTCAACATGACGAAGCTCGAGAGCTACCAGCTCGAAGGCACGTTCAACGCCACCATGTTCCACGCCGACATCGAGGGCCACCCGGCCGACCGGCTGGTGCAGCTTGCACTCGAGGAGCTGTCGTTCTTCTCGAGCGAGGTGCGCCTGCTTGGCACTTACCCGGCAAGCCCCTATCGCATCGAGGCGGCCCGCGCCGCGGCGCCGCCCGTCGGATAAGTAAAAGACGGGAGCGCACCTATGAGGCTGGCCGGCAAGATCGCGATCGTGACCGGAGCAGGCTCGGGCTTCGGTCGCGGCATCGCCGAGGCCTTCGCACAGGAAGGCGCGAAGGTTGCCGTCGCCGATATTGATCCGGTGCACGCCCGCGAGGTCGTAGAGGCCATCGGAGATTCAGCGATCTCCATCGTTGCCGATGTTTCGCGATCTGCTGACGTTGCGGCAATGATCGAGCGGACGACGCGTGCATTCGGCGGCCTCGACATCGTCGTCAACAATGCCGGCGTTACGCATCGCAATCAGTCGCTGATGACGGTCACCGAGGATGAGTTCGACCGCATCTATGCCGTCAACGTGAAGTCGATCTACCTGACAACTCTCGCTGCGGTGCCGGAGCTTGAAAAGCGCGGCGGCGGCTCGATCATCAACACGGCCTCGACCGCTGGCGTGCGCCCGCGTCCGGGTCTCACCTGGTACAACGGCTCCAAAGGCGCGGTGATCACGCTCACGAAGTCGATGGCCGCCGAGCTCGCCCCGCGCAACATTCGCGTCAACGCCATCAATCCGGTGATCGGCGAAACGGGGCTGCTGGAAGAGTTCATGGGCGCCCCCGATACGGCCGAAACGCGCGCCCGCTTCATCGCCGGCATCCCGCTCGGGCGCATGTCGAAGCCGACCGACATCGCCAACGCAGCCGTGTTTCTCGCCGATCCCGCCTCGAGCTTCATCACCGGCGTCGCCCTCGAGGTCGACGGCGGCCGCTGCATCTGAGCTGTCAGATTGTCAGCGCGCCGCCGCGGATCTGGTACAGCGTCAGCGCCGTTGCGACGGCGAGATTGAGGCTATCGAGCTTCCCGGCCATCGGGATCTTTACCAGTCGCGAGCAAGAACGCGTCAGGCTGTCGGATAGACCCGGCCCCTCGCTACCCATGACCAGCAGCACCGGCCCCTTGTAGGCCGCATGCCGGAAATCCTCGCGCGCGTCGAGGTGCGTTCCAACGACATCGCCCCGCCAGCTCGCGCGCCACGCCAGAAAGGCTTCGCGCGACGTCTTGATCAGCGGCACAGCGAACACCGATCCCATCGTCGCCCGCACCGCTTCCCGCGAAAAAGGATCGCACGCGTTGCCGATCAGGATGATGCCCTTGGCGCCAACCGCGTCGACCGTGCGAATGATGGTGCCGAGGTTGCCGGGATCGCGCACCTCCTCGAGCGCCAGCCAGCAGTCGTCGCGCGCCGCTTGCGACGGAAGCTCACTCCAACGCTGCCGGAAAACACCGAGCATCGTCTGCGGGTTTTCCTTCGCGGAGAGCTTCGAGAGCACCGCTTCCGACACTTCGAGAACGTCAGCACCCGTGCCAAGCGCCCACGTCACGAGCGCCCGCGCCACCGGCGTCGTGGCCGTGCCCGCCTGATAAACGAGGCTCGTCGGCACGAAGCCCGCATCGCGCGCCGTGAGCAGGATCGACGCGCCTTCCGCGACGAAGAGGCCTGTCTCCTTGCGCTCTTTGCGCATCTCGAGCGCGCGGATCGCCTTGATGCGGTCGTTCGTGAGGCTGGTGATGACGCGCGGCTCAGCGGTACTCATGACGTCCACCGCACAAAGAGAGACGTCGGCACCGCCGCACCATCGCCGCCGCCAGAAAGAGCAAGCTCGCCGGCCGAGAGCTGCCCGCCGCGACCAGCCAGCACGTCCGCCGCGAGTTGCTCGAACGCCAGCGCGGATGCGCGGATCGCATACACCGTGAGCACGAGCGCCGACGGATCGGCGAGCAACTGCGCCGCATTCTGCATCAGCGTGGGCAGTCCCTGAAACAGATCCCACACCTCGCCTTCCGGACCACGCCCGAACTTCGGCGGATCGATCAGGATCGCGTGATAGGTCCGCCCGCGCCGCACTTCGCGCGCCACGAACTTTGCCGCATCATCGAGGATCCAGCGGATGGGCGCATCCGAGAGACCGGACGCAACCTGGTTCTCCTTGGCCCACTGGATGGCCTTCTTCGATGCATCGACGTGCGTGACCTCGGCACCCGCCCGCGCGGCGAGTAGCGACGCCGCGCCCGTGTAGGCGAAGAGATTGAGAACGCGCGGCCGCTCACCGGTGACGCGCCCGATGCGCTCCAGCGTCCAGTCCCAATGCGGCACCTGCTCTGGGAACAGGCCAACGTGCCAGAGCCCCTGCAGCCGGCACGTCACCGAGACGTCGCTGCCAACGCGTACCGGCCAGCTCTCCGGCACCGGCTTGTCGAAACGCCACTTGCCCTTCTCCTCGTCATCAGCCGAGGCGGAGAACACCGCGTGCGCCTGCTTCCACACCTCGGCCGGCTTCTGCCGCTGCCACAGTGCCTGCGGCTCCGGCCGGTCCACGACGACCTTACCGAACCGTTCGAGCTTGCGCCCTCCGCCACTGTCGATGAGCTGATAGTCCTCCGGACCGGGCGTGCGGATCACCTCGAGACCGGCGGCCCTCTGTGGCGCACGGGCCCGCCGCTCGGCCGTCTGTCCGTCGCTCTTGCTCACGTGTGGGATGACCTTGCGTTCCGGCACCGTGCGCCTGGCCTCAGGCGGCCGCGCGCTGCGCCTTTGCGATGATATCGAGGATCTTCTCGCCCGAGGCATCGAGCGGCAGCCGCATGAAATCGGCCGTCACGCCCAGCGCCGTGTCGAGATGGCGATGGAATTCGTCACGGTCGATCTCGAGGGTCCCGAACTGACGAAGGTGATCGGTAACGAATTGCGTATCGAGCAGCGTAAAGCCACCCGCGATCAGCCTGCCGGCCAAGTGCACGAGCGCAATCTTAGACGCATCCCGCTCGTACGAGAACATACTCTCGCCGAAAAAGGCACCGCCCAGCGCGACCCCATAAAGCCCGCCAACCAGCCGATCCCCGTTCCACACCTCGACCGTGTGGCAGTGTCCGAGCCGAAACAGATCACGATAGAGGCCGCGAATGCGCGAGTTGATCCAGGTCGAGCGCCGCCCGGCGCGCTCCGCCGCGCAGCCCTCGATCACGCCCTCGTATTCGGTATCGATGGCAACCCGGAGCGCTCCCTGCCGGACGGTCCGCGCGAGACGCTTCGGAACGTGCACGATATCGAGGGGCAGGATCCCGCGGTGCTGCGGCTCGATCCAGTAAAGCGCCGGGTCATCCGCGCTTTCGGCCATGGGAAAGATGCCGCAACTGTAGGCCTTGAGCAGGACCTGCGGCGTAATCTCGATCATGATGTCGTCGCGCGACGCCATCAGGGCAAACTCCTGTGTTCGGACAGCTAGCCCCCTCCGTCCCGAAACACGACTCTATCAAATTCGCGCGGTGGATGGGAACTACGGGCTTGTTCGCACCTTGGTCCCGCCGCGCCCCCGCTCCTACGTCTTGCCTCTACATTCAGCAAAGCGAGAACCGTCAGCCGTTTGCGGCCAGATATTTCTCGAGCCAGTGAATATCATAAAGCCCGTTGGCAATGTCCGGCTGGCGGATCAACTCGCTGAAAAGCGGGATCGTCGTCTCGATGCCGTCGATGACGAACTCCGAGAGCGCCCGCCTGAGTCGCATCAAGCACTCGTTGCGGTTCTTGCCGTGAACGATCAGCTTGCCGATCAAACTGTCGTAGAAGGGCGGTATGCGATAGCCCTGATAGACGCCGCTGTCGACGCGCACGCCAAGGCCGCCCGGCGGATGCCAATAAGTGATCTGCCCCGGAGACGGCCGGAAGGTGCGCGGGTTTTCGGCATTGATGCGACACTCGATGGCGTGCCCCGAGAACGTGATGTCGTCCTGCTTGTAAGAGAGGTTCGCGCCCGACGCGATGCGGATCTGCTCGAGCACGAGATCGATACCCGTGATCTGCTCGGTAACGGGATGCTCGACCTGGAGCCGCGTATTCATCTCGATGAAATAGAACTCGCCGTCCTCATAGAGGAACTCGACCGTGCCGGCACCGCGATACTTGATCTTGCGCATCGCCGAAGCGACGATCTCGCCGATCTTCTTG
Organism: Hyphomicrobium sp. CS1GBMeth3; assembly: GCF_900117455.1. Taxonomy (NCBI): domain Bacteria; kingdom Pseudomonadati; phylum Pseudomonadota; class Alphaproteobacteria; order Hyphomicrobiales; family Hyphomicrobiaceae; genus Hyphomicrobium; species Hyphomicrobium sp. CS1GBMeth3. The sequence continues at coordinate 606,751 of NZ_FPHO01000003.1, forward strand.
CGCGACGCGGCATTGAGCGCCGGCGACGGGCTTTCCTCGAGCACCTTCTGATGACGCCGCTGCAGCGAGCAGTCGCGCTCGCCGAGGTGAATGGCATTGCCGCGGCCGTCACCGAACACCTGGATCTCGATATGCCGCGGCTTCTGCAAATACTTTTCGATATAAACTGCGTCGTTCCCGAACGCCGCTTTGGCTTCCGCGCGTGCGGTGGACAGTGCGAGCCCGAGATCCGCTGCCGTGTGCGCCACCTTCATGCCGCGACCGCCACCACCCGCCGTGGCCTTGATCAGAACCGGAAAGCCGATCTCCTTGGCGAGCTTCATCGCCTGCGCTTCGTTGGCGACCGCGCCGTCCGAACCAGGCACGACGGGGATGCCGAGCCGCCGCGCCGTCTCCTTGGCCTCGATCTTGTCGCCCATGGTCCGGATGTGCTCGGAAGTGGGGCCGATGAAGGTGATCGCGTGCTCTTCGAGGATCTCGGCGAAGCGCGCGTTCTCGGAAAGGAAGCCGTAACCGGGATGCACCGCGTCGGCGCCCGTGATCTCGCAGGCTGCCAGAAGGCGCGGAATGTTGAGGTAGCTGTCGCTCGCGGGCGGCGATCCGATGCAGACGCTTTCGTCGGCGAGCCTGACGTGCATGGCATCCGCATCCGCCGTCGAATGCACGGCAACGGTCGCGATGCCGAGCTCCTTGCACGCGCGCTGGATGCGCAGCGCGATCTCACCCCTGTTAGCGATCAGAACCTTGTCGAACATTCTTTTTTCTGAGGCGAGAGGCGCCTGGCATCCGGCAGCGGTCGAAGAACGAAGACCCTGCTGCCCTGTGCCGTGCTGCCCGCTGCCGCGTCTCCCTTATTCGATGATGACGAGCGGCTCGCCGAACTCCACCGGCTGGCCACTCTCGACGAGAATGGCCGTGATGGTGCCCGCGCGCGGAGCGGGGATCTGGTTCATGGTCTTCATGGCCTCGATGATCAGCAGCGTCTCGCCCTGCTGCACACGGCGGCCGACCTCGACGAACGGCGGCGCATTGGGCTCGGGCGAGCGGTAGGCGGTGCCGACCATCGGCGACTTGACGGCGCCCGGATGCTTGGCGGGATCCGCCGCACCCGAGGCGGCCGGAGCGGCGCCCGTCGCCGGAGCGGAGGCGCCCGTCGGCACGAAAGGCACCGGCGCCGACGGCACGGCCGCCGCGATCGTCACCGAGCGCGCGACACGGATCTTGAGACCGCTCTTTTCGATCTCGATCTCCGAAAGTCCCGTGTCGTTCAGGAGCTGCGCAAGCTCTCGGATGAGCTGCTGCTCGCCACTCGGCTTCTCGCCCTCGTCTTTCGCCGTCATACGCGCTAGCCCCTTCCCTTTCGGCTTCTTGTCGCTGTCTTTGGATTTGCGTTTCACCGGGCCTCTCACGCCACGAGCTTCGCCATCGCCTCGAGCGCCAGCTCGTAACCCTGGACGCCGAGACCGCAGATCACCCCCTTGGCGCCGAGCGACACATAGGAGTGGTGGCGGAAATCCTCGCGGCGGAAGATGTTCGAGAGATGAACCTCGATCACGGGCAGCTCGGCCGCGGTAAGCGCATCGAGGATGCCGATCGACGTATGCGTCAGCGAGCCCGCGTTAAGGATGATGCCCGAGGCGCCGTCGCGCCCCTCCTGGATCCACCCGATCAGCTCGCCCTCGTGGTTCGTCTGCCGGAACGCGATCGAAAGGCCGAGCGCCCGGGCCCGGGCCTCGGCGCGCTGGCGCACGTCATCGAGTGTGTCGCGGCCATAGATCTCCGGCTCGCGCACGCCGAGCAAATTGAGGTTCGGACCGTTGAGAACGAATACCGGTTTGGCCATGAGCAGGATCGGATTGAGGAATGTCGGGAAGTTAACCTTGGCGCCCTGGACTTACGTCCTGGAATGACGGAACGCACGGGCACCAGCCGTCCCCGTAGGGTTCCCTAGCAGCTTTACCGCGGCTGCGAAAGAGCGCCAAGCCCGAGGTTCCCGGCCCATCTGAAAGATAGGCCGGATCCGGACAATCCCCGGACGAACCACGCCTCAGGCGCCTTCGCCAAGCCCCGTTAGCGGCGCCCGCAGGCGCGCATGGCCTCCGCGGGCCAAAGCACGGCCTCAGCAGTAATTGCAGCCTTCTTTTCTGAGATCCACGACGTGTTGCTCGAGCACCTCATAAAGGTTCTCAGGCGCACCGCCGATGGCTCGGTCTCCGACCAGGAAGTGCGGCGTGCCGTTGATCTGCAGCGTCTGCGCCAGCTGCTTGACCCGATCCAGCTCCGCCTTGACCTCGGGCGAGGCCATGTCCCGCTTGAGCTTCTCGATGTCGAGCCCGTGCTTCTCGGCGACCTTGAGCCCGACCGCCTCGTTGACGAGGCCCTTGGTCGTGATTAGGTCGCTGTGCACTTCCCAATACTTGCCCTGCATGCGCGCGGCGAGCGCGACACGTGCCGCTTGTTCCGACTCATCGCGCAGGATCGGGAACTCCTTGAACACGACGCGAACGTTCTTGTCCTGCTCGACGAGCTTGGCGATCTCGGAGAAGCCGCGCTTGCAGTAGCCGCAGTTATAATCGAAGAACTCGACAACCGTAATGTCGCCGTTCGGATTGCCGGCCACGGGTGCGTCGGCAGCACGGTAGATCTCCTTGGCATGCTCGGCGACCAGCGACTTGGTCCGCGCGGCCTCCTGCGCAACCATCTTCGATTCGAGTGCGCTCTGGACTTCGAGGAAGATCTCGGGGTTCTGGACCAGATAGTCCTTGATGATGCCTTCGATGGCGCGGCGCTGATCTGGCGTGAACGCGTCCGTGTTGGCGCCGACAAGTGTCGGGGAGACGGCACGGCTCGTGTCAGCGCCACCTGCGAAGACGAGCCAGAGGCCCGTTGCGGCAAGGAGCGGCACGGCGATCAGCGCGCCGAGGCTCGTCCGCGACGGTGCGCTCGGCTTGGTGGACTCGGGTTGGGTCATAAATGCTCCATGATAGGACCGGCGGATCCGTGTCCCCGGCCATAGGATCTCGCCGCGTCAGGTCTGCGGCTTGAAGTTGACGATGTCGTCGGCCTTGACCCAGTCCGGCGAGCCCGGCTGCAGTCCCGCCTGGGCACGCTTGGCGAACTCCTGAGCCTGCTTCAGGGCGCCAAAATAGAAAAGGCCCTGGGCGCGCGCCAGCTCCGATTGCGGAAGCATGCCTTTATCATAATACGCCTGCCCCAAGGTATTATAAGCCGTAGCGTTATCCGGCTCGCGCTGCACCGCTTTGCGCAGCAGAGAGATGGCCTCGTCCGAGTATTGCGGCTCCTTTGTCTGCAGCATCGCCTGGGCGAGTTGCACGCCGACCAAAGGCGCATCCCCCTTGTGGAGCTGCAGCGCCTTCCGCAAAGAGGTGATCGCCTGCTTCGGCCGCCCGGCCTTCTGCTCGAAGTCGCCTTTCACTTCCCAGAAATAGGGATTGTTCGGCTGCTCGCTGATCAACGACTGGATGCCGGCCATGCCCTGGTCGAAGCCGCTCGTACCCTGCCGGAACGACGCAATCGCCCGCGCATAGCGCGCCGGCAGGCTGTTGTCCGAGCGCGGATAGCGGTTGAACACGATGGTAGGCACTTCCATGTAGCCCGAAAGCTTGGCGCGCATCATGTTGTGGCGATGCTGAAGCTGCGGCGAATCCGTGTTGCTGTAGTAGGGGCTGTTCTCGACGAGCTGACGAAGACGCGCCAAGCGATCGGTCGCCACGGGATGCGTGCGTGCGAACGCCGTGCGGTGTGCATCCGAAAAAAGCTCCTCGCCGGCAAACCGCTCGAACGTCGCCAGCATGCCGCGCCCCGACTGCTTCGTCGCATTGAGATACTGCAGGCCCGCCTGGTCGGCCGCCGATTCCTGCGAGCGCCGCTCGGCCGTGAGGCCGCGCATGATGAGCTCGTTGCCGCCCATCATGACGCCCTGTCCGGCACTTCCGATCTCGCGACCGGCGTCGCCGCCCGAAGCCGCGCCGCCGATCATGGCGCCGATACCGAGCAGCTGAATGAGGAGCGCGCGTGTCTGATCCTTGGCGATGCGCGTCCGAAGCGCCGCCATGTGCCCGCCCGCGATGTGGCCCGCTTCGTGCGCAAGCACGCCGATCACCTCGTTGGGGGTGTTGGCTTGCGTGAGCGCGCCAGTGTGCATAAAGACGTTGCGTCCATCGATGACGAAGGCGTTGAACGCCTCGTTGTTGACGATACGCACCGTAACGCGTCCCGTGCCAAGCCCTGCCGCGCGGAAGATGCCCTGCGAATAGTCGTTGAGCAGAAGCTCGATCTCGGTGTCGCGGATCAGCGGCAGCCCCTGCGCTTCTGCGCGCTTTGCAGGCACGAGGCCTGCAAGCATACCGGCCGCAAGCCCGAGAGCGAGTGCGCGGCGGATAAGGGATTTCGAGGTCGATGTCGTCATGCTTTGCAACCGGTCGTTCGAACGCTCGGGGGACACTACGAAACATCACAATGGAAACGTTAAATGGTCATAGAGCGCCGGCCAACGCAAGACCGCGGCGCACATACCGACCAGCCGGGGGAATGCTTCCCGAACAGAGACAGTTAACCGGCGCCAAATCGCTTTTCCCTGCGCCAGAGGTCGTCTTCAATACGGCCAAAGGAAGGCGCACGCATAGCCCCTAAGGAACTGACAATGGCCAAAGACGACTCCGGCCCTCGGAACATCGCCGGCGAAAGACGCCGCGCTCCCGCTGCGCGCAGCGACATTCAGAGCTTCATCGTCATGGACGTCATGCGCGCGGCCGCCGATCTCGAGGCGAAGGGCCGTTCGGTGATCCATATGGAGGTGGGCCAGCCGGGCACGCCCGCGCCTGAAAGCGCCCTTGCCGCCGCGCGCGCTGCGCTCGGGACTGAGACACTCGGATATACGGCGGCGCTCGGTATCGACGCCCTGCGCCAGCGCATCGCCGACAGCTACCGCGAGCGTTACGGTCTCTCTATCGGTGCCGAACGCATTGTCATCTGCACGGGCTCCTCGGCGGCATTCATCCTTGCCTTCCTCGCGCTATTCGATACGGGCGCCCGTGTTGCACTGCCCTCGCCGGGCTACCCGTGCTATCGGCACATTCTATCCGCGCTCGGCTGCCGAACACCGTTGATTGAGACCGGCCCCGAAACGCGCTGGATGCCCACACGCGACGCAGTGGCAAAACTTCACGACGAAGTGGGCCTCGACGGGCTTCTGATCGCGAGCCCCGCCAATCCCACCGGAACCATGATCGAGCCCGCGCGCCTTGCGGAGCTGATCCGCCACGCAGACCGGAACGGGCTCTGGTTCGTGTCCGACGAGATCTATCACGGCCTGACCTACGAGGCGCCCGCCACGACAGCGCTCAGCATCACGGACGATGTCGTCGTGATCAACAGTTTCTCGAAGTATTACGCCATGACCGGCTGGCGCATCGGCTGGCTGGTGGTGCCGCCGTCTCTGGTGCGGGTCTTCGAGCGCCTGCAGCAAAACCTGTTCATTTCGGCGCCTGCCGTATCGCAGGTCGCAGCGCTCGGCGCCTTCGCGGGCGTGGACGAACTCGAGCGCAACCGGGCGAGCTACGCCAGGAACCGGGCGCTCCTGCTAGAGGCCTTGCCCGAGGCAGGCTTCGCCTCGCTCGCACCCGCCGACGGCGCCTTCTATCTCTATGCCGATGTCTCGGCCCACACCGACGACTCGCGCGCCTTCGCCAGCGCCATGCTCGAGGAGATCGGCGTCGCGACAACACCGGGTCTCGACTTCGACGCCGAGCGCGGCCACCGCTTCCTGCGCTTTTCCTACGCCGGGACGGAGGCCGACATGGCCGAAGCCGCACGCCGTCTCAAGGCATGGCCGCGCCTCAAGGCACGAGGCTGACGAAAGCGGCCTTGAACAAGGAAAAGGGGACGCCGCTGGCGTCCCCTTTCCGTATCCGAGCGTTTCCGGATCAGCTCCGACGCTTGCCGCCGCCCGCGCCGAGCGACACGAAGCGCGGACCGATATCGACATGGATATGGCTCATGCGCGCATACGTCATGGTGCCACCGGCGGTGTGATTGGCACGCAGCCAATTGACGATCGCCTGCTTGCGTGCGCCCGCGTCGAAATCGACAGCGAGGCCGAAGCCGTGCTTGGAGGGCTTGCCGCTGCCGGCGATGCGAGCACCCGGACGGCAGGTCGAGATCACCTTCACCGCGCCGAACTGCGACTCGATGCGGGCGAGCAGCGCGGCTGCGGCCGGCTTCAGACACCCGCGCGAGGCGGTGGCACCGCCACCGGAACGCGCAACGGCGGTCATGGAGCGATTCGCAAGGCGCGCCTTGCGGCCGACAGGTGCCTTCTTGCTCTTGTAGGCGCTCTTACTGCGATACGCCTTCTTGTTAGTGTGAGCGCCAGCGCGACGCGCCTTTGGTGCGTGGTATTTCTTGGCCCGCTGCTTCTGCGCCCGCGGCAGCGGTCGGCCATCACGTTCGTAGTGCGAGCTGACCACGCCGGACTCAACGCGTGCCGCAGCAGGTGCGGCGAGGAAGGCGGCAGCGCCCAATGCCAGCACGGCAGCAAAAATCGACTTACTCATGAAAGACTCCCTTGATGTCCCACCAATTTCCAGGGCTTGCGAAGTAGAGCCGCTACCCACCCGGCTCCTGACCTGGAAGATGTGAAGTCATCAGCGGATGTCTGCCTGGAGAAGGCGAAGTACATCCGCGTGACATCATGCGCTGATCGCGGAGTCACTCAGCGAAGGGCTGACTGTGATGTCGGTATCCCCCCGGATCACTCGGCATGACGGGGCGGCACTCATCAGCCGGTCGTGTTCAAATTGAGACAAAATTGAGGCAACGCGGACCGCCGAGGGGAAGACCCCGGCGGGGAGGAATTGAAATATTTGCCGGAATCACGAAGCGATCGCCAAAACTGGAAAAAATGTCGCGCCGAGCAAGATGGGCGCGACACATGAGATTTTAGATGAAGAAGGCCGGGCGTGGGACCCGGCCTTCGCATAGTGGGATCGATTTTCCCCGCCGCCTCAGCCGCCCAATCGGCGCTGCCACCAGCCACGCTTGACCGGCTCCTCGCCACTGGCCTCGGTTGCCCCGCTGTCCGGCGAAACGACAACGCGCTCGAGCTTGGGCTCGGTCGACGTCACCTCGTGGCGAGCCCTGACGCGCGAGACGACAGCCTCGTCCTGCACCGCCGACACCGCGTCTTCAGCCGCTTCCGGCTGAGCCCGCGGCTTGCGCACCGGCTCAACCGCCTCACTGGCAGCCGTCACAGCCTCGGATTCAACATCAACCGCGCCGCGGGAACGGCCACGGCGACCTTCGTCCTTCGGCTCGGCACCGCGCCGCCTCGGCTCGCGGGCCGGAGCCGGCTTCTCTTCGGCCTGAGCCTCCACCTGAGCGTCTTCGCCCACATCCTCGACCGACTCGGACATGACCTCGTGCTCGGCATCGCCGGATTCGGCGGCAACCGAGGCTTCGCTGCCTGCCTCACCCTGGCGGGCCCGCTCACGGCCACGCCGCCCGCCGCGCCGGCCGCGCCGCCGACGCCGGCCATTGCCGTCCTCCTGTCCTTCACGGCCGTGCTGGTCATCGGCACGCGCCTCATCAGCAGGCTCGCGCTCGGGCGCCGGCTCGTCGTCGCCGAAACCTTCGGCAGGGACCGCGTAGCCGTTCGCACCGCCGTCCTGATTGTCAGCGAAATCATCGGGATAGGGCTGCTGGGTGTCGTCCGCATGCCGGCCCTCGGCCCGCTGCTCGCCACGGCCCTCGCCACCACGCCGACCACGCCGCCTCCGCCGCCGGCGTCCGCCACCTTCGCGACTCTCATCGCGATCGCAATCCCTGTCACGATCACGATCGCGGGACTGATCGGCCCCGCGCGTCGGAGCCTCTTCGGCTTCGATCTCGCCCCCGGCCTCACCTTCGGCGCCTTCACCGGTGAAGCCCCAGTCCATATTGACTGCTGCCCGATCCGGGCGGCGCACCACCGCCGCCGGCGCGTGCCCCTTCTCGATCAGGAAGTTCGCGCCCTGCAGCTTCTCGCTCGCCTGCACCGTGACGAACACGCCCTGGCGCTGCTGCATCTCGTTGATGAAGTGGCGCTTGTTGTTGAGGATATAGAGTGCGACCGGCGTCGTCGTCGTGGCGACAAGCGAGGTCTTCGCACCCTGCATCAACGCATCTTCGAGCGCGCGCAGCACGGCGAGCGCCACGCTTTCCGTCGAACGGATGATGCCGGTGCCCTGACAGTGCGGGCACTGCGAGGTCGAACCCTCGAGCACGCCCGAGCGCAGCCGCTGCCGGCTCATCTCCATGAGGCCGAAGTGGCTGATCCGCCCGAGCTGGATGCGGGCCCGGTCGAAGCGCAGCGCATCCTTGAGCCGCCGCTCGACGGCCCGGTTGTTGCGCTTCTCCTCCATGTCGATGAAGTCGATGACGATAAGGCCCGCGAGGTCGCGCAGCTTGAGCTGGCGCGCGATCTCGTCCGCGGCCTCGAGATTGGTATTGAGCGCCGTTTCCTCGATCGAGAACTCGCGCGTCGCCTTGCCGGAGTTGACGTCGATCGCGACCAGCGCCTCGGCCTGATTGATGACCAGGTAGCCGCCCGACTTCAGCGTTACGTAAGGACTGAACATGGCATTGAGCTGCCGCTCGATGCCGTATTTCGTGAACAGCGGCTCGGGATCCTGGTGCAAGGTGACGTTCTTCGCATGGCTCGGCATGAGCATGCGCATGAAGTCCTTGGCATCCTTTTGCGCGTGCTCGCCGGCGACGACGATCTCCTCGACCTCCTTGTTGTAGAGGTCGCGGATCGAGCGCTTGATGAGGTTGCCTTCTTCGTAGACGAGGCTCGGCGCCGTGGATTCGAGCGTCAGGTCACGCACGCTCTCCCAAAGCCGGAGCAGGTACTCGAAGTCGCGCTTGATTTCTTGCTTCGTGCGCGAGGCGCCCGCGGTGCGGATGATAAGCCCCATGCCTTCCGGCACCTCGAGCTCCTGCGCGATGGCCTTGAGGCGCTTCCTGTCCTGCGGATTGGTGATCTTGCGGCTGATGCCACCACCGCGCGCCGTATTTGGCATGAGTACGGTGTAACGGCCAGCCAGCGACAGATAGGTCGTGAGCGCCGCGCCCTTGTTGCCGCGCTCTTCTTTGACCACCTGGACCAGGATCACCTGCCGGCGCTTGATCACCTCTTGAATCTTGTAGCTGCGCGGCCTGCGCCGCGGGCGTGACGGCAGCTCTTCGAGCGCATCCTCCGAGCCGACGCTTTCGACGGCCTCGGGCTCCGCCGTGGCGCTGGCCACGACCTGCACGGTACCCGGCTCGGCGCCCTCGCCGGACGCCTCGGGGCCAATGTCCGCAGTAGCGGCTGCGGCTTGTTCCTCGGTGACGGCATTGGCGTCCTGGGCGTCTGCCTCGGCCCGGGTCGTCTCAGGCACAGGCGCCGCGTCGATCTCGGCCGCGGTCTCCAGTGCACCGACCTCCTCGACCAGCACGGCATCGCGCTCGGTCGCCTCGGCGATCACCTGCGGAGGATCGTCGTCGGTGTCGTCGGTTGCATCGTCGCCTTCCGCGTGCACGTCGACAACGCCGTTATCGTCGCCGTTCTCCTCGACATCGCCATCATCATCAGAGGGTGCAGCATCCACACCGGCCTCGGTCGGGCGATCGCTCGAGGGGGTCGGACCACGCCGGCGGGCCAGCCGCTCGGCGCGCGCATCGGCGGCAGCTTCCTCCTCGGCTTCCGCGAGCGCTTCCTCCTCGAGAAGCGCCTGACGGTCCGCCATGGGGATCTGATAGTAGTCCGGATGGATTTCGTTGAAGGCGAGGAAGCCGTGCCGATTGCCGCCGTAATCGACGAACGCCGCCTGAAGCGACGGCTCGACGCGGGTGACCTTGGCTAGATAGATGTTGCCCCGCAGGAGTTTACGTGCGGCGCTCTCGTAATCGAATTCCTCTACACGTCCGTTGCGCAGTACCACCACCCGCGTCTCTTCGGGGTGGGTGGCATCGATAAGCATCTTGTTGGTTGCCATGAATTTTTATCCTTTGCGCGCCGGTGTGCCGAACCACCGGAACCGGCCGTGCAGCCGGAGGCGACTTGCGGCCTGGTCTTGGCGCGCGCCTTTGTTGTGTTTGAAGGGAAGGTTGGGGTGAAGGTTGACACGCGCACGCCCGCCCCAGCCGCAATGGGCTCGGAGGCTGAAGAACGGACTGCGCGAACGATCTGCATGAGTCTCGAACGAATGATTCCGGGCGCACGCGACGCGCGCGCCGAAAAAGAAGGGGGCCAGTGATCTCTGGCGCGTACGCCCGATCAGGCAAGCTGCACCGCAGCCGAGGCTAGTCCCGGACCGTGACGTCGGGGGCGACGCATTCCGGCACATCGCTGACCTGAGACCCATTTTCAGGGTTCGGGCAGTGCTGCCGATCACGAAGCACACGCCGAAGCGGCCGTCGGGCCGTGCGCACCATCCGCTTCCGGAGCACCTGGGCAATAGCGGGCTGGAATGAAAACCGGCCTCAACCGGACCGAGCATCCAACAGCCGACTGAACTCCCGCGCGAAGAGGACGTACTCGAACACGATGCAGTTCAATTTTGTACGGGTTCAGTGGCAGTGTGGCAAGCATGTTTTAGGTTACGATCCGCGTCGAGGCCCGGATGAGTCCGGACCTTGCGCAAAAACACCAAATATGACCTAACTTGTAGGGCCTACGTGATAATTTGCTCACGAACGCGATAGGGACCGCGTGCAACCGGGGATGGGGATCAGGGCCGGGTCTTTGAGCCTGCGCGGGACGGCGGCCGCCGTCGCGATGCTGATACACGCTTTATTCTGTGGACTGCCGGCCGCAGCCGATCAAACGGCCGCTGCCACCCACGCCGCCCTGTCCGGCGACAAGCACCGGACCTCCTTCCGCCTCGATCTGTCCGTGGGCGTCCCGGCCGAGATCTACACGCTCGCCAATCCGTACCGCGTCATCGTCGACCTCCCGGATGTCGAATTTCGCCTCCCCGAAAGCACCGGTCAGCAAGGAAGCGGCCTCGTCAGCGCGTTCCGCTACGGCCAGTTTGCCGAGCGCAAGGCGCGTGTCGTGCTCGACACCGCAGGGCCCGTGCGGATCGAGAAAGCGGGCATGACCGCCGCGCCAGGCGGCAAGGGCATCGTCTTCACCTTCGACATGGTGACGACCGATCCAGCGAGCTTCGGTGTCGGCACCGGAGCCGGCAAGGCAGCCGCGAACAGCGAGGAGCAGCCGCCGGTCAAGGCTACAGACGAGACGCCCCGCAGCGCCGGAAAGCCCGTGATCATGATCGATCCGGGCCACGGCGGCATCGACGGCGGAGCCATCAGCCCGTCGAACCTGCTCGAAAAGGAGATCGTGCTCGCCGCCGGCAAGGAGGTTGCACGCCAGCTGGTTGCGACAGGCCGCTATGACGTGCGGATGACCCGCGATTCCGACGTCTTCGTCTCGCTCGATCAGCGTCTCGGACTATCGGCCAAGCACGGCGTCGACCTTTTCATCTCCCTGCATGCGGATTCGTTGCCGGAACAAGAGGGCGCCCAGGTCGTGCGCGGCGCGACCGTCTACACTTTGTCCGAGCGCGCTTCCGACGAACGCTCCCGGCGGATGGCCGAAAAGGAGAACGCCTCCGATCTCGTGGCCGGCATCAACGTCGTCGACGGTGCGGATGACGACGCCGTGAAGGGCATCCTTTTCGACCTCATGAAGCGCGAGACCGCAAACTTCTCGGCCGATTTCTCCAATGCCCTGGTACGCAAACTAAGGCCCGTAAAGGTCCTGGCCCGCACGCCCCAGCGCGCCGCGGCCTTCAAGGTACTGAAGCAGACGCACGCGCCGTCCGTCCTGGTCGAGCTCGGCTACCTCAGTAATACGGAAGACGAGAAGCTTCTGAACACGCCGGCGTGGAGGAAGAAAGTGGCGGCCGCCATAACCGCGGCCGTTGACGCCTATTTCACCAAACGCACGGCTGGCGCGGCAGGCCCCTGAGCAAAAGGGCATTTCCCTGCCCCAAGCCCCCTCCGGATTTTGGCACCGGACTGTCGCGGCACTCTGCGGCAATTGGCAAATAACCATTTAGGAAATCCGGGGTTTAGGACGACGTGATGCCACATTCCGTGTTAATGTTCAGGCTTGATCCATGGGTTGCTGCAATGCAATAGCAGTGCGCCGAGCGTACTAGCCCCCAGTGAACATCGGTCGAGCGGACCCCAGGCGGATGCGAGCCCCAACGCTGCCCCCACCATACCCGGAGCACCGGAGGCGAGGCCGGAAGCGCAAGAGTCTGCTCTTGAGCTTCCTCGGCTGGAGCTTTGGCGCGTTCGTGGTGCTGTTCCTCGTGGGCTCGGCCGCGGTCGGCTACGTGCTGTGGAATGCCTCCAAGGACCTCCCGGACTACGAGAGCCTGGCGAGCTACGAGCCGCCCGTGATGACGCGTATTCACGCCCACGACGGCTCGCTGATCGCCGAGTACGCGCGCGAGCGGCGCATCTTCGTGCCGATCAACACCATTCCAAAGCGCGTCATCGCCGCCTTCCTCTCGGCGGAGGACAGCCGCTTCTACGAGCACGGCGGCCTCGACATGCAGGGCATCGCCCGCGCCGTCTTCAAGTTCGTCGAGAACAAGGTCCAGGGCGGCGACCGGCGCACCGAAGGCGCGTCCACGATCACGCAGCAGGTCGCCAAGAACTTCCTTCTGACCAGCGACCGCACGATCGACCGCAAGATCAAGGAGGCGATCCTCGCCATCCGCATCGAGCGCGCGTATTCGAAAGACAAGATCCTCGAGTTGTACCTCAACGAGATCTATCTCGGCATTGGCGCCTACGGCGTGGCAGCGGCCGGGCTCGCCTACTTCAGCAAGGAGCTGAAGGATCTCACGGTCGAGGAGGCCGCCTATCTCGCGGCGCTTCCGAAAGCGCCGAACAACTACCATCCGTTCCGCCAGAAGAAGCGTGCAACTGACCGGCGCAACTGGATCATCGGCCAGATGGAGGAGAATGGTTACATCTCGGAGGAAGAAGCCGAGCACGCGAAAGCCAAGGAACTGACCGTCAACCTGCGCGCTGGCGGCGCTCACATCTTCGCCGCCGAATACTTCGCCGAGGAGGTTCGCCGCTCCCTGTTCAACGCCTACGGCGAAGGCAAGCTCTACGCTGGCGGCCTGTCCGTGCGCACGACGCTTGACCCGCGCCTGCAGCGCATCGGCCGCAAGGCATTGATCGACGGCCTTGTCGCCTACGACCGCAAACGCGGCTGGCGCGGCCCCGTGAGCGAAATCGACATCACCGGCGACTGGGGCGTTCCGCTCGGCGCCATCGAAAGCGCAACGGACATCGCGCCCTGGCGCCTCGGCGTCGTGCTGTCGATGGAGAAGACAAAAGCCGTCGTCGGTCTGCGGCCGGCACGCAAGCAGGATGGCAAGCTCGCCGAGGAGCGCCACGCCGTAGAAATCACGCTGAACGAGATCAAGTGGGCCAAAACGCCGAAGAAGACCGAGCCGAAGCAGATCTCCGATCTGCTCAAGGCAGGCGACGTCATCTACGTGGCACCGAAGGACGAGGCCAATCTCGGCGGCACTTGGTCCCTGATGCAGATCCCGGAGGTCGGCGGCGGCTTGATCGCCATGGACCCGCACACCGGCCGCGTACTCGCCGTATCGGGCGGCTTCTCATTCGCCATGAGCCAGTTCGACCGCGCGCTGCAGGCGCGCCGCCAGCCCGGCTCCTCGTTCAAGCCGCTGGTTTATGCGGCGGCTCTCGACAACGGCTACAAGCCGACGTCGATCATTCTCGACGAGCCGATCGAGATCGAGCAAGGCCCTGGCCAGGATATCTGGAAGCCGCAGAACTACGAGAAGGACACGTCGCACGGCCCCACGACGCTGCGCGTCGGCATCGAGAAGTCACGTAACCAGATGACGGTGCGGCTGGCCCAGGACATGGGCATGCCGATCATCACCGAGTATGCACGCCGCTTCGGTGTCTACGACGATCTGCTTCCTGTGCTGTCGATGTCGCTCGGCGCCGGCGAGACGACGCTTCTGCGCGTGACCACCGCCTATTGCATGCTGGCCAACGGCGGCAAGACAGTGCGCCCGACGCTGATCGACCGTATCCAGGATCGCTGGGGCAAGTCCGTCTGGCGCCACGACGCACGCGAGTGCACGGACTGCAACGCCGAGGGCTGGGCCAACCAGACGGAACCCGACATCCCCGACGATCGCCGTCAGGTCATCGATCCGCAGACCGCCTACCAGATGACGTCGATCCTGGAAGGCGTCATCCAGCGCGGTACGGCAACATCGCTCAAGGCGCTAAACCGCCCGCTTGCGGGCAAGACCGGCACCACCAACGAAGAGAAGGATGCTTGGTTCGTCGGCTATTCGCCCGACCTCGTCGTTGGCGTTTACGTCGGCTTCGACACGCCGCGTCCGATGGGCAAGGGCAACACCGGTGGCGCCGTCGCAGCACCCATCTTCGCCGATTTCATGAAGGAAGCCCTGGCCAACGAGCCCGCCATGCCGTTCCGCATGCCGCCGGGGACTAAGCTCGTGCGCGTCAACCTGAAGACGGGACTGCGCACTTCGCCTGAGGATCCCGGCGCCATTGCCGAAGCCTTCAAGACCGACGAGGAGCCGGACGACGCCTACTCGGTCATCGGCTTCACCGATCCCTATGCACAAAGCTCGAACGCCGGCCCATCGAGCAGAGGGGATGCCTGGCAGCCCGCGCCCTCGGCCTCTCCCGGCTACGGCGGTGGCGGCGGTCCTGGCGGCCTCTGGTAAGACTTTCTCCCGAATCCTGAGGAGTTTGTCCGTGGACGGCCGCGCGGTGCATCGCGACGCCGCGTTTACAGTCGCATAGGGTCTCACTATATCAAGCCGCGACCCCGATAGCCGTGACGTAGGGAGAATCGGCCATGCGCGCTGAAGCGCAAAAAGTTGCGACCTCGATCGAAGAGGCTCTGGGCCTCTTGAGGAGGTATCTTTGACCCGGAGCAGGCAGAGGCACGCCTAGCCCATCTCAACCAGCGCGCGGAGGACCCTGCGCTCTGGAGCGACCCCGCGCAGGCGCAGAAGGTGATGCGTCAGCGCCAGCAGCTCGAACGCTCCTTGACCGACTTCCGCCGCATCGAGCGCGAGTTCGAGGACAATCTCACACTGATAGAGCTCGGCGAAACCGAGGAGGACGAAGCCACCGTCTCCGAGGGCGAGGACGCTTTGCGCCGGCTCGACACCGAGGTGCAGCGCAAGAGCATCGAGGCCATGCTGTCGGGTGAAGCCGACGCCATGGATACCTACGTCGAAATTCACGCCGGAGCCGGCGGCACCGAGAGCCAGGATTGGGCGCAAATGCTGACCCGCATGTACATGCGGTGGGCCGAGCGGCGCGGCTTCCAGGTCAAGCTGATCGACGAGAGCCCGGGAGAGGAAGCCGGCATCAAGTCGGCGACGCTCGAGATCCAGGGCGAGAACGCCTACGGCTGGCTCAAGACGGAAGCGGGCGTGCATCGCCTCGTGCGCATCTCGCCGTTCGATTCCAACGCGCGCCGGCACACGAGCTTCGCCTCCGTGACCGTCTACCCGGTGATCGACGACTCGATCGACATCGACATCAACCCGGCAGACGTCGACGTGAGCTTCGCGCGCTCGAGCGGCGCCGGCGGCCAGCACGTGAACCGCACCGAGTCCGCAGTCCGTCTCGTGCACAAACCGACGGGTATCGTGATCTTCGCCCAGGAGCAGCGCTCGCAGCATCAGAACAAGGACATCGCGTTCAAGCGGCTCAAGGCGCGCCTGTACGAGCTCGAGCTGAAACGGCGCGAAGAGAAGGCGACCGCCGAGCAGGCCTCGAAAACCGACATCGGCTGGGGCCACCAGATCCGCTCATACGTCCTGCAGCCCTACCAGCTCGTGAAGGACCTGCGCACGGGCGTGCAGAGCTCGAGCCCCGACGAAGTGCTCGACGGCGACCTCGATCCATTCATCGAGGCCACCCTGGCCCACCGCATGAAAGGCGGTGCGCCGGCAGAGGTGGCTGACCTCGACTGACAGCGAAAGTCCGCCCCTGTTCCCTACGGGACAGCGGGCGGCCTCCAGATGATTATGGTCGCAACCGTGGGAACCAAAGCGTACTCCCCGCTGTTCCCACCACCGTCGGAGTTGCTACCCCCGCTCTCCGACGAGAAGAGCGCCCCGCGGTCCCCCACCACACACGCGGCGCTCTCAGCACGGTCGGCCCCCCAGTTCCCCCCGCTGGGGGGCCCCATTCTTTCCATGCACTGTCGGATAGCTCTATTGGCGCCCGGCACCTCCAACCCTATATGGCAATCGCGACCGCGCCGGTGCGTTACGACAGAGGGGAGAACACCATGCACACTCGTCGCAACTTCCTGAGCGCGTCGTCATCGTTGGCCGCGATGTTGGCCGTCGCTCCACTCGGCCGCAGCGCCAGCGCAGCCAATCAGCCGGCCAGCACAACGCTCGCGACACGCGCCGTTCCCTCGACAGGAGAGAAGCTGCCCGCGATCGGAATGGGCACCTCCGGCAGCTTCGAAGTCGGAGAAGGTACACCCGAGTACGACGCCTTACGCGAGGTGTTGAAAGTCTTTTTTGCAGGCGGCGGAACGGTGATCGACACGGCACCGACCTATAGCGTAGCCGAGGACGTGCTCGGCCCACTGCTTGCAGAGCAGAATCTGCGACCTAAGACGTGGCTCGCGACCAAGCTCTCTGGCGTCAGCGGCCGCGATGCTGGTCTCGCCCAGTTCAACGGCTCTCTAAAGAACCTCAAGACAGACAAGGTCGAACTGCTGCAGGTGCACAACCTTGGCGACCTCAAAACCCAGCTTGCCCTTTGCCGCGAGTTGAAGGCTGAAGGCAAGACGCGCTACGTCGGCGTCACGCACTACCTCGAGCATGCACACGACGACCTCGCCGAAGTAGTCGAGGCCGAGAAGCCGGACTTCCTGCAGATCAACTATTCGGTCGTCACGCGCGGCGCCGAGAAGCGCCTGTTCCCACTCGCACGCGACCTTGGCGTCGCGGTGATCATCAACCGCGCATTCGAGGACGGTAAGCTGTTCGGCCGCGTCAAGGACAAGCCGCTGCCGGACTGGACGGCCGAAGCCGGCATTACATCCTGGGCGCAAGCATTCCTGAAGTTCGCGTTGAGCAACCCGGCCGTGACGGTCGTGATCCCGGCAACCGGCAAGCCACACCGCCAGGCCGACAACCTCAAGGCTGGGCTCGGCCCTGACCTGACCGAGGAGCAGCGGGCTTCCCTTATCGCAGCGCTGGCTTGATCGGGCATGGATAGCTCCGCTCCGTCGTCCGCACGCGCGCGATTCACCGACGTCTTCAAAATCGAGCGCGCAGAAGTCCCGGTCGTCGCCGCCGGCGCAGCGATGTTCTTCCTGTTGTTCACCGGCTACTTCATGCTCCGTCCGGTGCGCGAGACGATGGGCATCGCCGGCGGCGTCGACAACCTGCAATGGCTGTTCACCGGCACCTTCGTCGCAACACTCGTCGCGCTTCCGGTGTTCGGTTGGATTGCCTCGAAGGTTCGCCGTCGCCACATCCTGATTTGGACGTATGGCTTCTTCGCCGCGAACCTCACCGGTTTCGCCGCAGCATTCGTCGCAGACCCCGACAATGTCTGGATCGCGCGCGCGTTCTACATCTGGCTATCGGTATTCAACCTGCTCGCCATCTCGCTGGCGTGGAGCGTCCTCGCGGACCTTATGCCTGCATCTCAGGCCAAACGGCTTTTCGCCCTTATAGCAGGCGGCGCCAGCGCAGGAGGATTGACCGGGCCGGTTCTTGGGACGCTGCTTGTTGCACCGATCGGCCACGCCGGCCTGCTGCTGTTGGCCTCGGTCCTGCTCACCGCGAGCGCCGGCGCCGCGCTCTGGCTGCACCGCTGGCGCGACCATAACCCGTTGCCCCAGGAGGAAACCGCCCCGCGCACCGAGCCGCTCGGCGGCCATCCTTTGAGCGGCGCAACGGCGGTGCTGCGGTCCGGCTATCTCGCCGGCATCGCGCTGTTCGTCGTGCTGCTCGCGATCGTCTCGACCTTTCTCTACTTCGAGCAAGCTCGTCTCGTGGCAGAGACCTTCCCTGACCGTACGCGCCAGACGCAGGTGTTCGGCATGATCGACACCTTCGTCCAGACGTGCACGATCCTTATTCAAATTTTCCTTACGGGACGCATTGCCGACCGCTTCGGCATTGGCATATTGCTCGTCGCGGTCCCCCTGGTGATGGCCGCCGGCTTTCTCTGGCTCGCGTTCGCGCCCGTGTTCGCCGTGCTGGCGGTGATCATGATCGTCCGCCGCGTGGGCGAGTACGCGCTGGTGCGCCCCGGCCGCGAAATGCTCTACACGGTTGCCGAGCCGGAGGAGAAGTACAAGGCTAAGAACTTCATCGATACGGTCATCTACCGGGGCGGCGATGCCATCGGCGGCTGGGTCAAGCGCGGCCTCGACATCATGGCCGAGCACCCGGCGCTGGCCATGATGATCGGAACGGCCGTCGCGCTCGGCTGGGCAACGACAGGCGCCTGGCTCGGCCGGCAAGAGCGGCTGCGCGAAAAAAGCTTGGCCGCGTCGTCGGCAATCTAACAGTCTGTACTCAAAGGGATTTCCGATAACCCATCGGAACGGCCGAAAAAAATTCGATTTTTCCTCAGCGGCCGACAGAATAAATCGGCGGCGATTCCGTTTTCCCCTGAGTGTGGTTCGAAGGCCCATGTCCCCGCGTTGGCAATCGAGTCGCATGTCACGTCTCATCGCCAGATGGGAACGTCAATGGACGGGACAGGCCCCGCACACCTGTCCCGTCTATTGTGTTTTCAGGGGAAATTCATCTCACCCTGCGAGCGCATCCGCATAGGTGTCCGGCTTGAAACCGACCAGCGGCTTCTTCGCGCCATATTCCAGTACCGGACGTTTGATAAGCGAAGGCTGCGCACGCATCAGCGCAATCGCCTTCTGCTCATTGAGCCCCTGCTTGTCCGCATCAGGGAGCTTGCGAAAGGTCGTACCCGCGCGATTGAGCAGCGTCTCCCAGCCGACCGCACGGCTCCAGCGCGCGAGCCGCGCCTCGTCGATGCCGTCCTTCTTGTAGTCGTGGAACACGGCTTCGACTCCATGCTCCGCGAGCCACGCCCGCGCCTTCTTCATCGTGTCGCAATTGGGAATGCCGTAGATCGTGACGGACGTGCTGGCCATCGAAGCCCACCCTCAATGTTTTCACTTACAGCCTAGAGTTTATCGAACGCCAAAAAAGAGCGCCTAGGTCGCATCAAGCGCGCTCTTGGCAACCAGGGCGGACGCGAGACCGATCACCGGCGGCAACACGAAGACCCACATTCCGAACCCTAAGAAGATCATAGCCGCCGCTGCGCAACCCAGCGCGAACATCGCGATCCCCGATGCGAGCGCGCGGACGCGATCCAGCGTCACCTGACGCTTGTCCGCCGGCAGGTTCCCGCTCACGAGGTCGGGGATATCGATCATCATCTGCGTCGCATTGCCGGTCATGATCGTGGACGGCGGAGATTTCGGAAGGTGGACGCGATGCACGGCATTCTGGACCGCCATCGCCGCCACCAGTGTCAACCCGGTGAAGATGGCGCGCCAGGCATCGCCGTCAACAAACGGCCCCCACCGAAACGCCATCAGATCCGTAACAGCAAGAAGAACGACCTTGAGAAATAGGAGCTCCCGCAATCTGTCGAGACCGCGTTTCGGCAGCTCCGCGCCGAGCAACCGCACCAGCATGACCACGATGCAGAAAACCGGCAACGCCAGAAGCTTCGTAAGCGCCCCCGACGTGCCATAGGCGAGCGACGCGCCAAACGTCACGAAATTGCCGGTCACATGCGTCGCGAACAGCCCGTGCAGCGCCAGAAAACCAGCGGTATCGACGTACCCACCGTTGAAGCTCAGCAGCGTCGGCGCGGAAAGTTTCACGAGCTCCCCTTTCGACGCTGAAGGCACTCTCCTTACGCTCGGTCATGCCGGAGGCGTGCTATTCCCACTCAATGGTGCCGGGCGGCTTCGAGGTCACGTCGTAGACGACGCGGTTGATGCCACGCACCTCGTTGATGATCCGCGTCGCGGCGCGGCCGAGGAAGCCCATGTCGAAGGGAAAGAAATCCGCCGTCATGCCGTCAACACTCGTTACGGCGCGCAAGGCCAGCACATGATCGTAGGTGCGCCCGTCGCCCATGACTCCGACCGTACGCACCGGTAGCAACACGGCGAACGCCTGCCAGATCGCATCGTAAAGACCGGCCTTGCGGATCTCGTCGAGATAGATCGCATCCGCCTTGCGCAGGATGTCGAGCTTCTCGCTCGTGATCTCGCCGGGAATGCGAATGGCAAGACCTGGACCCGGGAACGGATGCCGCCCCACGAACGCGTCCGGCAGGCCAAGCTCGCGGCCCAGCGCACGCACCTCGTCCTTGAACAGTTCGCGCAGCGGCTCGACGAGCTTCATGTTCATACGCTCGGGCAGGCCGCCGACGTTGTGGTGCGACTTGATGGTGACAGACGGCCCGCCGCTGAACGAAACGCTCTCGATCACGTCCGGATAGAGCGTGCCCTGCGCCAGGAACTCAGCACCGCCGATCTTGGCAGCCTCCGCCTCGAACACGTCGATGAAGTGCTTGCCGATGGCTTTGCGCTTTGCCTCGGGATCGGTGACGCCCGTCAGCGCATCGAGGAACAACTTCGAGGCGTCTACGTGCACGAGCGGAATGTTGTAGTGATCGCGGAAGAGCCCAACCACCTGCTCCGCTTCGCCGAGCCGCATCAGCCCGTGATCGACGAACACACACGTGAGCTGGTCGCCGATCGCCTCGTGGATCAGAACCGCCGCAACCGCGCTGTCGACACCGCCCGAAAGCCCGCAGATCACGCGGCCCTTGCCGACCTGCTTGCGGATCCGCTCGATCATCTCGCGCCGGTACGCGGCCATGGTCCAGTCGGGCTTCAGCCCTGCGATACGGTGCACAAAGTTCGAGATCAGTCTGTCGCCATCCGGCGTGTGCACGACCTCGGGGTGGAACTGCACGGCATAGAACCGCCGCGCCTCGTCGGCGACCGCCGCGAAGGGCGCATTCTCACTCGTCGCGATGATGCGGAAACCGTCCGGCAGCTTCGTCACCCGGTCGCCGTGGCTCATCCAGACCTGATGCCGCTCGCCCGTGTTCCACACGCCCTCGAACAGCGGGCTCTCCGCATCGACCGAAAGCACGGCGCGGCCGAACTCGCGATGGTGTCCGCTCTCGACCTTGCCGCCAAGTTGGTCCGCCATGGTCTGCTGGCCGTAGCAGATACCGAGCACCGGAATGCCGGACGTAAACACCGCGGCTGGCGCGCGCGGGCTCCCCTCCTCCGGCACCGACGACGGCCCGCCAGAAAGGATGACCGCGGCCGGCTTCAGCTTGGCAAAAGCGGCTTCGGCGCTCTGAAAAGGATGGATCTCGCAGTAGACGCCGGCCTCGCGCACGCGCCTGGCGATGAGCTGCGTGACCTGGCTTCCGAAATCGATGATGAGAACGGTGGCGGACATAAAGGCTGGTCGCTCCCGAAGACTCGGGGGCCAGCCCCCGGTCGGCAAAAAGGGGGTAGACCACCCCGCAGCGCGAGCGTCAAGCCGCGGCCGCACGCGGCAAAGCCGCAGGGCATTTACCCACGATTAAGCGCGATTTCTGACGAGTGTCGCCTCGCTAGCCCCTATTAACGGCTGAGGACTAGAGCTTATCCCACATGGCGACGCCTCACCGCGGAAAGCGGACGAGCGGGGTAGAGTGGGGGGATCTGATGGGCACAGCGATTCTGGTAGCGGGCACGGTCGTTCTGGCAGCCGGCTCCATGGTGGCCGCGCTGCTTCTGCTCCGGGCACGCCGCGACGGAAAGTTCGCCGAGAGCCCCGCCTTCACCGTCCAGCGCTGGACCCTGGGCACGCTCTACTCCTTGCGCCCGGTCCGCATCGCCGACCTTCCCGATCTGCTCTGGCATTCTGCGGTCGACATCGTGCGTGGTGGCACGCGCGTGCCCGACCCGGCCTGCATCAAGGCGTGCCCGGACTCTTTCGGCGGCGTCGCGCGCGATGTCTCTCCGGCCACGGTGCTGGCGGCGGCCGAGCGGGGGTTCTTCCCCTGGTGTCACTTCGGCCCGCTCAAATGGTGGACACGCGAGCAGCGAATGGTTCTTGCGACCGCAGACTTCCGCATGACCAAGAACCTGCGCCGCATCATGCGCAAGGCACCGCACCGCGTGACGTTCGACCAGGCTTTTGACGACGTCATCCGCTGCTGCGCCGGCCGGCGCAAGAACCGCCTCTACGGCCTGACTTGGATCACGCCGACGATCATGCGCCTCTATTCTGAGCTGCACCGCCAGGGCCACGCACATTCGTTCGAAGTCTGGAACGCAGACGGCGTGTTGGTGGGCGGCGGCTACGGGCTGTCGGTCGGTCGCGTGTTCTTCACCGAATCGCAGTTCAGCCACGAATCGAACGCGTCCAAGATGGGCTTTGCGACACTGATGTACCACCTCGCCCGCTGGGGCTACGTCGCCAACGATGGCAAGGATCCGACCCCGACGCTCGAGGAGGCTGGCTTCCGCTTGATGCCGCGCCGGGCATTCGAAGCCGTGCTCGAGGAGCATGGAACTGCGTCCGCCCCCACGCGTGCGTGGACGGTCTCCGCACCGCTCTCGGAGATCGCCGAATGGGATGCAAGCAGCGCCAAGACTGAAACCCCGCCGCAGAAGCCGGCGCAACCACGCCGGCCACCGCGGATCAAATCCGCCGCTTAAGCATCAGACCTGCGGATTGAGGCGCCAGATCTCGAAGTTCAAAGCCGCCGCGTAGCTGACCCACAGGAGGTACGGCACGAACAGCAGGCTCGCGATCCGCGTCGTGTTCCAGGTGAGCGCGATGAAGGCCACGATCGTAAGCCACAGGGCCGCGATGTCCGCTGCCGCGAGCCCGATCTGGTGCTCGCGGAACATGATCACCGACCAGGCGGCGTTAAGCTGCAACGAGACGGCCCAAACGATCAACGCCCGGCTGATCCCCTCCCGCTCGAACACGCGCCAGCCGGCAACCGCGATCATCACGTAGAGCACGGCCCACGTCGGCGGAAACACCCAGTTCGGCGGCGTCCACGCGGGCTTCGCCAGCGCCTCGTACCAAGGCCCCGGCAGATACGACATGCCGGTCAACGCAGCCGCAGCCACGAGCGCAAGAAAGACCAATAGCGAGAGAAGAGATTTCATGAGCGTCCCCTGCCGTAATGTTTTTTGGCGAGGACCTTGAGGTCACCGCGGGCCGCAACCTAATCGATAGGCCGAAGCGCGGCAATTGCTGGCTCGGAACGCTTAAGCAGCCTGACGGAAGCTGGCGACGAAGAACCCGTCAGTGCCGTGCAACGCCGGCGTCAGCAGCAACGTCTCCGCCGACCCGTCGGCCGAATGAGGCGGCTCGCTCCCGAGCGCGGCACGCCAGGCCTCGCCGAACGGCACCAGCGCGAACCCCGGATGCGCGCCGAGAAACCACGCAACCTGATCTACGTTCTCTTCTGGCAGCACCGAGCAGGTGACGTAGATGAGCCGTCCGCCTGGCTTCACAAGGCCGGACGCCAGCTCGAGAACCTCGCGCTGCTCCTTCTGACGCGTCGCCAGCGCCTCGGGCTTGAGCCGCCACTTGGCGTCGGGCTTGCGCCGCCAGGTACCGGAGCCCGAACACGGCGCATCGACCAGCACCGTGTCGAACCGCGCCCCCAGCGCTTCGAGTGCCGCGCGGTTGCCGCCTTCGAGCACCTGTGCATTGCGCACGCCGGCCCGCTGCAGCCGCTCGAAGATCGGCCGAAGTTGCCCCTTGTCGGCGTCATAGGCGTAGATCTGCCCGCTGTTCTGCATGGCAGCCGCGAGGGCCAGCGTCTTGCCGCCTGCGCCAGCGCAGAGATCGAGTACCTGCTGGCGCGGCCCCGCACCCGAGAGCGCCGCCGCCAGCTGGCTACCCTCGTCCTGCACCTCGAACCAGCCCTTGCCGTGTGCGGCCTCGGCTTCCACATGCGGGCTCTTGCGCGGGCCTTCGGGAGCCGCGATGCGAACACCGAATGGCGCCAACTGCGTCGGTTGGGCTCCAAAATTCGACAACGCCGATAGCACCTTCTCGCGCGTCGCCTTCAGCGTATTGGCGCGCAGATCGATCGGCGCGCGCTCGGCCATGGCGCGCCCCTCCGCGATCGCACGCTCGCCGAACGCGCGCACAAACGAGGCCATCAGCCATTCGGGCACATCGGCACCCACATGAGCCGGCGCATCAGCAGCAGGCTCACCTACAGCGAGACGTGCCTGTTCAGTTTCATCGATCGGCTGCGGCGCGTGCACGCTGCCGTCGCACGCGGCCAGAACATCGTCGACGGAAAGTCCGAGCGCCCGCGGCGCCGCCGCGATCGCGAGCAGCCGCGGAGCCTCGCCGCCCATCTGCGCCGCGAGCGACAGACGACGACGCAGCGCATCGAAAACGAGCGTGCCGATCGCCGCCCGATCGCCCGAACCCGCAAAGCGATGCCGCTTTCCCCAATCGGCAAGCGCGGTGGAAGCCGGCTGATGCCGGACGAGAATATCCTCGAGCACCTCGGCTGCGGCTTGGATTCGCCCACCCGGTTTCACGACCGTGTATTCCTTGATTGATTGCGCCGGCTCAAGCGCCCGTCGCGGTGAAGAACAGAATGCGCACCGCGAACAGCACCCACATTACGAATAGGGTAATGGAACTCGCCGCATATCCGTAGAAGCGATAGGGCTGCCGGTTGATCGTGGTGTGGATGTACGCGTGATAGAGCCGCGCCAGGACGAACAGCCACGCCAGCATCACGAACACCAGGCTCACCTGGCTGGTGATCATCAGAAACGCCACAACCGCGTAGAAGAGGATCGGTACCTCGATCTGGTTGTGAAACGCATTCGAGATCTGCGTTGCACGCGGCGGCCACTTGGCCTGCCGCAAGGAGATATCGCCGAACGTCACCTCTCCGCGCTTGACGGCTCCCACGCGCTCCTTGCGCATCCAACCCTGCAGAAAGAACGTAAGGGCCACCTGCACGAAAACCGGATAGAGAATTGCGGTCTGATTCATGAGGCAGCCCTTTCTCGATTTGCCGGAACCTTAGGCGACACCCGGGTAGTTAGGGCTCTCGCGCGTGATCAGCACACCATGCGGATGGCTCTCGCGCATGCTGGCCGGCGAGATGCGCACGAACTTCGCGGTCTCACGCAGGTCTGCAAGCGTCTTGGCGCCGGTATAACCCATGCCCGCACGAAGCCCGCCAATGAGCTGATTGAGAACGCCTTCGACCGGCCCCTTGTAGGGCACCTGTCCCTCGATGCCCTCCGGCACGAGCTTCAGCATGTCCTTAACCTCCTGCTGGAAGTAGCGGTCGGCCGATCCGCGCGCCATGGCGCCCAGCGAGCCCATGCCGCGATACGCCTTGTAGGTGCGTCCCTGGTAGAGATAGGTCTCGCCCGGCGCTTCGTCCGTGCCGGCAAGCAGCGAGCCGATCATCACGCAGTCAGCACCAGCGGCCAATGCCTTCACGATATCGCCCGAGTAGCGGATACCGCCGTCAGCAATCACCGGTACGTCATGCTTGTGCGCTTCGTTGGCGCAATCCATGACCGCAGTAAGCTGAGGCACGCCGACACCCGCCACGATCCGCGTCGTGCAGATCGAGCCCGGCCCGATGCCGACCTTCACCGAATCGGCACCCGCCTCGATCAGCGCCCGCGTCGCCTCAGCAGTGGCGACGTTGCCCGCCACGACCTGCACCGAATTCGAGATCTTCTTGATGCGCGTGACGGCGTCGAGCACGCTCTTCGAATGCCCATGCGCCGTGTCGACAACGATCAGATCGCAGCCTGCTTCGAGCAACTTCTCTGTGCGCTCCCAGCCGTCGGTCCCGACCGTCGTCGCAGCTGCGACGCGCAGCCGCCCCTCGGGATCCTTGCAAGCGTTGGGGTGCTTCTGCGCCTTCTCGATATCTTTGACGGTGATGAGCCCGATGCAGTGGTAATCGTCATCGACAACGAGCAGTTTCTCGATCCGGTTTTGGTGCAGAAGGCGCTTTGCTTCGTCCTGGCTGACATTGCGCGTAACCGTGATCAGCCGGTCCTTCGTCATCAACTCTGCGACCGGCGTCTTGGGATTCGTCGCGAATCGCACATCGCGGTTGGTCAGAATGCCGACCAGGCGCCCCTTGCCCTTACCGTTCGGCGCTTCGACGACTGGGATTCCGGAGATGGCGTTCGACGCCATGAGACCCAGCGCCTCTTCGAGCGTGGCCGTCGGCTCGATCGTGACGGGATTAAGCACGATGCCGGATTCATATTTCTTGACGGAGGCCGCGTGGCGGGCCTGCTCCTCCGGCGTGAGGTTGCGGTGCACCACGCCGATGCCGCCCTCCTGCGCCACCGCGATCGCGAGGCGGCTTTCCGTCACCGTATCCATGGCCGAGGAGAGGATCGGGATATTGAGCGAGATGGTCCGGGTGACCCTGCTCGCGACGTTGACCTGGCTGGGCAGAACCTCAGATGCGGCCGGCACTAGGAGCACGTCATCAAATGTCAGCGCTAGACCCAAATCGCGATCGATTGGGCGGTCAGCCATGGCTCTCTCCTTGGGCGGGTGTGACAAAGGCGGCCGCGAAAAGGCGCGGCCCGGCTCGAATGTCGGAAGCCCTATAGCACCGGGCGCGGTGGAGGGGAAGGGACCCCGGCTGCGGCCGAGCGGCCCGCCGGTTGGTCGCCGAAAACGGGGCTCGCCGCGCTCCGAGTCGGGACAGGTTCTCGCACCTGCACATTAGTCTACCTGATGGGAGATACTCAGAAATACGATTAGACCTGGAAAGCTTATCGCGCTAGGAAAGCGCGTTCGAAAAGTGCCCTAGGGCATCAAGGAGGAAACGATAATGAAGATTTGGGTGAAGCCCGCCGTGCGCGAGCAGGAAGTTGGCCTTGAGGTGACGAGCTACCTCCCGGCGGAGATCGACATCATCTAAGCGATGATGAAGAGTGGCTCGTGCACTGACGAGCCTTGAGGCACGGCGGTCGAGCAAGCGGCCGCCGTTGCTGTTTTAGCTAACAATCGAATCAACACACCTCGCAGCGGACGCCGCTACGGCTGCTCCTTGAAGCCCGTGGCCAGAACATAAAGCTCCGCGCTGTCGGAGCGGCTCGCCGGCGGCTTGATATGGCGCACGGTCTGAAAGCGCTGCTTTAGAAAGTCCAGAAGCTCACGCTCCGTGCCGCCCTGGAAGACCTTGCACAGGAAGGCACCACCCGGCGCCAGCACGTCGCCCGCGAAATGCGCCGCCGCCTCCGCCAGCCCCATGATGCGCAGGTGATCCGTCTTGGAGTGGCCAACCGTCGGCGCCGCCATGTCCGACAGCACCACATCGGCCGCGCCGCCCCTGAGCTTCTCCTTGAGCCAGTCCTCAGCGCCCTCAGCCATGAAGTCGAGCGTTGCCGATTCGACGCCCGCTAACGGCTCCATGTCGAGGATGTCGATCGCAACCACCTGCCCGCGCCCGCCGATCGCTTGCACGCGCTCAGCCGCGATCTGGCTCCAGCCCCCCGGGGCCGCGCCGAGGTCGACCACACGCCCCCCCGGCTTCAGGAAGCGGTGCTTGTCGTCGATTTCGATCAGCTTGAAGACCGCGCGCGACCTGTAACCCGCGCGCTTGGCTGCCGTCACGTACGGATCGTTGAGCTGCCGCTCGAGCCATCGCTGAGAGGACGCAGTCCGACTGCGAGCCGTCTTGAGCCGCACGTTGAGATCGCGCTGACCGCCGGCAGCGTCCAGCGCGCTGCCCGGTCCCTTGGCCTTGGACCCGCGGCCCGATTTACCTTTCATACGCATTGTATCTAGCTCGACCGTTGCCGCCGGCGCCTGCGCCCGACGCGATAGACGCCGTCCTCGCTCATCAGCGTGGCGAGAATCCCCTCACGCAACCCGCGATCGGCGACACGCAGCCGCTCAGCCGGCCACATGCGCAGAATGGCTTCGAGGATCGCACATCCGGCGAGCACCAGATCCGCGCGCTCCTGTCCGATGCACGGCTCCGCCACCCGTTCCTGGTAGGAGCACGCAAGCAGCTCGTAGGTCACCTTCTGGATCTCCTGGATCGACAGCCAGCAGCCGTCGACGCGCGCGCGATCGTAACGCTTGAGGCCAAGATGGATGCCGGCCACCGTCGTCACCGTGCCGGACGTGCCAAGCAGATGCAGGTTGCCGCCGTTGGCGCGATTGCGGAACCCGTGCAGTGCTTCGAACGGGCGGACAAGGCTCGAAACGTAGGCGACCATATCTTCGAAGCATTCGGCCGAGACGTCATGGCCGCCGAACCGCTCGGCCAGAGTCACCACGCCGACCGGAAGCGAGGTCCAGGCGCCGACTTTGGGCTTCACGCCAGAGCGCCGCTCACCGGCCGCGTCGAGGCTATCTTTCCCCTCGCGCGAGAGATCGAGCCAGATCAACTCCGACGAGCCGCCACCGATATCGAACACGAGTACGTAGTCCGCCCGGTAGTCGATGAGCGATGCACAGCCCGAGACCGCGAGGCTCGCTTCCGTCTCACGATCGAGCACTTCGAGCTTCAGCCCCACCTCGCCTTCGACGCGGCGCAGAAAGTCGCGCCCGTTGGTCGCGATGCGGCACGCTTCGGTCGCCACGCAGCGCGCGCGCACGACATCGTTTCTTGCAAGCTTGGTCGCGCAAACGCGCAGCGCATCGATCGTGCGCCGCATGGCGGCGTCGGAAAGCTGACCCGACTGCGAAACGCCCTCGCCGAGCCGGATGATTCGCGAGAAGGCATCGACGACGCGAAACCCGCGCCGCGACGGCCGCGCAAGCAAAAGCCGACAGTTGTTGGTGCCGAGATCGAGAGCGCCATAGACTTGGCCGGGCTTTGCGCCGGCTTGCGCTTCGCGTCTTGGCCCTGAGCCCTGCTCTTTTCGGGAAAACGCTCGTGCGGCCGAAGCGTGCGCTGCGCCGACGGCATGAGAGGCCGGTTGCGGATCATGGGCAGGAGCGCCGGAGCGCTCGTCGTCCGTCAGTTCCGACACGTGTCTTCCCCAGAGCCTGGGTCCGGGGAGGCGGCATCGAGGCCGGCCGACCCTCTCGTCAGGCCATTGTCTGGCTGCATCTCAAACCACTGTAGCAGGTGACGAGGCGTGGTAAAGAAAAAGCGCCAAGCTCGGTTTACGCTTCTGGAAAAAGGCAGGCCGTGACAGGGACGTGACGGCCGTGCGACATGGTGGCCGGGCCGTGGCGCCGACGGCGGCTCGGCCCTTCGCCCACGGGGCATGGCCCCATGGAAGGCTCCACCATGCGCGTCTCTTTCTCCCTATGGGCCGGCCTCGCGGGCGCCCTGGCCAGTCTCTACCCGCTCACCTCGAGCGCAGGCCAGGCGGGCACAACCGCTGCGAGCTCATCGACCACCGGCGCGGAGCGTTTCATCGCCGCTTATCCCGACGCCATCGCAGACGTTGACGGCAACTGGTTGGTCTGGCGCGACGGCACGCGAACCGCCTTCGACGATGGCAAGGGCACTAAGCGATGCACAGAATGGCTCGATGCGCCGGACATCGAGGATATGCTGCAGCTCCCCTACCCGGCTGGAGCCGGTTCTTCGCAGCCGGCCTTCGAGAGCGATCCCGGCCGCGCCCGCAACGCCGCCTTCTTCGACAAGATGTACGGCGATTGCCGCAAGGGCGAGGTCAAGCCCAGACTGAAGTCGATCACGTGGCTGCCGACGAAGGCGCCGCAACCGCTCGAGGTGACAAGCATGAATGGCGTCTCAGACCGCCTTGCAGCCATCTCGCAAGAGCTCGATCGGCTGCCCAACAAGTTCAACGCTTTTCTGACGCCCGCAGCCGGCACTTACAATTGCCGCACCATCGCAGGTACGAAGCGCGTTTCCGCCCACGGCTACGGCATCGCCATCGACATCGCCGTGAGCCGCTCCGACTATTGGCGATGGGCGCCCAACGCATCATCGGGTGAAATTCGATACCGCAACCGCATCCCGCTCGAGATCGTCCACATCTTCGAGCGGCACGGTTTCATCTGGGGCGGACGCTGGTATCACTACGACACCATGCACTTCGAGTATCGACCGGAGTTGCTGCCACCCCTCGCCCCGCTCGACCGGCGACCGCCAACGCCCGCTGCCCAAAACTAGCGGCGTCCAAGCAACCCGCGCCCCTCTTCTTGCGTCGCGCCAGTCGAGCTGTTATACGGCCCGTCTCGGCGCGCCTGAGGCCCGCCGCGATCCCGGCTTTGGGGGATCGTCTAATGGTAGGACTGCAGACTCTGACTCTGCCTGTCTAGGTTCGAATCCTAGTCCCCCAGCCAACTACATAACTAATTGGAAATAATAACAAAAATTGTGGCGACTGCCCATCTCTAGGTCACATCTCTAGTACACGCTGACAGGCCAGCTGAAGGCGCCAAGTTGTGTCTCCACCGCAAATTTAGATACCCGTACCTATACCGTACCCGTATCTAATGGGATATCCGTACGTGTACCTGTACAGGTCCACGCCGTCGGAGAGGCTCATGGGCTTTCCGCCCTCGAGCTTCCACGCTCCGTCTATGCTGTTGTCTATGAGATCGAGAACACAGTCTTCGAGAGCGATGTCGCGTGTTATCATTCGCACGAAAAATGCCTTCGTTGGATTCGCATCGACTTTCTTGGGCTGTGCCATTCTACCGTTCCTAGAGATGCGTTGAGAGCTTTCCCGCCGTGTAGATCGCTTGGGGGTAACCCCAGGATCACCTAACAACCCAAAGTGTTGTCGGAGAGCTGGCAAAATGCCAAGGCGTTTCTCTCCGAACCCCCAGGTACCGGAGGTTCCGCCCAATGCTTCTGGGCGTCCCGCTGTTCTTGGTCAGCGGCGGCGGGCTGTGTCAGCGGCAGGCTCTTGTGAATCGAGCCTTTGCTGCGCTGTGGCGTCGGGCCGGCAGCTCGAATAGTGACGTACGAAGTAAGGCTCTGGCTCAAAGCGCGAGAAGGATAATGGCGGCTTCAGAACTATCTGCAGACATGCTTCTTCGGAGTAGGAGGTAGTCGCCCGGCCCGACTAGGGAGGTCAGCTTTCTCGGCCTTGCGACGGCAGCGTTAATCCCAATTGCAGACATCCGAAATGTCGAAGGCGTGCACTGGTGATGACGCGCTAGCAAGTCCACTTGTCGGTGCAGAGCAGACGCCGGAAAGTCGACGATTAGGGCAGCCGCTACCCCGAAGCGGCCGTCGGTGTCGGCGGGCCTGAAACTGCGAAGGCTAGCCCGTGCCTTTGCGGGAGCTCATCTAATCAGCGAGCTTCGCGCGCAACTCTGCATTCTCTTGCTCGAGCGCCTTCATCTTTTCTCCCATCGGACGAAGCATGTCTTCGATCTCGTCCGCCGTAAAGCGAGGCGTGATGTGCTGCGGGCAGTTCCAATCGTAGCCCTCAACGCTGATCAGTATGCCGCGCTCGACCTTGGCCGCGTAGTCATCCTGAAGCTTTGCGGCAATTTCCGGCTCGGTCGCGGCATCTATGATTCTCGCATGCCCGAGCAACTTCAGCCGCTGCCGATTGGGGTAATCCATCAGGAAGAGCGCCACGCGATCGTCGTTGGAGAGGTTGCCGACGCTCACATACTGGCGATTGCCGCGATAGTCGGCAAGGCTAATCGTGTGCTCGTCGATCACCTTAAGAAATCCGGCAGGCCCGCCGCGATGCTGGATATAGGGCCAACCCGTCTCTGAGACCGTGGCCATATAGAAGCTGTCTCGTGCCGCGATGAACTCGGCTTCATGAAAGGTCAGCGCATCAGGAACGGACTGAAGCCCGTCCGACATGCGCGCATAGCCATGACGCGAGCCCTGCTCTGTCTGAATTTTCTTCACCTTGGGGGTGAACACTAGATCGGCAAAACGGTGCCTCATGATGCATGCTCCAGAAAAGTTGGCCGGCGTCTTTGGATGCCGGCCAACGAGGGCTAGTTTGCTGCAACTTTCCGGCCGAGGAATTCACGGATCAGTCCGGCGATCTCGGCCCCGTTCGTCTCGAGTGCGAAGTGTCCGGTGTCGATCATGTGGATCTCGGCATCCGGAATGTCCCGCTTGTAGGGCGCGGCGCCGGCGGCAACGAAGATCTTGTCGTTCTTGCCCCACACCACCAGCGTCGGCGGCTTGGCGCTGCGGAAGTAGGCCTGCCAATTCGGATAAAGCGGCAGATTGGTGCGGTAGTCGTAGAAGAGGTCGAGCTGGATTTCTTGATTGCCCGGCCGGTCGAGCAGCGCCTGGTCCAACGTCCACGCATCCGGGCTAACGAGCGACATGTCCTTGACGCCGTCGGTGTACTGCCACTTGGTTGCCTTGGCTGACGTCAGCCAGCGGATGGCCTCGCGCTCCGGCGTCGCTCCCGTCTTCCAGTAGGCTTTAATCGGGTCCCAGAACTCGGCGATGCCTTCGTCGTAGGCGTTGCCGTTTTGGACGATGAGCGCACTCACGCGTTCGGGATGCGACGTCGCCAGCCGGAAGCCGACCGGTGCGCCGTAGTCCATCACGTATAGTGCGTAACGGCTCACGCCGATCTGCTCCGTGAGCTTGCTCACCAGCTCCGCGTAGTGGTCGAAGGTGTAGGCGAACTTGGCCCGGTCCGGCGATGCACTCTGTCCGAAGCCCGGATAGTCTGGTGCCACCACGTGGTATTTGTCGGCGAGGCGCGGGATCAGGTTGCGAAACATCTGCGACGACGTCGGGAAGCCGTGCAGCAGCAGGACCGTCGGGGCATCCGAAGGGCCGGCCTCGCGATAGAAGAGCTCCGTCCCATCGACCACGGCCGTGCGGTAGTGCACGGCCAAAGCATCCTGGACCGCTTCAGACGCGGAGCTGGCGGGATCATTCGCAAGCGCGGGCCCCGATACGAGGGCCAGCGCCGTGGAGGCGGCAAGTAAGGTTGTACGGATCATTCTCGATCTCCTTCAGGCTACGACGTGGCCACGAGGGCGCACGCCACCGGCCGGTCACTGCGCCCGTGCTATAAGTTCCAAAAATTCTTGTGTTTATAGGCCGATAGTGGCCCTGGAGGCGGCGAAAACCGTCGGACCCCGTCGCCTGAAACTGTATGTAGACGCTTCCATAAATCAGCAGCAGATGGATAATTCGAAACCAATCCTCCCAAAATATGGAAGGCTACAATGGATAGGTTCGAGGCCATGTCCGTCCTCCTCGCCGTGGTCGAGGAAGGGAGCTTGTCGGCCGGGGCACGGAAGCTGGGGACGCCTCTCGCGACGGTCAGCCGGAAGGTGTCGGACCTAGAGGAGCATCTCGGCGCAAAACTGCTTATCCGCACCAGTCGCCGCGTGATGCTGACGGACGCGGGGCGCGACTATGTCGAAGCCTCAAAACGGATCCTGGAGCAAGTGGACGAGGCCGAGAGAAACGCGTCCGGCGAGCACAGCGAGCCGAGAGGCCAGCTTTCCATCACCGCCCCGGTCGTATTCGGACGCCTGCACGTACTGCCGGTCGCCGCCGACTTTCTCGCCGCACACCCGAAGATCGATCTGCGCATGTACTTGATCGACCGCTACGTGAGCCTGCTCGATGAGCATCTCGACATCGGCGTGCGCCTGGGGCATCTCGAGGATAGCGCCCTCATGGCGGCGCGCGTCGGAAGCGTCCGCCGCGTGATCTGCGCCAGCCCCGCCTACATCGCACGCGTAGGCACGCCCGCAGCACCAGAGGATCTCCGCAACCACGAAGGCATTACGTTCCAGGGCTTCTCCACCTCTCCCGGCTGGCGCTTTCGCGGCGATAACGAAGCCCTATCCGTGGAGCCGCGGACACGCATTGCCGTGAACTCGATCGAGGCGGCCGTGGATGCGGCGGTCGCGGGCCTCGGCGTGGCGCGCATGCTCTCCTATCAGGTCGTCGATCAGCTTCGAGCCGGCACACTCGTGCCGCTTCTCGAAACCTACGCTCCGGAGCCGATCCCTGTGCAGCTGGTGTACTCCGGCAAAGGAATGCTTCCGGTGAAGGTACGGGCCTTCATCGACTGGACAACGCCGCGCTTGCGGTCGCGCCTCGCGGCTCTCGGTCTGGATTGAGAACGCCAATATGACGCCCGCCATTGTGCTTTGACAAATAGAGACGTAACAAAACGCAAAATGCTTTCAGACTAGATTGACCGGCGAGCGTCGCTGCGCGTGATCCGGCGGTCCGTCCCAGAAGCGGAAGTCGGCCGCGTTAGGATGAGGCAGGGACCTCTGCAACCCGCCAAAATCCAGTGTTTTGCGGAGACCCGGCCGTGGTTTCGGCTAGCGCGACGCGTGCCCATGTAGGCAAAGGACGATCTCGATCCATCAGTGGGAGCCGCTATGACTGGCGAGGCGAATAAGCAGACTGCTCAGGCTTTCTATGACCTGATGTTCAACCAGTGCCGGCCGAGGGAGGCTATCGAGCGCTACGCGGGCACTACGTACATCCAGCACAACCCGGTCGTCCCGGACGGCAAAGATGGGTTCATCGCCTACTTCGAACGGATGGCGACAGCATATCCCGGCAAGCGGGTTCATATCGTTCGCGCGCTGGCTGAGGGGGACTTCGTCGTCCTTCACACGCGGCAGGAATGGCCCGGAGATAGCGACTGGGCCGGGATGGACATCTTCCGCTTCGAAGTTGGGAAGATCGTCGAGCATTGGGACGTACTCCAGCGGGTGCCTCCCGAAGCGGCGAACGGCAACACGATGTTCTAAGGCTGTGCTCCTTTGTCCCACAAGTGGACATCGCGGAGCATTCACTGAATCACCCTACTGCAAACAGTGGATCAGTCTGCTTGCCGTTGAAGAGCGGACATCTACGCGAGAATGGCGCGCCGTCGCTAGTGATCTGAAGCGCACATCAACATAGGTCCTACGCAGGTCTCGCGAACACAATAGCGTGCGGGCCTTGGGAGCTTTCCCCCATACCGATTTTCATGGAGTCCTGCCCATGTTCGTGCCCACAGCGCCCGCGCCACACGGCGCCCTGTGACCAGACCTCTTTGGAGATACCCCCGCAAGACAAAAAAATGAAATAAAAATCAGGCGACCGAACCGAGGCCGCCGTCCACGTTACGCGGCCTCCGGACGAACCGCCAGACGTTCGATCAGCCGTTTTCTGGCCCGGTCGGTAGCCACGCCCGACCAGCATCGGGGGATCAATCTCAATGGCGCAGGTGCGGACCCAGCCAACAGCTGCTCCGGACAAACTCCGGCGCACGGCACCCTAGCTCGAAATTCATGCCTCAGCCGCTGCGGGTTGCCGGATCCGCACTCCTGACCCTCACTTGCCCCGTGGAACTGCGCATGATCCAAATAGATCATGCGCGGACGCAGGATGAAAATCTCAATGACCGAAGCTTGGCCAGGGCACTCTCCGGGATAGCCACCGCGAACCGGCCGTCAGTAGCCAAGCTGCCGCTAAGACAGACAAGAGTTATGCTCCCACCAAAACAACGTTGACAGTCGCAAAGACGTGGACTGACTAAGAACACACAGTTCTCACGATCATTGTTTTGGTGGGGTTCTTTTTTCAATGCGCAACGGCTTTTCCGATGCAACGCTTCTCGATCTCGTCGAACTCATTTATGCGGCAGGCAGCGATCCAAACGGATGGGAGAGGTTAGCCGAGCGAATAAACAAAGAGATGCCAGGGGTAGGGTTCGCGCTCGGTTGCTCGTTGCTGGTGGAAGGTCAAGGTTTCGTGCAGCATCCCGCCAGTGCGGGCTACGATCCTGACAGTATTAAGTCCCTTGTGGAGCACTACCAACAGATCAATCCCTATGAGACGCTCCACAAAGCGTTGCCAGTCGGCAAGGCCATCAAAGCGACCAGTCTGGTCACGCGCGACTGGCTGGAGCGGCAGGTCTTCTATCACGAATGGCTAAAACCGGCCGGCGACTACACTCACGGCGCGGGGATCGTCATTGCCCGCGATCATCGCCGCCAGATGCGCATCGCCATCGATATTCCCGATCGCCTCGGTCACCTTGAAGAACCGTGTGCGCAGTTGCTGACGCGGCTGGGGCCGCATCTGGCACGGGCATTCGAGCTCAACCAGCGGCTGGAGGCGGCCATCGCCACTCAACATGTTCTCGACAACTTGCTCGATCGCATCGACGGGGCGGCCGCGATCCTGGGACGGAACGGGCACGTGTGCGCCGTCAACCGGCAGGCCGAGGCGCTCGCGCGCGTGGCCACGTTGATCAAGATTACACCCACAAACCGGATGACCTTCTGCAAGCCCGCTTACGAGACGGCATTTCAGCGCGCGCTGGCAGCTGCACTGGGTGCTGCCGGCAGCAACGGCCCATGCGCCTTCCTCATTGAAGATCGAGACGGAGGCAAAGCGAATGTGGTCGTGCTGCCACTGCGCGCCACGAGCAGCGGCGCCGCATATGCTGTCGCGGGCGCGCAGGCTCTGTTGATCATTCGCGAAGCCGGCAAGGCCGTCAGCGCGCCCGCGGATGTGCTGCGCACCCTCTACCGGGTCACGCATGCGGAAGCAGCCGTCGTCCTGCAGATCGCAGCCGGCCTCAGCCTCGCAGAAGCAGCCGACGCTCTTTCCGTCTCCCGCTCCACCGCCCGCAATCAGCTCACTGCTGCGATGGCCAAGCTCGGCGTGCACCGCCAGGCGGAGCTGGTCGGCCTGATGGCAGGGCTCGCTCCCAGGCTGGCGCTCAAGGACCCTGGAGCGCAATCAACTCTCTAGAACGCGTTCAACTTTGCTGAATGCATATCCTGCATTCCTGTTGGCACACCGCACAGTGAGTTAGGCTATGGCCGCTTTCTCGGCATCGCAACGGTGGCGGCATAGCCGAAGTATCCCATTAGCGGTCATCGAGGGTGCTAGATCTGGCCCGCCACCTGGCACGCTGCAAATATCTGCGTTCAAGTGGAGAGCGGCCATCGCGCTCGCATTAGAGGTCTGTCTATGCCCCGACGATGGACAACGCCCTATCTTGGGACCGACCTTGAGCTGTCGCCAGAGGCGTCGTCACGCCAAGGACCTCGCGATCGTCACCCAACATTGACTCCGCATCGGCGTGCAATGTTAATCCCGCGTGAGCTTCGTCGCCTCCAAGCTCGGGGCTGCGGAGCGTAGCGAATCAGCTTTGCGGCATCCTTCGCCTCGGCCGTACGTCATAAAGACTAGACCGAGATCAGAACATTTGCGGAGCATCGTCAGCTCGCGATGTCGAGCATGCCCAGAGACCAACGCTCATATTCCTCGTTGATTTCCTCGAGCCAATCCGCGTCGACCGTTGCGTTTTGCCTGGCGTCGTTGGCGTCCGTCGGAAGTACGAGCTCGATCCGCTTAAAACCGTTGCCTGACGGCATCGACGATACAGAACCGCCCATGTGACCGACCGCGAGAATCGCGCGCAAGTATTCCACGGATCGCTGCGACACGTCCTCGAACGGCGCAGCGTGAAGAACGCAGTCTTCCAGCGCTTTCGCGGGGTCGAAGTTCCGCATTTCGAAATCGATGACGGCGCCGCCGCCGTTGTCCTTTCCGTTTCGGACCTGCACCAGAAGCGTGCTGCCAGGCGCAGTCCAGTCGGACATCGGCGCCATCAAGCGCTTCATGATATCGGCCAAGTGCGCTGCGTTCGTTGGCACCTTCAGTTCATCAACTTCGCTTCGCACGCTCACGGACATCTTGTTGTGGGCATCTCGCAAAGCCGAAGCGCAATTCGAGACGACGGATACGAGCTCCGCCTCCTGATGGTCCTGATGATGCGCCATCGTAGAGTCATCCACGAGCTGCCTGGAGAGCTGGACCAAGCGCTGCGCTTCCTCGACAGGAAGGCGCCAGTGGCATTCGGAGCGAAGTTCGCTCCACTGTTTGCGAATTGCAGGCCGCCACGCCGTTTCGGCGAGCGCGTCCTTCAGGTAATTGCGCATGGCAACCGGAGCGTTCTTGTAGCCGGAAAGGGCCACGGACATCGCCGCCAGCGAATAGAGACGGTTGCGCAAGACAGTCCGCTCCATCGCGCCGAGCTTTTCGTTGATCAGCAGATTGCACTCTCGCTGCATCAGATAGAATGTCGTCGCCTGTTCGAGATCGGCTTCGAGCGCCTGCAAATCCCAGGGCTTCATGATGTAGCGGAAAACACCGCCCTGATTGACGGCGCGAACGGCATCATCGAGATCGGCGTAGGCTGTGGTCAGAATTCTGACGACGTCGGGGCGCCTCCTGCGGATGCTCTCCAGCAAGCTGACACCGCTTCGATGCGGCATGCGCTGATCGGACACCACGACGCCAATATTGTGCTCGTCCGACATCAGGAGCTCTTCGGCTTCAGCAGCACTTGTCGCCGTCACGATAGGGAAGCGATTGCCAAACGCCCGCTGAAAGTACTTCACAGCCTGCGGTTCGTCGTCGACGATAAGAACCTCAATGGGGAACTCTTCAAGATGCGAGTGCATGATTACCCTTGCTTACTCCGAGAGCTGATTCAGGCGATATTGGCAGATTGAAGCTGAATTCCGTCCACTGTCCGGGGCAACTTCTAACAAGCAGTGAACCATCGTGGTTGGCCACGATCCTGTGGCTAACGGCTAGTCCGAGCCCCATCCCTTCACCCACCTCCTTGGTGGAGAAGAACGGATCGAAGATTTGGTCCTGGATCTCAGCATCGATACCGGTACCGTTATCCCGAACCGTAACGATCACCTCGTTGCCTTCGGTTCTCGTGCCGATGATGATCTCGGGATCGCGAGATTGTGCGAGATCACGCACCGCAGCCGCAGCGTTAAGAACGAGGTTCACCACAACCTGGGAGATTGTGGACGGCGAGCCGCGAACCACGCGCTCGGACCTAAAATCGGTCTTAACGGATATGTCCCCGAGGACATGAGCCGTAAACCGAAGCGCGCTTTCGACTGCCTCTTGAATGTCGAAGGGCTGCGCGTTTTGCCGAACCTGCTGCGTCGTGAAGCCGCGAAGATCTCCAACGACCCGGCGGATACGGTCGTATCCGGCTTGAATGTCGGCCATCGTCTCCAGCGTGTCGGGGCAATTCTTGACCGACGAATGCTGCATGGCGAACTTCAAAGCAGTGCCCATGAAATTCAGCGGATTGCCGATCTCGTGTAGCAGCCCCGCAGCCATCGTTCCAAGCGCGCTCAACCTGCCGTTCTGGATCAAGACGGCTTCTGTTTCCCTCAACTGCTCGAGCTTCTTCTTCAGCTCACAGTTCGTCAGCTCCAGATCTTTCTCGAGTTTCGCCGCCTTCAATAGGTTGCTGATGCGCGTGCGCACCTCAAGCCCGCTGAACGGCTTGATAAGGAAGTCGTCGGCGCCGTGGTTCAGGGCGATGATCTTCGCGTCCTCATCGGCACGGGCCGTCAGAATCATCACTTTAATCGTGCGAGTGTTCTCATCTCCCTTAAGCTGCTGACAGACATCGAGGCCGCTGATCTCGGGCAACATAACGTCCAGAAGAATCAGATCCGGCCGGCTCCTCTGCGCTATCTCAATGGCCGATCTACCATCTGCCGCCTCGATGACGCGATGCGTGTCGCGCAACATGGAGACCAGGTAACGTCGCATGTCCGGTTCATCGTCCACCACCAGGATGAGAGGCGTGTCCAGTGTGTGCACGCTTTCGGTCTTGAGGAGATCGACTTCCTCGCTATTGGCAGCAGCGACGTGAAATATGGCCTTGCGATCGAAGACCTGAAGCGCATCAAGCTCGGCCGCCTTACCGGCAACGCAGGCCTGGACGTCCGACGTTTCGCTATCTGGAACGGCCAAGGGGAATGTCAGCGTGAACGTCGTGCCGCCATTGGCAGCGCTCGCTGCCTCAGCCTTGCCGCCGTGGCGTTCCATGAGTTCGCGCACCAGAGCGAGGCCCAAACCGAGGCCCTGGTGGCGACGAGTCTCCGAGCCGTCAACCTGATAGAAGCGGTCGAAGAGGTGCGGCAGTTTATCGGGCGGAACACCTATGCCGGTGTCACGAACCTTGACGAGGACGTTGCCGGCCTCGCGCGTGGCCGTCACTTCGATCTGCCCACCCTCGGGGGTAAACTTGATCGCATTGACGATGATGTTGCTGACAATTTTCTCGAGAGCGTCGGAATCGGCGCGAACGATAAGCTCGCCATCGATGTCCGCAAGAGTGAGCGAGATATTCTTGACCTCGGCCAGATGCTTCAGCGACGCCGTGATATGGGCCAGGAAATCCGCCATATCTAGCGGCTTCAGCGACAGCTCGACGCGTCCGGCGTCGAGCCGTATGAGGCTCAGAATGTCGTTGACCAAGCGCAGCAACCGCAGCGCGTTGTTCTCAATGATCCCGAGCAACTCATGGGCGCTCGTCGCAAAGAGCCTCCGGTCAGCTTTTATCTTTTCGATGGGGGCCAGAATGAGCGTCAGCGGCGTCCGCAGCTCGTGGCTGACGTTGGCGAAGAACTGCGATTTCAGACGGTCGAGCGCCGACAATTTCTGATGCTGAACCGCAAGCTGGTACTTCAACGAGAACTCGTTGAACCTGCGCAGGTATTGGAAATGCGCAGCGGTCGTGGTGATGATGCAGGTCAGGATAAGAAAATACAGGTTCTGCCATAGCGCGCCCAGAGTTCCAGGCGGCGCGGCGGCGCAGCCAGCAACATAAATTGCGAGCGTCGCAATGCTGATGAGCGCCGCTTCCTGGGTGTTGAGTGGCGTCAGGACGCCGACGGCGAATAGGATGAGAAAGAGGCCGAGATAGTACTTCGACTCGGCGCCGTCGGTTATCGCGATCATGACGGCGATGGACGCAACAGCTATCAGCAGGCCGAGCATCGTCAGAAACGAAACGTGCGCGGTCGCTCTCCTTGAGAAATGCAACGCAAAGATTACGGCAATCGCCGCCGTCGCGAGCAGGCGTATGACAAACAGAATCTTCTGATGGTCCGGATATGCAAATACGTCGATGCTGATGCCTGCCGGGATCAGGATCAGCCCGAGGACACACGCAATTTTTGACTGGCGGAGGCGAAGTTCGTGCTCTTCGTCCTCGAACGCGCGCTGAAGCTCTGCATCTGGGTACATGAATGACCTAAGATGGCTTATGAAGCTCCAGAAAAACGTTAATGCCGGTATGGTCACAATAAACTTTGGCGCGAGACCGGTCCGGTGCAAAACGCATCATGCCGGCTTCGTCCCGCAACACGAGGTGCCACTCCATGACGTGCTCCATGATACCCTTGACGGGGTTGGATTCATGAACATTGGTGACGAGAACACGACCTCCAGGCTCGCACCAATGATGAAAAAGTTTAACTAGGCTACTGCACACCCGATCCGTCAGATAGTCGAACAGACCGGCGCAATAAACGAAATCGTAACGCTGTCCCGCCTCGGGCCGCTCGACCGCCTGGCGCAGCAACTCTTGAACAGATTTTAACGTATAGGTGATCTCGGGCCTCTCGTGGTGTCGCGCGGTCAGAGGCGAAATCCGCCCCTCCGCGTATTCGAGAGTTTCGGCATTGAAGTCGAAGAGATCGATCGAGACGCGATGAGAGAGATTCGTCTCCGAGAGAAGAAGCTGAAGCTCCTGTGCAGGACCGCAGCCGATATTCATGATCCTGACCGGTTTGTTGGTCTTCGCCGCGCGTTCAAGCGCACCACTCAGGATCTTCTTGAGCATGTGTATGCGATTGCGGTGGGCTTCCGGCGGACCGCCCGCGAGCAACCAGTCGTCGACGACCTGCGCGTATGTCGTCCCGCCGCTCCGCTGGTTTCGAAACATCATATTAACCATTTCGTAGTCGCCAGCATACCCGAGCGGCTTCGTGAATACGCGGTTAAAGAATGGAGACGGCATCATCAGCGGCAGAAGATCTTGCTGCGCGA
The DNA here is from genome assembly GCF_900117455.1 of Hyphomicrobium sp. CS1GBMeth3. NCBI lineage: Bacteria > Pseudomonadati > Pseudomonadota > Alphaproteobacteria > Hyphomicrobiales > Hyphomicrobiaceae > Hyphomicrobium > Hyphomicrobium sp. CS1GBMeth3. Next base: position 648,730 of record NZ_FPHO01000003.1, read on the forward strand.
TCTGCTTGTGTAATTCAACGTCATCGGGAATGAGCTTCCGGCATGTCTCTTCGAGCCCGAGAAAGAGATCTGTCATGCGTGGCATGACGACGGTCTTGATCTGCTCGAAATCTGGATCGCTCAGGCTTGCTCTTTTGGTCGCGTCGTTCGGGTCCACGTCCCGCGTCAGGTCCATTTGGTCGAGCCAGAACCGCAGATCGCTCAGGAACAGCCTGAGGTCGGCCACCCGCAACCGGTAGTCCGGATCCAGCCGCTTGGTTTCGTTCCAGCCAGCGACGAATTCCTGCGCTTGCAGATGGATGTCCCGAATCTCTTCGGGCACCACCTCCAAGCCACTCCATTCGCCGGAGAGCGTTGCCGAGACGACAAGTAGAATACTGGTATTGACGACCGCGGTGACGACCGCGTCGCCTTGGAAGGCGATGTGCCTTCCCTGCCGTATCTGAAAATCCGACAGGACCTCGCTCGTGCGGAGCAGCAGAAACGGGTTATAAATTTCGAAGACGATCGTGCGTCTGGAGACCTTATGGATCGTCCCCCGGACCGTCGTCTCCTTACCGATCTTGAAGCTGACGATCCGATTAAGTTTGCTTTCCAAGCTCAACGAGTACTCTCCAGTTTTGCCCGTGCTTCCCCAGTCCAGCGGACGTAAGCAAGCGAGTTTTTGCGCGCAACGTAGGGCACCCCCGGCATCAGCGAAACAAGCGTCAGGGCCAGCGCCCTATGGGCGCGTTGAATTAGCCCTCTCTCCCCGGCAGCATCCGCCTTGCGACGGGATGCACCAGCATATGCGGCGCGGAAAGGTCAGGATCGAGTGAAGCGCTCTCGCCACTCATACCTGGCCAGCCCAAGGTCGAGCGAAGCCCGCCTCGTTCGAACGACTTGGCTCGGCGAGAGCTAACGAGCTGCAGGGCGGCAAGGCGAGGGCTCGGCCCCCCGCTCATTGGACGTTATGCCGTCGCACCGTCAGGTGGAGAAAGGACTTCAGGAGGGAGCGGCATTCGCGGACGTCACGCAGTATGAAGCCAGCAAGAGCGGCACAGCTGTAGGGAAGCAACAAGGATGGCCAGTTTCCGGGCTCGACCTTGGCATCCTGCTGCTGCTCGTCGGGCAGGCGCTCGATCATCGCCGCAAGGCGCGTAGCATCCTGCTCGATTCTTGATAGCGGGTTTTCCATCCAGGTTGCCATAGCGGCGATGTCGGTGCTGGCGAGATCTGGCAGCGCCGTCTTCGCGGGTTCATCGTCGCTGTCGATATCGAGCGCGCGAGCCATGACGCTGTTCAACTGATCCATGTCCCAGGGCTTAGGAATGAACCGGAAAATAGCGGCTTCGTTGATTGCTCTCTGCAAATTCTCGACATCGGCAAAGGCGCTCGTGAGCACGCGGCGCGTCGACGGCCAGCGATCCTTAACGCTACGCAAGAAGTCTACGCCGCGCTCGACGGGCATACGCTCGTCGCTGACGACAACGGTGATTTCGTTTCCAAGGGCGTCGAGCACATCGTAGGCCTCGCGAGGGTTCGGGGCAGTGACGATCTCCGCCATCCCCCCAATAGAAGCTTTGAAATACTTTAGCGCGATCGGCTCATCGTCAACATACAGGACCATCGGAGCCTTCTGAGCCGACGATCTCCATGCCATTGCTTCCACTGTCTGTATCCCCAATTTGCTGTCCGGCCAGTCGCCCCAGTGACTAGGTCCGCTCTATGAGAGCCCCCGACGAATTATCTTGTGCATCGTCAGCGTAGGGGTGGCCACTTCGACCTGATTCAGTAAACATCGTGAGTGCAAAAGTATGAAGCGAATCGTCCGGAGAACCCGCATTTGTTGCGATACCTAAAACCGAGTAAATCGCGCGCCCAACGCGAGACACTTGGCATCACTCTCAGCTATCGTGGTCATATCTTTTGCTATGCGCTCCGGCGGCTTGGCGTTTCTGTTGCAATTCTTATCGCGGGCGCTGCCGTATTGGGAGCTTCGGCCGTGGCAGGCGGCAGCACGTTCTCATCGCAGTCAGAAATGGAAGGGCAACCGCGGAACGTCATCAAGCTCGGCGTTTACCGCTTCATCGTGAACGACGACGCTTCCGACATCGAAGGTCCGTTTACGCCTCCAGGCGCCAGCGCTAACGTCCTTGACACCTACAGCTTCGCGCTCTCCTACGAGCGCTTCCTTACCGACAACATTTCGGTTCAGTTGGCCGCAGGTTATCCGCCGAAATTTGAGGTCGACGGTTCCGGCTCTATAGCCGGTTTGGGAAAAATTGCTTCGACGACCGCTTTGAACCCGTCAATATTCGTCAATTATCATTTTCTCGATGCGTCCGCTCCCATCCGTCCATACGTCGGTATTGGCGCCAATTACACCAACTTCGTCGACGAGCAGCCGACCGATTCGCTCGAAATGGGGCTCGGCGGCGCTACGGATGTCTCGCTTTCGTCCTTTGTTGCGGTGGCAGTGACCGGAGGTGTCAATATAGACCTCGGGGGTCCTTGGCTCGCCTCAGCGTCAATCAGCTATTTGAGTTCGTCGACTGAAGTGACAATCAAGACGGGTGGCATCGTCCGCAAGATGGATATCGATCTCGACCCAGTCACACTCTTCGTCGGCCTCGGCTACAAATTCTGAAGAACTGACTTACCGTCGAAAAGTACATCGAGGCAGCAGTCGACCTCATCATGACCGGGACGCTGCCGGATGGACCTGGCAGGGCAGCGCTCTAGCAAGACAACCGTCACAAGTAGATCGGTCTGTTGCGCGGTCACCGCTACTGGGCCACCCCAGGTTCCGCGAGTGACGCCACAAGCCCCTGCCGCATACAGAGGTAGACAAGCTCAATGTCGGAGCGAACGCCGAGCTTGGACTTAATCTCGTAGTGATAGTTCGCCACCGTCTTGGGGCTGAGATTGAAAGCCGACGCGATTTCGTCTGTCGATTTCGCATCCAGAATCATACGGAGAATCTCGAATTCCCGGGGCGAGAGTACGTCCACGGGCGACACCTCATCGCAAAGCCTGCTTGTAGCGATGGCTTCGTTGATCTCGGCGCAAAGCGCAGGCCGCCCCGCGTTCACGTCGCGGATCGCACTCACGAGAACCTCAGGCGGGCTGCTTTTCGTAACATAACCTCGCGCACCGGCACGGAACGCCTGCTGCGCGTAAGTCGCGCTCGCATGCATTGTGAAAATGAGAATGCGAGCGGAAGAGTCCAGCTGGCGTATCTGCCGCACCAGGTCGATGCCTCCGCGGCCCGGCATCGAGATATCCACCACAACGACATCAGGCCCGGATTTCTTAAAGGCTTCGTAGCCCGTCGCTGCGCCATCCGCTTCGGCAACGACGTCGATGCCTGGATGTTTCTCGATCAGCCTCCGATAACCTTCTCGAACGACCGCATGATCGTCGACTAACAGCACCCGTATGCCCATGTCCTTCAGGCTCCTCCCTGCAACGTCGGAAATTCCACCTGAAGCCCAAATCCACCAGCAGGCAGCGGACCGGCAGTGAACGTCCCGCTGAGCGCAACGACACGCTCGCGCATACCGATCAGCCCCGCCCCGGACAGTATCGAAGGCTTGTCAACAGGGGAGGGGCCTGCCCCGTCGTCGACAACCGAGAGGTGAATCCTCTCTTGGCCGATACCGGCCTGCTTGCGCAGCAAAACCGCAACGTTGCGCGCATTGGCGTGCCTGGACGCATTGGTCAGCGCTTCCTGAACAATGCGGTAAACGTGAGCGCTGGTCTCGGCTCGCAAATGCTCCACATCTCCTGCGGTTTTGATCGAATAGTTTGTGCGCCCCTGTGCATCCTTGTTGTGTTGCTCCACAAGCGCCTTGAGGCTCTGGATTAAGCCCAGATCATCGATTTCCTGAGGCCGCAGATAGGTGAGCGTTCGGCGCAAGGAAATCATCAAATCGGACGCCATCTTTTCGAGCTCCCTGGCCTCGTCTGCGATCCCCGGCGCATTGCGCATCGCTCCGGTGCGGATAGAAGCCGCAAGCGCGTTGAGCGCAGCGAGCCTCTGGGCAATCTCATCGTGCAGCTCTCTGGCAATGTGGCGCCGCTCCTGCTCCTGGGTGTCCACGAGCCGACGCGCAAGCTCGACACGCTCGGATGTCGCTTTGCTCAGATCCTTGGCGAGGGCATTAAACACCTCACCGATACGATTGTACTCCGCCAACCGGAAGGCCGGCAGTCGGCACGCGAGGTCGCCGCCTGCCAAGCGGTTCAAACCTGAAAGAATATCCTTTGCCGGCAAAAGCGCGCGGTCGACAACAAAATATGTGACGAAGCAGAGGGCCGCGACAAGAGCGGCTGATAGGCCGAGAAGGGGAGCAATGGTCGCCCACGCCTGCCCGGCGGTCGCAACGGGATCATGCGCTGCAACGATGGTTCCCTGATTTGCTCCGCGATAGGAAAGGGGCCTCACCGCTGTCAGACGATCGTTGATGAATGACCGATAGACCTCGAAGAACCACCACGGCGCGCTGGTCGCCGCTGCATCGACACCGGCGCAACTCGAGCGTTGGAGTGTTTCATCGGTGCCTCGATACGCGACGCACTGGCCGGGCCGTAGCGAGTAGCTCGTGACGAGATCCCAATCGGGAAACCGCTTGGGGATATCCGTCGATCTATCGATCCGCGAGAGCTGGAGATCCAGCTGTCGGCCTGCCAGCTCCACGAGTTCCAAGTTCTGCTGCTTGGCCTCGCGCGCGGTCACGTAGAGTGCAACCGCTGCCCCTGTGAGGAAGCACGCGAGCGCCACCAATGTGATCCGTCTCACCAGAAGCCACTTCAGGTCCATAACGCCACCTCGGCTTCGCACCAAGTCGTCGTCCTCAAGGCTAGAGGCCTGAGCGCGGGCTGTGAAGGGGCGGGCTCGATGCTCAGGAAATTTGCCCAACGATCCGCAGGTGAATCGCTCTGTCAATGCTATCGGCGGCTTTCTACGCTCGGCCATAAGGATGAACACCGAGCGGGCTGACAGATGCAACGGCTTGAAGAGTGGCGCTTCCGACTCTCGTCGCTGCGAAAATCCAGCGTCCGGCTGCCTCCACGGAAGGAACTCCTGCTTTTCGCGTTCGTGGCGATCACCGTGGCCGGCTGTGTGACATTTCTCAGCCTTCGTTTGCAAGCACTGGCCGGAGAGCCTGAGACGGCAAACGCAACGAACCAGAGCACCGTGGGAGAGGCCCGCGGCCTGCCCGACGTCTTGGAGAGCCGATGCCTGGATCAGACACCAAAGCACCTCTGATGAGATCCCGCCTCTTCAATATCAGCAGAAACCCGAACCAAAAGCAGAAGGGAGTTAATTGTGAGAATAGGTCTTATCGCTGCCGCGCTGATCGTTCTGGCCGGTTCCGTATTCGCCCAGGATGCGGGCGAACATGCCAAGGAGCTGACACCAGGCGACATGGTTTTTGAGGACAACCCGGCGTTCCCAAAAGGCGCCAAAACCATCGTTGTGTATGGCGATCCGTCAAAGCCCGGATTGTTCATTCTCCGCGCCAAGTTCCCTCCAAATTACGTTGTGCCACCGCACACTCACCCCGTCTTCGAATCGGTCACGGTCATGACCGGAACGATGGGGAGCGGCATGGGCGAGACCGTCGACAAGTCTAAGGGAAAAATCCTCGAGGCAGGATCTCTGCTCCTACTGCCGGCAAACCACCCGCACTATGTATGGACAGGCGACGAAGAGACGATCATCCAGGTGGCAGCCAACGGCCCGTTCGATCTCATCTACGTCAATCCGGAGGATGATCCGCGGAAAAAATAGCTGTCCAGCAATGGCAGCACGCCTTCATACGCTCTGCCGGCTAGGCCCGCCACCGTAGGTGGCGGGCCACTTCGAAAGAGAGCGTAGCACATGAGAGCTGATGCAATCGCTACACCTCGAGCTGGCGACCTTAAGTCCTGTTCGCGAACCAGGGCGGGTACTTGAAGCGACCCAAGAACAGTGAGGGAACGCTACATAGCAGTATGAGTTCGGAATACATGGCGTTCGCTATGTACATCGCGCTCGAAGTTCTCGCCGTCATGCTCGCCGCTGTGACGATGAGCCTTGCGCTGGCCCATGCGCTTGAGCTTCCTGGCAAGCTGCGTCTCGACAGAGAGCAATATCTCACCGTGCAGACAATCTACTATCCGGGCTTCACGCTGGGCGGAATCGCCGAGGTCGCGAGTATCGTTGCGGTCCTTGCGCTATGGATTGCGTCGCCGGCTAACACACCGCAGTTCTGGTTGATCGCCGCCGCGCTCGCAGCCTTGTCAACGGTGCAAGCGATCTTCTGGATCATGACCCAACCGATTAATAAATACTGGCTGCAGAACGTACACATGTCGCGCGCCGCAGAACGCTTCTTCGAAACTCGAGGGGAAATGCGCGCCGACAACTGGACCGTGATGCGTGACAGGTGGGAGCGCTCACACGTTCTTCGCGCAATCGCGGCCGGGACGGCGCTGTTGTGTTTGACGTTGGCCGTCGCCCTATGATGCGGGCGCCCGCGCGGCGTGATCGGAACGCACGCCCGCTCCTGCTAACGTAATTCCAATTGTGCGGCGCAGCGTAACCTTACTGTCCGCAAAGGAATCTCAAGATCCCGTGAGAGCGCGACCGGCGCCCCTCGTAATTGGCGCACGAAGACACAAATAGGGACGCGATGATCAACGAGAACAAGGAGCATCATTCATGAAGCTCGTCCCCCTTCTTGCCGCCGTAGCCATCGGCTCCATATCGATGGCTGGACAAAGCCTTGCTGCACCCGATTATGACGCTCCGCTAAGGGCGCCGAAGGCCGTCAGCAAGGACGACGCGAATACGCACAGCAAGGTTTCCCAGCGCAAGGTCAACAAGCCGGAGCGCCCCAGGTGCTATGCATGGCCGGGCGGCTGCACAGGAATGCCGAGAAGCGATAGCTCACTGGAATAATTCAATAGATTATTTTAATCGAGTAGGCGCGGCTCATCCGAGCCGCGCCTTTTCTTTGCGGTCGTCAACCCGGCTCAGACACGACCGGCAAAGATGTCCTTCTTGACAATTCCGTGAACGCCCCAGTTTCCGTCCACCACCTGCGTCACGCCGAAGTCGACGCCGATGGACATCAGCGAGACCGCTTCATCCTCGGTCAACCCCTTCGTTGTCATCAGGAAGTGACGCATCTTGCGGAACGCGTCTCGCAGCGCCAGATCGACCGAGGATTTTGAGTAGATGGCACTCTGCGCCTCGGCGCCCAGCTCCTGGAGGTAGTTCGCGAACGAGAACCCGTGCACGACCCACTCCGTCGCTGTTTCGAGCATCGGATAGTTGAGCGCTTCGAGCGGCGTCCCACCGAGATCGGCCTTCTTGTGCAGGATGAGCTGGAACGTTCCCGTCAGCGAGCACTCGATGGCAGTGCCGCACAGCTCGCTGTCTCCCTGCGAGGCATGAGGATCGCCGACCGACAGAAGGCCACCCTCCACCGACACCGGATAGTACATGACGGCACCTTTGCCGATACGCCAGTTGTCGATGTTGCCACCCGTGTAACTCGGAGGAATGGTGTCGACAAAGTCGGCTTCAGCAGGCGCCAATCCGAGCGTGCCGAAGTGCGGCCGGATCGGCACGCGAACACCCTTGAGCACGTCGTAGTTCGGCTTGGTCAGGCTGTGGTCGACGGGAACGCCCGGATAGTCGATCGTCTCGTGCGTAACGCCGAATGGATCGGTCTGCGGCACCCATTTGAAGTTGTAAACGGCTTCAGCCCAGTTCTTTACCCCGCGCGCGTCGACTTCGTAGATGGTGACGACCTCGCGCTTCTCCGTCAGCATGTCGTTGTAGTGAAAGCCCCACCACGCCGCTGCGTTGGAGCCGAACGACTTGCCCTTGTACTTCGGATTGGCGCTCGGCCTCGGAACGCAATCGATGATGCGCACCTCCAGAATGTCGCCGGGTTCCGCGCCGCGCACATAGGCCGGGCCAGTCATGATGTGGACACCCTGCCCCTCTCCGGAGCCCTTCTTGTACTTTCCAGGCTCGGTCGGACCGGCGCCGCGACGGTCGACACCCTTCTTTTCTTTGGTCCAGAGGAAAACGCTTTCGGCTCCGGGATCGCCCGAGACCATCCGATCCAGGTCATCGCCCGCGTGATGCGTCAGCGCTTCGATGGTGATGATGTCGCCACTGTCGACCTCGACCTGCGGCTTGATCTTCTTGCTGAAGTAGCCCCAATGCACCGTATCCGAATTGGCCGGAAGGTAATGGTAGCCCTGTTTCGCGGGCTGCTTGGCTGCAGACTTCTGCGCCAGGGCCGGAGTTACAAGCGACATGCCGCCTGTCCCCAGCGCGGCAAGACCACCCGCCGCCATGACGCTGCTCTTCAGAAAGCTGCGTCGCTCCGCGTCGAGCTCTTGCCGAAAGGTCTTGGCATGCTCATGGAACAGCGGACAGGTTTCGTCATCGCCTTTGCACATCGTCTCATCACCTCCAAATAGAAGAACGATGCGTCGAGTATTCGGACAGCGTCGGCTTCGCCCGCAATGCGCCACACTGCCGAAAGCCCGTCGTGCAAACGAAAAGTCAAAATATTGTTCGCGTGGGAGCAAGCCGTTGGCCCCTGACGCGGATGTGCTACAAAGAGAGAAACATCAATATGGGGAGACACACCTGAGAAGCGCCGCCATCCGCGGCGAATGATGAAGGTCGCCCCGTGACTGCCGAGCCGCTTCGTCTGACCGCCGATGTTTTGCCGCTGGAGCGGCGCGAAGCCCTGTGGCAGGAGCACCTTGCGCGTCTCTCGCTTCGTCTTCTCACCCCGGCACAGACGAGCGGAACCATCACCGTGACGCCGTCCTCGTCGGGCGCCCGGCTCGGCCTCCTGTCCGGATCACCCCAGTCTCTGGCATTCGCGGATATCGGACCTGATCGGCCATTTCTCCTGCTGCATTGCCTGCGCGGATGGGGCTCCATCAAATGCCAGAAGCGCGTTCAGCAGCTCGCTGAGCAGGATTTGTGTGTTTTCGACATGTCGCACGAATGCGGCTTGGAGTGGCGCACGGCCTTCGACGTCGTCATGTTCCAACTCCCGCGCGCGCCGCTCGCGTCCCGCCTCGGGCGGAGCCGGCTCGATGCACCGTTATCGCTGGGCAGCACCGTTGCCGCGGCAGCGGCGCGTCCCCTGCTGCGAACGCTTGCAGCGAACATCGAGACCATAGAGCAGGCCGACCTGAGCGCCGGAGAAATCGCCCTCACCGAGCTTGTGGCAAGCGCAATGCTCTCTGAGCTGAAGGCACCAGACGGGACCATGACCGGCGTGCAGGCCGCTCATTTCCGGCGCATCGCCGCCGCCATCGACCGCCAGCTCGGCATGCCTGACCTTGCCCTTGCCGATGTGGCACGCGAGGAAGGGATGTCGGCGCGCTATGTGCAGCGCCTGTTCGAGCGGCGCAGCGATTCATTCTCGGAATACGTGCGTCGTCAACGTCTGCAGCGCACCCGCGCAGACCTTTCGGACCCCAATCACACCCACGAGAGCGTCGCCACGATCGCCTTGCGGTGGGGTTTTCGCGACCAGGCCCATTTCAGCCGCGCATTCAGCGCCGAATTTGGCGTGGCGCCGCGTGAGATGCGAAGGAGCATTGGAGGCGAGATCGAGGAGTATGCGCGGCGCGGCAAACCAGCCCTGCGAAAGGCGAAGGCACTGCCACGCCCGCGCGCAGAGCGTCCTGAGCTGGAGCCGACCCCGCAGGGAAGTGCTCAGCTAAGCACACCTCCTATAAAGAAAGAGCCGTCACCCGATCACTATCTACCGGTCAACGCGGATACGGTGCATTGGGGCTTTCTGAGCCGGGCGCTGCCGCCGCAGCTGCGCGTCAACTCGGGAACCATCGTCACCATCGAAACGCTGACACAGCACGCCGGCGACGATTACGAGCGCATGGTCTCGGGCGATCCGGGAGCCGAAAGCGTCTACCTCTGGACCAAAGACCACAAGGCAGTTGACCGGCGCGGCGCCGGCCCGATGAACGCCTCCGTCTTCGGTCGGGGCGCGGGCGAGGGCTTTGGCGTGCACATTTGCACCGGACCGATCTTTATCAATGGCGCCGCCCCCGGCGACGTACTCGAAGTCGAGATACTCGACATCCGCCCCCGTCCGTGCGGCAATCCGCTCTATGCCGGCAAAGCGTTTGCCAGCAACGTATCGGCCTGGTGGGGATATCAGTATCGCGACCTACTCGACGGCGGCACGAAGCGAGAGACGATCACGATCTACGAGATCGATCTCGCTGATCCGACGCACGCACGCGCGGTCTATAGCTACGTCTGGACGCCTCAGACCGATCCCTACGGCGTCGTTCACAGAACGATAGATTACCCGGGCGTGCCCGTGGATCACCGCACCGTCGAAAAAAGGGACCACGTTCTCACTGGAATCTCGATCCCGGCCCGGCCCCATTTCGGCTTCATCGCCGTCGCCCCAAGCGAATCCGACATGGTGGATTCGATACCGCCGGGGAACTTTGGCGGAAACATCGACAACTGGAGGCTCGGCACGGGAGCGAAGCTTTTCCTGCCCGTCGCGGTCGAGGGCGCCTTGCTGTCCATCGGCGACGGCCACTTCGCGCAATCCGATGGCGAGATCAACGGCACTGGCCTCGAGTGCTCACTAACGGGAGACGTCCGTCTCACGCTTCATAAACGGCACGCTTCTACGACGATTCCTTGTCTCCGCGGGCTGGCCGCACCGCTGATCGAGACTGAGAGCCACTGGGTGATCCAGAGCTTCAGCTACCCGAACTACCTGCGCGAGCTGGGGCTCAACGCCCAGTCGGACGTATACGCGCGCTCGACGGTGGATCTCGCTCTACGCAGCGCCTACCGCCAAGCTCGAAGGTTCCTCATGGACGCCTACGAGCTTTCCGAGGACGAAGCGTTGAGCCTGATGTCTCTCGCCGTCGATTTCGGCATCACGCAGGTCGCCGACGGCAATCTCGGCGTGCACGCCACCATCGAAAAGTCGATCTTCGCAGGACGCACGGCAGGCAAACGACCTGCCGCCGGTTGAACGAAGCGCGGCGGAAGTCAATCCGCCGCGCCACTTTTCAGTTCCCCGTCAGCTCAAGTTTCCGACCATGCCCTTGACGAACCAGTTGATGCTGCGGATGCCCTTCTCGTCGAGCACAGAGCCGGCTGCGACCTTCACCTCATCCTTTTGATCTTTGAGTTCGCCCGCGAACGGATGCAGCGTTCCAGCTTTGATGGCGGCCTCCTTCTCCGCCAACAACGCCTTTACGTCGTCGGGCAGCGCCGCGTTGTATGGCGACATCTTGACGACGCCCTCAGCAAGCCCGTCCCAACGCACCTCCGATGTCCACGCCTCCCCCAGAACCTTCTCGGTGGCGCCAACATATTCGCTGCTCCAGTCGAGCGTGAAGGCCGTCAAATGCTTCGTCGGCGCATACTTGCTCATGTCGCTCGCGTACCCGATGCCCCACGCGCCGGCCTCTTCAGCGGCCACGACGGTCGACGGCGTATCGGTCATGCCGCACACGACATCGCATCCCTGCGCGATAAGCGCGCTGGCCGCATCCTTTTCCTTGCCGGGGTCGAACCAGGAGTTGAGAAAGATCGTGCTGCAGGTCGCCGCCGGATTGACGCTTTGCGCACCAAGCAACAGCGCATTTGCCGGCCCGACGATGTCAGGGATCGGAAATCCACCCACGAACCCGATTTTGCCGGTCTTGGAGACCTTACCGGCCGCAACACCCGCCAGATACGTTCCTTCATAATACTTGGCCTCGAAGGTTCCGAGGTTCGACAGGTGCACAATGCCCGAGCAATGCTCGAACTTGACATTGGGGAACTGCTTGGCCGCCTTTTGGAGCGGCGTCCCATGCGAGAAGCTTGTGCCAAAAATCAGGCCGCATCCGTTGGCAGCCATGTCGCGGAAGGTTCGTTCGGCATCCTGCGGCTGAGAGACGTTCTCGATCACCGTGACCGCGACCTTGTCGCCGAACTTCGCCTTAATGGCCTCCACGCCGAGATTATGCTGCCTTGTCCATCCGACGTCGGCGATCGGAGAGACGTAAGCGACGCCAATCTTGAGCACGTCATTGGCATAGGCCGCCCGACCCCAGGGCGCGACGACGAGTCCCGCACCGGCGGCAGCCGCGCCTTTCAGAACCTGCCGGCGCGTCGCCGCGGTGATCAACTTCCCTTCGTGCATGACAATCCCCATTCCAACACCGGCGGAACAAGCATACTCGCCAACACGGCGGACACCCGCGATGGCGAGGCCAGCGATGCGAACGCGCGGCGCCGGATTTGACCGATCGTTCCAATTCACTGACCCAGCGGAGGGTGGATAATGAAAGTGAGCAAAATGTCAGGCAACGCTTTGTTTTGGGCAAACAGCACAGAATTCGCGCACATGAAGAGGCGCATAGGGACTTGCGAGCAACAAACGACACTATACAATTTCGCCGATCACCAATCGCGAGGCCCGAAGACGATGCCCCGATCACCCGAACCGGTGTTGCTTGACGACTGGCACGTCGTTGCCGATCGATCCTGGCTGAGAGAAGCGCAGCAACACCGCACCAAACTTTTTGGAGTCGATTTGACCGTTCGGTCAAATTCATCCGGCGCCGCCGAGATCAGCCGAACAGATGGCGGCGCAAGGGTTCATTCCAAAGAGCGCTACGGCCTGATCTGGGCCTGTCTCGGAACACCCAACACGGATATTCTGCACATTCCGGAGGCAATCGAGGAAGACCGCCACGTGATCACCGGCGGGGCCATGGCCGTCAACGTCTCAGGCCTGCGCGCGGTTGAGAATTTTCTCGATCTCGGTCACCTGCCGTTCGTCCATACCGGCATCCTTGGTGAGGAGCCGCACACAGAGGTCATGCCCTACGACGTTGACCTTCTGGACGACGGCCTGATCGCAACGAACGTCAAACTTTTCCAGCCTATCGCTTCTCCGAATGCGTCGGGCGGCATCATGACTGACTACGTCTATCGCGTTTTCCGGCCCTATACGGTCGCACTCTACAAGACCAACGGCGCGCATGGATTTTATCGCCCTGTTCGTCCAGCCGGTCGACGAGGAGCACTGCATTGCGCATCCCCTGCTCTGCTATCTGAAGAAAGGAATTGAAGCGAGCACCGTGCGTTGGTTCATGCAGCTCATCTTCGCTCAGGACAAACCGATCCTGGAGAACCACATCCCGAAGCGTCTTCCTCTGAATCCCCGCGCGGAGACGCCGATCCAGGCAGACAAGTCATCCATCGCCTACCGGCGCTGGCTCACGGACAAGGACGTCACCTACGGCGCCATTCCGTGCTGAGACCAGCCCGTCCGACAGAAGAGGACAGCCATGACCAATTTCCCAGCATTGTCGCCCGCCGAACGTGACGAATGGCAGGTTGTCGGAGCATTCGATGAGCTTCCGATCGGGGGAACAAGCCGCACGCGTCTCTTTGGACGGCCGATTTCAGTCGCGAGACAGCATGACGGCGTTCGGGTCGAAACCGCCGACGGCGAGCCTCTACCCGCCATTCTGCGCTACGGCTACGTTTGGACGAGCCTTGGCGAGCCGAAACGGGATCTGTTTCCGCTTCCCGAGTATGCCGAGTCGGACCGGAGAAATCTGAATGCTGCCACCATCGGAGTGAACGTCTCCGCGCCGCGCGCGATCGAGAACTTCCTGGATATGGCGCATTTTCCCTATGTCCACACCGGCATCCTCGGCGAGGAGCCACACACGGAGGTCAAGGACTACGACGTCGACTTGTCGCTCGAACGAGATGAGGTGCTGGCAACCGGCTGCCTCTTCTACCAGCCCATGGCCGCAGCGAGCGCCGAGGGCGGGCTCGACGTCGAGTACATCTACCGGGTGCCCCATCCGTTCTGCTCGGTTCTCTACAAATCGAGCCCCAGCGCACCGGAGCGCAAGGACGTGATCGCCCTCTTCCTGCAGCCCCTCGACGAGGAGCACGTCCGCGCCAACATGTTGCTGTCGCTGATCGACGACGAAAGCTCCGATGCCAGGCTGAGAAATTTCCAGCAGACGATCTTCGCCCAGGACAAGCCGATCCTGGAGAACCAGATCCCGAAATGCCTCCCCTTGGATCCACGCGCCGAAACACCGATCCGCGCCGACAAATCGGCAATCACCTATCGCCGCTGGCTGCAGGCGAAGGGCATCACCTACGGCACGATACCGGCCAGAATCTGAGACTTTGAGGATCGCAAATACGATGACGGCACAGGACTTGAAGTCGCTCTGGTTTCCCGTTGCGGCAAGCTCCGACCTACCCGCCCACCACGTCTACCAGGGTCAGCTCCTGGGACAGGAGTTCGCGGTCTGGCGCGCCGACGACGGCAGCGTCAATGTCTGGGAGAACCGATGCCTGCATCGCGGCGTCCGCCTGTCGATCGGCCTCAACCTCGGCACGGAGCTCAAGTGCCAGTATCACGGTTGGCGTTATGCGTCTGGCACGGCGAGCTGCCTCTATATTCCCGCCCACCCGGCCAATGCGCCAGCAAGAACCATCCGGAACCGAGTCTATCCCGCGGCCGAACGCTTCGGGCTGGTCTGGTCGAGCCTCGATCCCGAGTCCGACGCCCCGCCATTGCCGGACGCCGATGAAACCAAAACATTGGCGCTGCGCGCCATGCCCATCAACGCACCGGCTCCCCTGGTCATCGAGGCTCTCGAGAAATACACCTTTCTCCCGACTGGCGCGTCTGACGACACTCCTAGCACCGCAGAAGCATCCCGTGCCGGAGACTTGGCCATAAAGATCACATGCGAGGCTGGTCCCCATGCCACCACCGCGCTGTTCTTCGTTCAGCCCACATCGGCGACCACGTCGACGATCCGCGGCTTGCTACTCGAACAAGTCGATACGGCCGCGAGGATCGAAACTCTCCGGCGGCACAACTGCGCCTTGGAGGCACTGCGACAGCTCGTAGAGCAGCAGGCCGCCACAACGGACCTGTCGGCCAGCGCGATAACAGAAGCGGAAATTCCTCTCTCGCCGCAGGTGACGACGATACCTGGCGCCGAGCGGGCAGCGCACGGCGAGGTCATTCGCGTCCGTCTCGACCGCAAATGGCAGGTCGCAGAGGATGTCGTCGCACTCCGCCTCGTGCCCGTTGAAGGCGCCTTGCCATCCGCCTTTCCCGGCAGCCATATCGACGTGCATCTGCCGAACGGCCTCGTGCGCCAGTATTCGCTCGTGAACGCCCCATCGGACCACGACGCTTACATCATTGGCGTCAAACGCGAGCCCCAGTCCGCAGGCGGCTCCTCCACCGTGCACGACGTCGTACGCGAGGGCGACGTGCTCGCCGTCAGTCCCCCGCGCGACAACTTCCCGCCCGCGCGCCGCGCAGACGAGCACATCCTGATCGCCGGCGGCATAGGCATGACGCCGCTGTTGGCCATGGCGAAGGCTCTGAGCACCCAACGGCGCCGGTTTCGGCTGCACGTCTTTGCACGCACCGATGCCCACGTTCCGTTCGCGAGCGATCTCGCGGCCCTGGCGGAGAACGTTGAACAGCACATCGGCCTCGACGCTGCAGCGACAGCCGCCCGCATCACGGAGTTGCTCGGAACCCGTACGGGAGACGCGCACGTCTATATCTGCGGCCCTGCTCCAATGCTGAGAGCCGCGCGGGATATTGCCGAAGCTGCCGGCTGGCCCGATAACGCCGTCCACTTCGAGTACTTTGCCAACGACCAGGCGACGAACGACAGCTCGACCTTCGATGTCGCGCTTGCCCGCTCGGCAATTACGGTCGCCATCCCGGCTGGCAGAACCATAACCGACGTCCTGCGCGAGCACGGCGTCAGCATTCCGACATCCTGCGAGCAGGGAGCTTGCGGCACCTGCCTCACGACCGTTCTCGAAGGCGAGCCGGACCATCAGGACGTCTATCTGTCGAAGGCGGAGCGGGCCAGCAACACCTGCATGACGCCCTGCATCTCGCGCTCGAAATCCCCTCGCCTCGTTCTGGACCTGTGAAATCCCAAAACATGCTGACGATATACGACTACGAGCTTTCTGCCGAATGTTACGCTGTGCGCCTCTACCTCGCGATTCTCGGGGTCGAGCACACGATCAAACCCATCGATGCTTATCCGGGCCGCGAGCACGAGCGCCCGCCGTTTCGCACTAAAAGCCCGTTCGCGCGCTTGCCCGTGCTGGAGACCGTCACTCTGACGCTGTGGGATTGGCGCGGGATCCTCATCTACCTCGCAGCGGCACACGACCGAGTCGGCTCCTGGTATCCGACGCAAGATGCTGCGCGCCTTGGACGCGTGTCACAGTGGATGAGCATCGCCCAGGATTTACAGGGAACGGCAGGACTCGCCCGCCTGCACGACTCGATGTTCGTCGACGCCGATATCGAGAAGTGCCGGGCCCTCGCGCACGATCTGTTGCGCCGGATTGACGAGCACCTGTGGTTCCAGGAGCAGACAGGCGAAAGCTGGCTCGTCGACGGAAAGCATCCATCGCTGGCCGACCTCGCACTCTTTCCCCATGTTATGTTGTCCGAAGAGGGTGGTGTCGACCGGCGCGACTATCCGGCCATCCGGCGATGGTGCGACCGCTTCAAGCGTACACCGGGCTTCATTGGTATGTCGGGCATTTTCCCGGCGGCACACGGACACTAACGTTAAGCCGCCACCGACCGCGGGACATCAACATGCCGACCTTGCTGGTGAAGAACGCCGACGTTCTCGTGACGATGGACGACGGCCGACGGGAACTCAAGGGAGGCGCACTCTTCGCGCGCGACGGCGTGATCGAAGAAATCGGCCTAACGGCGGACCTGCCGCAGACGGCCGATGTCGTGCTCGATATGACGGGACACGTCGTCGTCCCCGGCTTCGTGAATACGCACCATCACCTCTACCAAAACCTAACGCGAACCGTGCCAGCGGCACAGGACGCGCTTCTGTTCGATTGGCTGAAGACGCTCTATCCGATCTGGGCGCGTATGGGCCCGGAGCACATTCGCGTATCCGCCATGCTCGGACTTGCCGAGCTTGCCGAGACGGGCTGCACGACAAGCTCCGACCATCTCTATCTATTTCCCAATGGCGCACGCCTGGACGACGAAATCGAGGCGGCGGTCGAGGTCGGTATTAGGTTTCACGCCACCCGCGGCGCGATGAGCATCGGCGAATCCAAGGGCGGCCTGCCGCCCGACAGCCTCGTTGAATCGGAAGATGCGATCCTCGCCGATTGCCAGCGGGTCATCGAGACCTTCCACGATTGCAATCCGTTTGCGATGATCCGCGTCGGAGTGGCGCCCTGCTCACCCTTTTCAGTAAGCCGGGAGCTGATGCGCGATGCAGCTATCCTTGCGCGCCAGTACGGCGTAAGGCTCCATACGCACCTCGCCGAGAACGCCGAGGATGTCGCCTACTCGCTCGAGATGTTCGGCGTTCGACCCGGTCGCTATGCCGAGGAACTCGGATGGTGCGGGCCGGACGTCTGGCACGCTCATTGTGTCGAGCTTGATGGCTCCGAAATCGATCTTTTCGCCCGTAGCCGAACGGGAGTTTCCCACTGCCCGTGCTCGAACATGCGCCTTGGAAGCGGCATAGCCCCGATCCGCGAGATGCTTCAGGCAGGCGTGTCTGTCGGGCTCGGGGTCGACGGATCTGCCTCGAATGACTCGGGCCATATGTTGAACGAAGCACGCCAGGCGCTGCTCCTGCAGCGTGTTGCCAAAGGCGGAGCAGCGTTGTCCGCCCGTCAAGCCCTCGAGATAGCGACACGGGGCGGCGCTCGGGTGCTGGGGCGCTCTGATATCGGCCATCTAGCGCTAGGCATGGCCGCGGATCTGGCAGCCTTCGACATGCGAGCCATCGAATTTGCCGGCGCCCAATGGGACCCCGTGGCGGCGCTTGTGCTTTGCGGACCGGTGAGAGCAACAGCCACCATTGTGGGCGGCAGACTTATATCCGCTGACGGACGATGCGTGACAATTCCTCGGCAGACTGTTCTGTCCCAACACGAATTGCTCACACGCCGGCTTATTAATGCCGAACGATAGCGCCCTCCACGATAAGTGTGTGTCGAGAAGAACGGCAGCGATGCTCATAAGATGTGCAGCACCCCGGCAAAACAGCCTCATTTAAAGACCGTTGTGTCGAGTGAGTGACATCGATTTTGACACCACTTTTCAAGCTCGCTCAACGCGTTGACCGATCGTTCAAGCGCTGCAAAGGTTCCCTCCATCGCCGGCGCATTGCCCGGGTTACGGATCTGCTTCGCTCGCTGCGCGAGCCTACTGGGACGGGGGGACTACACATGACGACTGCAAGCCACGGTTCGCTAAAAGCCCTGGCGTTGGGAATTTCGACCGCGGCCTGCGCGTTCGGACTCGGCTCGGCAACGGCTTCTGCTGCCGATTGGAGCACCACGGAAGTTCAATTCCAGTACGGAAAGCTGGACAGCCCATTCGCGGGCGGTACGGCCTGGACTCCGATCATCACGCTGCAGCATGCCAGCGGCTATAGCTTCGGCGACGTCTTCTTCTTCGTCGACTTCATCGACGACGACACGACGGACGGCTTCAACGACAAGGATGCCTACGGCGAGTTCTACGCATACTTCAGCTCGGCCAAAATCCTGGGCGCGACGTACGGCGGACCGATCAAGGACGTCGGCGTCGTTCTGGGCCTGAACTATGGCGCCGACGCAGACTATCTGAGCTATCTGCCGGGCGCCTATATCGACTGGAAGGCACCGGGCTTCGCCTTCCTGCGCACTCAGGTTACCGCTGTCATAGACGACAGCGGCCCGTATGTTACTCAGGGCGACGGCTGGCAGTTCGACATCTCATGGGGACTACCATTCCAGATCGGCGGCCAATACTTCAGCTTCGAAGGCCACGCCGAGTACACGGGGACCCAGGATGAGGATTGGATTCTCGCTCAACCGCAGCTCCGCTGGGACGCCGGCTATGCCTTCACCGGCAAGAAGGACGTCTTTTTCCTGGGCACCGAGTATCAGTACTGGCGCAACAAGCTGGGCACCGATGTCGACGAGAGCGCGTTCCAGGCTCTTGCGGTCTGGCGCTTCTAAGCATCCACCGACACTTAGACTTCTCCCATACCTTCAGGGCTGCGGCATCCCCGCAGCCCTTTTTTTGTCCGCCGCTCGTGCTTGCTCCGTGTCAAGTCTATCGCCCGGCACGGGAGCGTGCTGTATAGGAGCTACCGGGTCGATCCGGGACGGCTCGGTAACAAACTTGGGGTGAGGGCAGGTCGTGGAGCGCGATAAGCCGAACAAATACGACAAAGATTACGTTGAAGTAGATGAGCGCTCCGTAACGACGACGACCAACGCCGAAGGCAAAATTCTCGAAGCCGCCGAACACGTCTTTGCCAAATATGGGTTCCGCGGTGCAACGACGGCTATGATCGCCGCCAAGGCCGGTGTCACAAAACCGAATATCTATTACTACTTCCGCAACAAGGAGGCGCTTTACAGAAAGCTGCTGCGCAGCATTCTGGCCATCTGGGCAGATTCCCTTCGAGTTATCGAAGCCGACAAGCCGGCCGAAGATTGCCTGAGGCTTTATCTGGCGCGGAAGATGGAGTTCTCTCGTTCCAAGCCCCAGCTCTCGCGGATCTTCGCGACCGAGATTATCAGCGGTGCCCCTTACATCCGCGATCAGATCAGCCGCGCAACCCGACCGCTCTTGCAGGAAAAGGCTGCCGTCATAGAACGCTGGATCAAGGAAGGAAAGATCACGCCTAGCGTGGATCCGATCTTCCTGATCTTTCTGATGTGGGCTTCGACGCAAGCGTACGCCGATTTCGCCGCACAGATGCAGATCCTGCTCGGCAAGCGGCAGCTGGAGCGGACCGATTTTGAGGGGGCGCTCGATACCATCACCGCGGTCGTTATCGGCGGCGTGCTCCCCAAGAAAAGCGCCCGACCAAAAGCAGTTCGCGGGCGAAGCAAGAAGATGAAAGCCGATCTCTAGCGCTGTCCCGGCCATGGGAACTGATCGCGCCAGACCCGCGCAATATCGATGCGGCGCGCGACCCATATACGGTCGTGCGCGAGAACGTAGTCCAGAAAACGCTTGAGGCCTGCAATCCGCCCCGGCCGACCAACGATGCGGCAATGCAGCCCGATGGACATCATGCGTGGCGTTGTTTCGCCCTCGGCATAGAGCGTGTCGAAAGTATCCTTGAGATACGCAAAGAAATGGTCGCCCGTATTAAAGCCTTGCACCGTTGCAAAGCGCATGTCGTTGGCGTCGAGCGTATAGGGCACGACGAGATGAGGCACGGAAACCTGAGTACTCCAGAACGGTAGCTCATCGCTATAGTCATCGGCGTCGTAGAGGAACCCGCCCTCTTCCGCCACGAGCCGGCGCGTATTCTCGCTGGTCCGCCCCGTGTACCAACCGAGCGGCCGCGCGCCCGTAATGGCCGTTTGAATGGCGATTGCACGCGTCATGTGCTCGCGCTCAGTCTCCTCAGGGATTCCGTGATAGTTGATCCAGCGCAGACCGTGAGAGCAGATCTCATGGCCGTCCTCAAGCGCGATCTCGGCCACACGCGGGTTGCGCTCGAGTGCCATGGCAACGGCAAATACGGTGAGCGGAAGCTCTCGCTCGCGAAACGCATCAAGGATCCGCCACACGCCGACCCGCGACCCGTACTCGAACAGAGACTCCATGCTCATGTGACGGGCGCCGACGAACGGCACCGCCCCGACGATCTCGGATAGGAACGCCTCGGAAGCCTCGTCTCCATGCAGGATACAGTTCTCGCCTCCCTCCTCGTAATTGAGCACAAACTGTAAAGCGACGCGCGCACCGCCCGGCCAAGTCACCACAGGCGGCGTTGGCCCATAGCCGATCAGATCGCGGGGATAGGAGGTCATGTCCACCATAGCGTGATTGATAAGTGTGAGCCCGTCGTCAGCCTACTTCAAATTCGCGATCCAGGCCGCAACGGCCGCGCGCTCCTCAGCCGTAATTTCCGTCACGTTCCCCGGCGGCATGGAATGCGTCAGGATCGCCGTCACACGGATTGCCTCGGCGTGAGAAGCAATATCTTGGGCCGTATCGAGCCGTACCCCCTTCGGGGGTGTCCCGATTCCCGGCCAGAAAGGCTCGGCCGCGTGGCACATGCTGCACCGACCTTGAATGATGGCTTCCGCGGCCGACGCCAGCTCTGTCACTTCGACGGGGGCAGCGGTCTGCGCCGAACTCCCGCTGGGGCCGACACTCGAAAGACCCACCACGGCAACTCCGCACAGGACCGTCACAATCCAGGTCCACCACGGCGACGGCAGTCCTCTGTGACGCGTGTTGTAGAAGTGCCTGATCGAAACGCCCATGAGCATGACAAGGGCGAGAATGAGCCACGAATAGCGCGTCGCAAACGCCAGCGGATAATGGTTGGCGATCATCACGAACACGACAGGGAGCGTCAGATAGTTGTTGTGCAGAGAGCGCTGCTTGCCGGCCGCTCCGAGCGCACCGTCCGGCGTTCGCCCCGCCACAAGATCCGCAACCACGCGCCGCTGGTTCGGAATGATGATGAAAAAAACGTTCGCCACCATGAGCGTACCCATCACCGCGCCCATTTGCATGAACGCGCCGCGACCGCTGAACACAAGCGTGTAGGCCCAACTCATCGCAACCAGGAACACGAAGCCGGCGATGGCAAGCTGGAGATCGCTCTTTCCGAGGGGCGACTTGCAGAGCCGGTCGTACGCGATCCAGGCAAGCCCAATGCCGGCAACGCTGAGCGCGATTGCCTGCCACTGGCTGATATCGAGAACGCTGCGATCGATCAGGTAGAGATCAGCACCGAAATAATAGATGATCGCCAACAACACCGCGCCGCTGAGCCAAGTCGCATACGCCTCCCACTTGAACCACGTGACGTGCTCCGGCAGCTGCGGCGGAGCCTCGAGATACTTGACCATGTGGTAGAACCCGCCGCCGTGGACTTGCCACTCCTCGCCGTGCGCCTTCTCCGGCAGTCCATCGCGCGACTTGAGGCTCTGGTCGAGATGGACGAAGTAGAAAGAGCTGCCGATCCAGGCAATCCCCGCAATGACGTGGGTCCAGCGGACGAAAAAGCTTAGCCACTCCCACAAGATGACGTCCACAAATTGTCTCCTCTGCTGTTCGCAGCCCGTCTCTCGTTATGCCGAGGCGCGCTGATGGAGCTTCTTTCCGCCAACGAACGTCGCCCGGATCGCGCGTTCGTCTGCGAGGATCATCTGAATGAAAAGGGCCTCCCATAAATCGTAGACAAAGCGCATGCGATAGTCGATCAGCGGCTTCGACTTGAGATCGATCACGATGATGTCAGCGTCGTACCCTGGAGCGAGATTGCCTATCCTATCCTCCATGCGGAGCACCTCGGCGCTGCCGAGCGTGGCAAGATAGAAGGCCTTCGCCGGATGCAGGCTGTAACCCTGCAGCTGGCAGATCTCGTACGAGGACTTGATGGTGGAGAACATGGACATGGACGATCCACCGCCCACATCGGTCGCCATCCCAACGCGGATAGGGTTGTCGCAATCGCGCAAAGCCTGCATGTCGAAGAGACCAGACCCGATGAAGGTATTAGAGGTCGGGCAATGAGAGATGCCGGAACCGGTCTCGGTAAGCCGCGCAATCTCGCGCTCGGTCAGATGGATGGCATGCCCGAAGTTTGCCCCGCGCCCGATCAAGCCATAAGTCTCATATACTCCCAGGTAGTCCGGTGCCTCCGGATAGAGCTCCTTGACCCACTCGATCTCGTAGATGCTTTCGGAAATATGCGTCTGCATCAGCGTGGTGGGAAACTCGCGCCAAAGCGCACCGGCAGCCTCGAGCTGGGCGGACGTCGAGGTCGGCGCAAAGCGCGGCGTGACCGTGTAGGTCAGGCGCCCCTGCCCATGCCAGCGCTCGATCAGTGCTTTGGAATCCCGATACCCCGTTTCTGCGGTGTCGCAGAGACTTTCCGGCCCGTTGCGGTCCATCATGACTTTGCCCGCCGCCATGCACATACCGCGCGCATGAGCGGCCTCGAAAAAGGCATCGACCGACTCGGGATGTGTCGTGCAATAGACCGACGACGTCGTGATGCCGTTTTCGATGCTGACGTCGAGAAACGTCTCGGCCGTCGCCCGCGCGTGGGCATAATCACCGAACTTGCTCTCGGCCGGAAACGTATACTTGTTGAGCCACTCCAACAGCTGCTCGCCGTACGAGGCAATGACCGGGAGCTGCGGATAGTGGACGTGGCAGTCGACAAAGCCGGCCATGATGATTGCGTCGGAATGGCTCTCGACCTCGATGCCCGGATACCGCGGCAGCACCTCCTGAGCGGGACCCACGTCGACGATCTTTCCACCACCAATGACGACGAGACCGTCCTGGTTATGGCTAACGGCAGCATCCGGAGGCGTACGAAACGGATCGGACCGAAAGCTCAAGGTCTGACCGCGTAGGGCGAATAGCTTGTCGGGCGCGGCCGGCATGGATCTCTTTAATCCCGCAACAGAGAACAGAGAGCGGGGCCCTGCAGCAGCAAGCGGCCGGACCCCGCTGATCAACTTCGTATTTATTTGGGCAGGTTGCCTTCCACGCCCTCGACATAGAAGTTCATCGACGAAAGGTCCTTGTCAGACGCCGTCTCGCCCTCCTTCAGCCAGTCCGTGCCGTCCTGCTTCTTCAAAGGACCGGCGAAGGGATGCTTCGTGCCGGCAGCGATCGCGTCCGCCGTTTCGATCGCGAGCTTGACGACATCCTCGGGAACCGCTTTCCCGTAAGGTGCCATCTCAACCATCTTTTCCTTGATGCCGTCCCATGTGTCTTCGGACGTCCAAGTGCCATCCATGACCGCTTTGACTCGGGCGATGTAGTAGTAGTTCCAGTCGTCGATGATCGCCGTGAGCTGTGCCTTAGGTCCGAACGCCGCCATATCCGAGGCTTGACCGATCGCGTAGACACCCTTTTCCTCCGCGAGCTTCATCGCAGCGGGGCTATCGGTATGCTGCATCACGACGTCGACGCCCTGGTCGATAAGCGCCTTTGCAGCATCGGCTTCCTTACCGGGATCAAACCAGGTCGACACCCAGATGACCTTGATCTTCGCATCCGGGTTGACCGACTTGGCGCCGAGATAAGCGGCATTGATGCCCATCACGACCTCCGGAATCGGAAACGAGGCGATATACCCAATCGTGCCTGTCTTGCTCATCTTGGCCGAAACGATACCGGCCACGTAGCGCCCCTCGTAGAATCGCGCGTTGTAAGTCGATACGTTCGGCGACCGCTTGAACCCCGTCGCATGCTCGAACTTCACATCCGGATGCCGCGACGCGACCTTGATCGTCGGGTTCATGAAGCCGAACGACGTGGTGAAGATGAGCTTGTTGCCCGCCGTCGCCAGCTGCTCGATGACGCGCTCTGCATCAGGACCTTCGGATACATTCTCGACGTAGGTGGTCTTGACCTTGTCGCCGAACTCCTTCTGGACGGCGAGCAGCCCCTGATGATGCTGATAGGACCAGCCATGGTCCCCGATGGGCCCGACATAGACGAACGCGACTTTGAGCGGTTCGTCCGCTCGCGCAGAAAACGACGCGACGAAGACCATGGCCAGCGCCATGGCCATTGCTTTGAGCAGCCGTAACGGAGTGGTGATGATCATGCCGTGCTCCCTGCTGAGATGGATAGGATTAGGACGTCGCGCTCAGCCCGTGGCGTAAAAGCCCTTGCCAAGACAGGCAGGCGCATTGAGCTTCATCTTCATTCGGTCGCGCGAGATGATCACGAGCACCAGAATGGTCGCGAGATAGGGCAGCATCGAAAGGATCTGCGCATCGATCTTGATGCCGAGTCCCTGACTGTGAAGCTGCAGGATTGTGATGCCGCCAAAGAGATAGGCGCCCGCCAACAGGCGCAGCGGCCTCCACGACGCGAAGACCACGAGCGCGAGCGCAATCCAGCCGCGCCCGGCCGTCATCTTCTCGACCCAGAGCGGCGTCTGCACCAGAGACAGATAAGCGCCGCCAAGCCCTGCGCAGGCGCCACCGAACATGACGGCGAGATAACGAATGCCAATCACCGAATATCCGATGGCATGGGCTGCATCGTGATTCTCGCCGATCGCCCGCAGGATGAGACCCCCGCGGGACTTCGTGAGAAACCATGCCACACCGAGAACAAGCGCGATGGAGAGATAGACGAACGCATCTTGCCCGAACAGGAGCGGGCCGATGAACGGCAGATCGGTCAGAACCGGGATATCGACTTTCGGAAACTGACCGAGTGAGATGCCGGAATAGGATTGGCCGATCAGTGCCGAAAGACCGAGGCCGAACATCGTGAGCGCCAACCCCGTCGCCACCTGGTTCGACATCAGCGTCAGCGTCAGAACGCCGAAAAGCCCGCCCATCGCGGCCCCTGCCAATGCCCCGGCAATACCGCCGAGAAAGTAGCTCCCCGTTGCGTAGGTCGCGGCAAAGGCGGCGATCGCCCCGATCACCATCATGCCCTCGACACCAAGGTTCAGGACCCCTGATCGTTCCGCGACGAGCTCCCCAATGGAAGCGAACACGAGCGGCGTCGCTGCAATCACGATACCGAGCAGAATACTGAGAAAAAGATCCATGGCGCGTTTTCCCTACTCGGCTCCATGCAGCGCCGCCGATGCAGCGGGCGCAGCAACAGGCGCAGGTTTCTCAACCCGCACCAGGCGGAAGTTCACAAGCACGTCAGTTGCGAGCAGGAAAAAGAGCAGCATGCCCTGGAACACGCTCGTGGTTGCGCTCGGCAGGCTCATCTCGATCTGCGCAGTCTCGCCGCCGATGTAAGTCAGTGCCATCAGAAGCCCTGCGAGCAGAATGCCGAGCGGATGCAAACGTCCGAGAAACGCGACGATGATGGCGGTAAATCCATAGCCGACGGGAAGCGACGGAACGAGCTGCCCGACCGGACCCGCAGCTTCGAAGAGGCCGGCAAGTCCCGCCAAGCCTCCCGAGATCATGAAGCACGACCAGATGATCCGCCGCTCCGAATACCCGGCAAAGCGAGCAGCGCGAGGCGCCTCTCCGAACACCTTGACCTGGAAACCGACGAGCAGCCGCTCGAGATAGACGTAAGCCGCAATCACCGCGACCAACGCCACGAGGAAGCCGACGTGCGCGCGCGTCCCGGAAATGAGCTGCGGCAGCAGAGCTGAATCCTGAAACAGTCGGCTTTCCGGGAAGTTCATGCCGTCAGGATCGCGAAGCGCGCCATGCACAAGTAAGCTCAAGAGCAGAACGGCCACGTACGTGAGCATCAGGCTCACGAGGATCTCATTGGCGTTGAACCTCGTTCTCAGGAACGCCGGGATCGCCGCCCACGCCATGCCCCCGATCGCGCCGGCAAGGCTCATCAGCGGCAACAGCCACAGGCCGCCGTCCGGATAGACCGCCAGCGCAACGCAACCGCCGGTGATGGCACCGACCGTGAACTGGCCCTCGGCACCGATGTTCCACACACCCGCGCGAAAGCCGATAGCAAGCCCGACAGCGATCAGAATGAGCGGCGTTGCTTTTACGAGCAGCTCAGCGAGACTGTTGAAGCTCGTCAGCGGCTTGACGAAGAACAGCCACATGGCTCGTGCAGGATCCTTGCCGAGGATCGTGAAAAGCACGAACCCGGCAATCACCGTCAGCACCACGGCGACGAACGGCGTCGCATAGAGCATGGCCTTCGACGGTTCTTTCCGCGGAATGAGCTTAAGCATGCGCCGCAGCCTCCTTTGCGGCCGAGATCTCTTTCATGCGTCCGCCCATTGCGAGACCGAGCGACTCAACTGTCAGCTCCTCCGTTGGATGCGACGGGAACAGGTACCCGCCGGCGATGACCGAAATCCGCGTCGAGATCGTGAACAACTCGTCAAGGTCCTGCGAGATGATGACGACCGCCGCTCCCGACTTGGCTAGATCGAGAAGGACCCGGTGGATCGCGGCTGCCGCACCTGCGTCCACGCCCCATGTGGGTTGCGACGCGATGAACACTCCCGGTTTCTGCAGGATCTCGCGCCCCATGATGAACTTTTGCAGATTGCCGCCCGACAGACTGCGCGCCGGAGAGCGGACGCTCGCCGCCTTGACCTTGAGATCGTTGACGACATCGCTCGCGAATTTGTTGGCGTTCTCGAGCCTGATGATGCCGCCCGTCGCGAGCTCGTTGCGCACGTTGGCGCTGAGCAGCGTATTCTCCCAAAGCGACATGCCCGGCACGGTCGCATGCCCAAGACGCTCCTCGGGCACGAAGCACATCCCCTTGGCCCGCCGCGCTTTCGGCCCCTCGTGCCCGATCGGAACACCGTCGAGCAGAATTTGATTGGCTTGAACAGCGAGGCGCTCGCCGATCAGGGCCTCCATCAGCTCAATCTGACCGTTTCCGGCCACGCCTGCGATGCCAAGAATCTCACCCGCGTGCACGGCGAGCGTGACGCTCTCGAGAGCGACGCCGAACTGCTCCTCGCTTTCGAGCGTAAGATCCTGCACCTTGAGCCGGATCTGCTGCGGGTTCGCCTTCTCGCGTGCCGGCGTCTGCAGCGTGGTTCCGATCATCATCTCCGCAAGACCACGCGCCGTTTCCTGACGCGGATCGCAGCTTCCAACCAGTCGGCCGCCCCTCAGAACAGTGGCTCTGCTGCAAAGCGAGCGGATCTCCTCAAGCTTGTGCGAGATATAGAGGATCGAGCAACCTTCCTCAGCCAGACGCCGCAGCGTTTGGAACAGAACCGCCACCTCCTGAGGTGTCAGAACCGACGTTGGTTCGTCCATGATTAGGAGCTTGGGCTCCGTAAGCAGGCAACGCACGATCTCGATGCGCTGCCTCTCGCCAACCGAAAGCGTACCGACGAGCCGTTCTGGGTCGACCCGCAGTCCATATGCCGTCGAAATGTCGATGATGCGCTGTTTGAGATCGCCCTGCGCCGCTTCCGCCGCACTCAATCCGAGGGCGATGTTCTCCAGCACCGTCAGCGCTTCGAACAGGCAGAAATGCTGGAACACCATTCCGATGCCCCGAGCACGCGCATCTGACGGCTTCGCCGGGGTATAAGGCTCTCCGCGGAACGTCATGTGTCCGGCATCCGGCCGCATGACGCCGTAGATCATCTTCACGAGCGTCGATTTTCCCGCCCCATTCTCACCCAGGAGAGCGTGGATCTCTCCCGCACCTACCGAGAACGAGACGTTGTCGTTGGCGATCACCCCCGGAAATACTTTCGTAATCCCCTCGAGCGTGAGAACGGTTTCGTCAGTCAATACTCTCCCTCCGAGCTGGCTCGGCATCGCCCGCCGCGACACGTCTGTCGAGGCGCTCTCCCACACCGCTTTGCCGAGCTCTCACCATCTCAACTCCCGCGATACGTTGAATAGCCGTTGGCGCTGAGCAGAAGAGGCACGTGATAGTGCTCAGACGCCGACGAGAGACCGAACCGAACGACGATCGTGTCTAGGAATTTCGGCTGGGGCAAAGATCGGCCACCGGCTTCGAGATACAGCCCGACTTTGAAATGGAGCTCATACTCTCCCGGCACGAAGGCCTCGCCTTCAAGAATCGGTGCGTCCGTCCGTCCGTCAGCGTTCGTGACCGCGCTCCCGACAACCGTTGGCCCCTCCGCACGCAACGCAATGAGGTCGATCTCCACCCCTGAAGCTGGGCGCCCCCGCTCTGTGTCGAGGATGTGCGTTGTTAGACGTCCCACTGGTCCACCCTCCCCCGGACCTGAGCGTAGGCCTGGACCTCGAATTTGCTGTTGCTCGGATTTGAACGAACGTTAAACATCGGTCCTGAGCAAACTCGTCCTGTGTCTGGCGGACGGAATAACGTGGTGACGCATGGAATATTTTCTTGCCCTAATGATTGAACCAAAAGTCCGATCGCGCAACGCGATTGTGCGTACAAAAAAACAGCACAATGGTTGGGGCGATGCCGCAGATTTCAGCAATATGCGAACCCGCGTCCGCAGTATCTTGCGTGTCCGGTGCGCGCATCTTCGATGCAGACGAGAACACTCATGAACGACAACGACGCTTCACAGCAAACGCTCGCGCAAGCCAAAGACCTCGAAATCTATGGAGCCGTCTACGAGCATTCCGCCTGGGTCGCAGAGATAGTGCTGCGCGAAGGACTGCCACTGAAAAGCGAAACCGCGGATGCGATTGCCGAGCGCATGGCGGCCGTCGTGGAAGCGAGCGGCCGCACCCGCCAGCTCGAGTTGCTTCGGCTTCATCCGGAGCTTGCGAGCAGAACCGGCATCGCATCCGACCTGACGGAAAGTTCGCGCTCCGAGCAGACCTCCGCCAGCCTCGACCAATGCACGCCAGAGGAGTTCGCACGCTTCCAACAGCTCAACGATAACTACCGCGTTCGGTTCGGATTTCCCTTCATTGTCGCGGTCACAGGCCTCACACGGTCGGATATTCTCGAAGCGTTCGAGACGCGCATCAGGAACACCGAGGAAATCGAGTTCCGCACCGCGCTCGACGAGGTGCATAAGATCGCACGCATACGCATCAACAAAATCAAGGCTTCCCAAGAATGAAGCGTCATCCCGACGTTCCGGACTTCATCTACGACTATGTCAATCTCGCCTCGCCACATCTTGGGACGGAGGTCGTCGAGGCATCGGACGAGTTCTTCGCGCCGAAGGAACGATTGATCGAGGATGCACCCGCCGTATTCGTTCCCGATCGGTACGATGCGCACGGCAAGTGGATGGACGGATGGGAGACGCGCCGGCGCCGCACGACCGGCAACGATTGGTGTCTGATCAAGATGGGCGTCAGCGGGATCGTAAAAGGCGTGGACATCGACACGTCCCACTTCACCGGCAATTTCCCCCCTGCTGCGTCGCTCGAAGGGCTTTTCAGCGAAAGCACGCCGGGGCCGGAAGCTCGCTGGCGGCCGCTCGTCCGCACGACGGCACTCGCAGGGGATGTTCACCACTATATTTCCGTGGCCGATCTCGACGTGGTGAACTGGCTCAAGTTGCAGATCTATCCGGACGGCGGCATAGCACGGCTTCGCGTGCACGGGATCCCAAAGCGGGAGTGGAGTGCCGAGGAGCGAGAAAGCGAGATCGAGCTCTCCGCGTTGAAGAACGGCGGCCGCATCATCGCTTACAACGACGCGCACTATGGCAACGTATCCGCACTGCTGTCGGAAGGACGCGGCCGCAACATGGGTGACGGCTGGGAGACAAGGCGGCGCCGCGAGCCGGGCAACGACTGGATCATCATCGCCCTTGGCGCACCAGGCACTATTCATCGCATCGAGGTCGACACTGCCTACTTCAAGGGCAACTATCCCGACAAATGCTCGCTCCAGGCGGCATACATCGAGCAGGGAACCCACCAGTCGCTCGTAACGCAGGCCATGTTCTGGGACGAGCTTCTGCCGCCCCAGAAGCTCAAAGCCGACAGCGTCCATACTTTCGGCGGCAAGCTCGTTGCCGATCTAGGTCCCATAACGCACCTGCGCCTCAACATCTTTCCCGATGGCGGCGTCTCGCGCCTGCGCTTGTTCGGCAAGCTCGCTTAAGGACGGCCCCATGCCGCTTGCCATCGAGCCGCTAAGCAAATCCGCTTTCGAGCCGTTCGGCGAGGTGATCGAGATCGAGGGCGCCGAGACGCGGCTGATCAACGAGGGTTTCGCGACGCGATTTCATGCACTGGCCCGCGTGAATGTCTCGCGCGGCCGCGGCAGACCGATCGTGTCGCTGTTTCGAGCCATCCAGCGGCCGATGCCGATCAAGATCACGATGCTCGAGCGTCACCCGCTCGGCAGCCAGGCGTTCTTTCCGTTAAACCCGAGCGAATGGCTCATCGTTGTGGCCGAAGGAGGTGACGCGCCGGATCTCGCAACATTGCGTTGCTTTCGCGCGCGTGGCGATCAGGGCGTGAACTACGCGCGAGGCATCTGGCACTATCCAGTCCTGATCCTTGCGCCCTGGCAGGATTTCCTCGTCGTCGACCGCGACGGGAAAGGAAACAACCTCGAAGAGCACACTTTCGCCGCTGGGAGTGAAGTGGAGCTCGATATCGGACCGGACGACATCCAATGAGCGCTGGCTCAGGTGCACTGAAGCACACAGGTAGCCTATAAGCTCGGCAACCGTCCTCTCATCTGCGGCGTTTTTGAGCAAGGAAGCGAGCTCTATCGCACGCTGCGGCCTCACTATTGCGTCCTACAAATGCAGCATCTGCATGAGAAATATGAATGCGGAATGCTCAGCCTGCACGACTTTAATGATCGGTCAAACACTGGCACATCACTTGCACCTCTTCTCATAGTGAGAGGCCGCGCTTGCGCCGGTTCTCTGTCTCTCTCAGGGGACGGCGCATCGAAAGTTCGAGGCATGCCGCCCCGTCGACGATTGAGGGAACTATGGTCGTGGTGGCTGCCGAGCCTGATTGTGCTGACATCGACTCTTATCGCAGCCGTCACGCTAGAGGCACTCGGATTGAGGCCGCACCGGACGGCAGCATTTCCCTCTCACCCCATGTCATGAACCGTGTCGGAACCCATCCGCGTCCCTTCGCGGCGCCGGAGCTTGACGCTTGGATTTGAACGCCATCACCGAAATCGTGGTTGATCCTGCCGCCGCCCGCACAAGCTGGCGGGACGGTGACGCTTGGCTGGGGGGTGGAACTTGGCTCTATTCTGAGCCTCAGCCGACGCTTCGTCGGCTGATAGACCTCGACGGTTTCGATTGGCCCCCGATCGAGCTGGATGAATCGAGCTTCAAAATCGCGGCAACTTGCAAGATTCGCGATTTAAAGGCGTGGCCTCGCCCTGCCGATTGGGCGGCAGGCCACCTGATCGACCGGTGCTGTGATGCGCTGCTTGCCTCATTCAAGATCTGGAATATGGCCACCGTCGGCGGCAACATTTGCCTATCGCTACCTGCGGGCGCGATGACATCTCTCGCGGCTGCGCTCGACGCAACATGCATCATTTGGACGGCCGATGGGATCACGCGCTACGTCCCCGTCGCGGAATTCGTGACCGGCAACAGCAACAACGTGCTGAAGCAAGGGGACCTGCTGCGCTCAATCGACATTCCGGTTGCAGCTCTCGAGCAGCGCGCGGCATTCCGCCAGGTCTCTTTGACCCCACGCGGGCGCTCCGCCGCACTCCTGATCGGAACACTCTCCCCCACAGGCAATTTCGTTCTGACGGTTACGGCATCGACCGTACGTCCCATCCGGATCGAGTTCGAAGGCATACCCGATGCGAGCACGCTTCGCCGGGGAATAGACGCAGCAATCCCGGACTCGCTCTATCACGACGACATACACGGCGCGCCCCATTGGAGGCGACACCTGACAGTCCACTTGGGCGAAGAGATTCGCCAGGAATTGGCAGACAGCCCAGAGATATGACCATCCACGTCAACGGCCGGCCGGTCTCGAAACATCCGCGCGCCGAGCAATGCCTCAGGACATTTCTGCGCGAGAACGGTTTTTTCGGCGTCAAGAAAGGGTGTGACGCCGGTGATTGCGGCGCCTGCACGGTGCATGTCGATGGCATGCCGGTACACAGCTGTCTCTACCCGGCTCACCGCGCAGTCGGGCGGTCCGTCACCACGATCGAAGGCCTGGCAGACGGCGAAACGCTCTCTCCGGTACAGCAGAAGTTCGTCGAGGCGCAGGGCTTCCAATGCGGCTTTTGCACCGCAGGCATGATCATGACCGTCGACAAGCTGACGGCGTCACAACTGGATGACCTGCCCGCCGCGCTGAAGGGCAATCTCTGCCGTTGCACAGGCTATCGCGCCATCGAGGATGCCATCTGCGGCATCCGGCATACGGAAGCGTCTGCGCCGGGGGACGCTGTCGGCCACAACCTCATGGCCCCCGCGAGCTGCCGCATCGTGACGGGGCGAGAGCCCTACACGCTCGACACCGACATGACGGGTGTCCTTCACCTCAAGCTGCTACGCTCTCCGTACGCCCACGCACGCATCGTCGCGATCGACAAATCCGCAGCACTTGCTGTGCCGGGGGTGCACCTCATCCTCACGCACGAGGACGCGCCCCCCGTTCTGTTCTCGAGCGGCCTTCACGAGCTCGATTCCGACGACCCGCCCGACACGCTCGTCCTCGATTCCATCGTGCGATTCATAGGCCAGCGCATCGCCGCCGTCGTTGCGGACACCGAAGCCGCTGCCGAAGAAGCCTGCCGCAAGCTGGATGTGACCTACGAGCTCCTGCCCGCCATATTCGACCCGCTCGCCGCCATGCAGCCGGGAGCGCCGCTGTTACACAACGATCCGCGGAAGACGGCCACGCAGCCGCATCGAAACATCGTAGCGGAGCTGCACGGCGATATCGGAGATTCGGATGCCGGCTTCGCCGCCGCGGATTCCATTCACGAGGGCGTCTACGAGAGCCAGCGCGTCCAGCACACACACCTCGAGACACACGCGTCCCTCGCCTGGGTCGACGACGACGGGCGGCTCAACGTACGCACAAGCTCCCAGGTCCCTTTCCTGGCACGCCGTCGCCTCGCGACCCTGTTCGGCCTCGATCCAAACCGCATCAGGGTGATCTGCGCCCGGGTGGGCGGTGGGTTCGGCGGCAAGCAGGAGCTTCTGACCGAGGACATCACGACGCTTGCCGCGTTGCGTTTAAAACGCCCGGTCAAGCTCGAATTCACACGCGAGGAGCAGTTCATCGGCGCCACCACGCGCCACCCCATGCAGGTCCGGATCCGGCTCGGAGCCAAGAAAGACGGCGCACTAACGGCGATTGAAATGGACGTCGTCTCCAACACCGGAGCCTACGGCAACCATGCCCCCGGCGTCCTGTTCCACGGCTGCAATGAATCCGTAGCCCTCTACAAATGCCCAAACAAGCGCATCACCGGCTACGCCGTCTATACGAACGCGGTGCCATCCGGCGCCTTCCGCGGTTACGGCCTGAGCCAGATCAACTTCGCAATCGAATCCGCCATCGACGAGCTCGCCCGTACGCTTGCAATCGATCCGTTCGAGATGCGCCGGCGCAATGTCGTGCAGCCCGGAGACCGGATGCTTGCGTATAACGAGCATCCCCATGACGTGGAATTCGGAAGCTACGGCCTCGATCAATGCCTCGACCTGGCCGAGCGCGCGCTCGCGCGCGACCCTGGCCCCACGGTAGATCCCAGCAAATGGCAAACGGGTGAGGGCATGGCCATCGGCATGCTCGACACCATTCCACCGCGCGGCCATCACGCCAATGTCGAAGCCCGTTTGGTGGCCGATGGAGCTTACGAGATCGCAACCGGAACTGCCGAATTCGGAAACGGCACGACGACAGTCCACGCACAGCTCGCGGCCACCGCGCTGAACACAGATGTCGGCCGGATCCGCGTCGTCCAATCGGACACGGACAAATCAGGCTATGATACGGGCGCCTTCGGATCGACAGGCACGGTCGTGGCCGGAAAGGCCACGTTCGCAGCCGCGACTCTTCTGAAAGCACGCGTTATCGCGCGGGCAGCCGCTCTGATGAAAGTACCCGAGCAGAGCTGCACGCTCGTTGCAGACGCCGTCATATCGGGAAACGCGCGCATATCGCTCGAGGAGATCGCACGGGAGAGCGGCATTTCGGCGAGAGGTCAAGACGGGGGAAGCCCGCGCTCGGTGACATTCAACGTCCAGGCATTCAAGGTCGCCGTTCACCGTGTGACCGGCGTTGTTCGCATCCTCAAAAGCGTGCACGCCGCCGACGCAGGCACCGTCATCAACCCGATGCAATGCCGCGGCCAGATCGAAGGCGGTGTCGCTCAGGCCATCGGCGCCGCCCTGTACGAGCACGTCGATATCGACGAGAGCGGCCGGGTGACGACGAATACGCTGCGCGGCTATCACATCCCCGCATTCGCCGACATTCCCCGAACTGAAGTATTGTTTGCCGACACCAGCGACGCGCTCGGACCACTCGGCGCCAAGTCGATGAGCGAGAGCCCGTTCAATCCCGTGGCAGCAGCCCTCGCCAATGCCATTCGCGACGCGACAGGCAGGCGCTTCTTCGCAACGCCATTGGCTGCCGACAAGATCTACGCGCGAACGGAGACCTGAGCCCTAAGACGACCATCGGCGGGTGCAATCGACCATTCGCCTCAATCGATGAGCCCAGCCTGCTTAGCCTCCGAAGCGAACTCCGCCAGGATTCCGATCGCAAGCGTCGGGCGCGACTTGGCGCCAGGAACAAGCCCGATCGGGCTGCGAATGCGTGCGATGTCCCCATCGTCGAACCCAAGTTGCTTACGCCACTCAATCAAGGCCGCTCCCGCATGGCAGCTTGATATCGAAATGAGGTGATCCTTTTCTATATCGAACCGACCGATTGCGTCCGTTGCGGATTGCATTCTGCGCTTCCAGCGCAACAGCATTCCAGATTGTCGAGCGGCATGGACGCGTCTCGTTCGCCTCTCTAGCGTCGTTCTTCGCGCAAATGCGCCTGACCAAGCGCCTGTGGCTCGTGCAAGCGGCCGCCCGGGCGCAGGCTGGTCCAGATCATGACGGCGAGCGTTGCCAGATAGGGCGCCATCAGAACGAAGTATTGCGGCACTTGCAGTCCGACCGCAGCAATGCGCGGAATTAGCGCTTCGATGCTGCCGAAGAGAAGAGCGCCTGCGAGCGCGCGCCATGGGTGCCAGCGCGCAAAGATGACGAGTGCGATCGCAATCCAGCCGCGGCCGCCGGCCATGCCGTCGACCCAGATTCTCGCGACACCGACCGACAAGTAGCCGCCGGCCAGTCCAACCAGCGCCGCACCGGCCGCAATGGCGAGATAGCGGTAAAGCGCAACGTTGATACCCGCCGCGTCTGCTGCATCGGGTCCGTCACCCACGGCACGCAGCCTGAGACCGACCATCGAGCGCGTGAGAACGAACGCGACGAACGCAAAAATCGGACCGGTGAGATAAACGACGGCATCGTGATCGAAGAGAAGCGGCCCCAGGACAGGAATATCGGAGAGCGGACCGAGCGGAACCGGCGCAAGCCCGGCAACGGGCTGGTTGGTCCATCCCTGCTGCGTCGCGATAAGGCCGGTGAGCCCCTGCGCCAGGAACACCATGGCAAGGCCCGCAATGACCTGGTTGACGCGCAGGCTCACCACCATCGCGGCAAAGATCATCGAAAAGACGGCGGTGGCGAGCGCGGCCACGACTATGGCGAGAAGCGGATAGCCGCCGAGCGTCAACGTGCAGCCGACACCCGCCATGGCGCCGACCAGCAAATAGCCTTCCGCGCCGAGCGACAGCACACCCGACTTCTCCGTGACGATGAGGCCAAGCGCGGCCAAAGCGAACGGAACCGCGAACGGCGGCACATTGGCCATCCAGTTGATGAAGAAGTCCACCGCCTCCCCCTATCTCAAGAGCCGCAAGCGATGGCGCACGAAGAAATCCGATGACGCAACGCAGATCACGATGATCGCCTGCACGAGTTGCACCATCGACCCCGGGATCTGATAGAAGACTTGCAGGCTCTGGCCACCGACAAAGAGCACGGCGACAAGCAACGCGACGATGATCGCCGCGATCGGATTGTTGCGGGCCAGGAAGCCGATCAGGATGCCGGAGAACCCGTAGCCGACGAAATAGGATTGAGTGAGCCGGTATTCGACGCCCGCGCTGATGGCAAAGCCCGCAAGCCCCGAGAGCGCGCCCGACAGCATCGCTGAAATCAGGATGACCGCTGTCACCGGCAATCCTGCCGCCGCCGCCATGCGCGGATTGGCATGCACGACGCGCGTGAAGAACCCGAAACGGCTGAGGTTGAGCAGCCACCACGCCAGCAGCGCGAGAACGAGCGCTAGCGGCAGCGCGTAGGTCAGGTTCTCCCAGCCGACGAGACCGAGGCGCTCCGCCGTACCGAATTGCTCGGAGTTTGGAAAGCTGCTCTTGGGATCGCGCCACGCGCCATAGAGCAAGTGCAAGAGAAAGTTGAAAGCCACGTAGTTGAGCAGCAGCGTCGAAATGATCTCGTTGATGCCAAGCCGGATGCGCAGCAACGTCGGCACCACGATCCAAGCCATTCCGGCCGCCGCTGCGGCGAGCCCCATAAGGAGCAGCCGGATGGATGGCGGGCCGATGTCGTTGATAGCGATCGCCGTCGCAGCGATCGAGCCGAGAATCATCTGTCCTTCGATGCCGATGTTCCAGAAGCGCACCCGAAACGCCACCGCTGCGCTCAATCCCACAATGAGCAGCGGCGCGGCCTGAACCAGCACGGCCGAAAGGCTCTGCGGGCTCGAGAAAATCGCAACGACAAACTCGTTGACGAGATCGCCGGGACCGACGCCTGAGGCCATAAGAATCAGCGTCGCAATGGCGAGACCTATGCCTAGACCGCCAGCAATGATCGCCGCCTGAAGCAGTGGAGATGCATTCTGGCGAAGCTCGATATTGATCCGCTTGGGCGGCAACGGCCGCAGGTAATCAGCCATGGTGCACCATCGCCGCTCCGATCGCCTGGCGATCTGCGGGCGCCGTGAACTCGCCCACGATGCGGCCTCGGCTCATCACTCCGATGCGATCGGAAAGCAGCATGATCTCGTCGAGATCCTCGCTGATGAGCAGCACGCCCGCACCCGCGTCACGCGCTTCCCGCAAACGCCGATGCACCTCGCTGGCGGCGCGCACATCGAGCCCGCGGCTCGGGCTGTGCGCCAGCACGATCTTGGGCGCCTGCGAAAACTCGCGGGCGATAACCAGCTTCTGCGCGTTTCCACCCGACAGGAGAGCAGCCTTCTGGCGCAGGCTGCGCACACCCTGGACATCGAATGCGCCCACGGCATCCGCGGCTTCAACGTCGATCTTTCCGCTCTCTACCCTGAGCCAACCGCCGAAGCGGCCAGAAAGCACGCCGGTGACCGCGTAGTTATCAGCGATCGAGAGATCACCTGCGAGACCGTATGCGTGACGATCGGCAGGGATCGACACCAGCCCGAGATCGCGACGGCGCTTGGGACCATCGGCAACAACGCCCCCCACGCCCGCAATCTCGACGCGGCCGGATAGCGGCGCACGGACGCCCATCAGGATCTCCGCAAATTCCGTCTGTCCGTTTCCGCCAACGCCCGCGATCGAATAGATTTCTCCGCTCCGCACTGTAAGGCTGGCATTGTCGAGCGCCTTGAGGCCATCCGCGCGACAGCCGGAAAGACTCGAAACCGTCAGCACCGGCTCGCCCGGCGCCGCGGCCGGAACGCGGTTTTGAGGAATCGTAGCACCGACCACCATGCTAGTCAGATCGACAATCGAAAGCTCGGAGGGCTTGGCGGTCGCCACCGTGCGTCCGCCACGCATAACCGTGACCTGATCGGCATACCCCTTCACCTCACCGAGCTTGTGCGTGACGAGAACCACGGCCGCACCATTGTCGGCGAGCTGCCGGATCATCCGAAGCAACGCCTCACCCTCTTTGTCGGTCAGAACGGCCGTCGGCTCGTCCAGAATCAGGATCTTCGCACCGTCGACGAGCACCTTGAGAATTTCGACACGCTGCTGCTCGGCAACCGACAGGCTTCCGACGGGACGCGTAAGATCGACGTCGAAGCCCACGGCCTCGCAAGTGCGACGGATCGCGGTCTCGATATCGACAAGCCCCTGTCCATACCGAGCGGCTCCGCAGGCCAACAAAATATTCTCAACGGCATTGAACGTCTTCACCAGCTTGTAGTGCTGGTGAACCATTCCGATGCCCATCTGCCGTGCCTCGAGAGGGCCGCTGATGAAAGCCTCTCGACCGTGAATGAGAATGTTTCCTTCGTCGGGGCGATAAAGCCCGCAGGCGACATTCATCAGAGTCGACTTGCCGGCACCGTTCTCGCCGAGCAAAGCATGAACCTCGCCGGGCGCGACCACGAAGGACGCGCCCGACAGAGCCTTGAAGCCATCGAAGGACTTCGAGATATCAGTCAGTCTGAGTGCAGACGTCATCGATACGCCGCGACACCTTATTTCTGGCTGATCACGCCGTCGACGAACCAGTCCATCTTCCAGAGATCGGCGTCTCCGAGGACCTGCCCAGCGGCCACGCGCTCGGTGCCGTCGCGATCCTTGAGCGGACCGGCATAGATCTTCAGCTTGCCGTCGATGATCTCCTGACGGGCCGCCATGATCTTCTCCTTGGCTTCCGCCGACACGGCCGAGCCGCAGCACGCGATATCGGCGCCGCCCTCGTTGATGGAGAGAAACGCGCCGTACGGCTGCGTCTCCCAGGAGCCCGACGCGATCTGCTTGATCTCGGGCTCGAGGTAACGGTCCCACACCCAGGCGGACGAGCACTGCACGGCCTTGGGCGCGAATTCCGTCAGATCACGATGATGACCCGTGCCGTAGACACCCTTCTCCTGCGCCACGATCTGCGTGGCGGGCGTATCGACGTGTTGACCAATAACATCGATGCCCTGCTCGATCAGAGCCTCCGCCGCAGCGCGCTCTTTGACGGGATCGTTCCAGGCGCCGGTGAAAATAACCGTCACCGTGGCCTTTGGATTCATCTGGCGCGCCCCGAGCGCATAGGCATTCACGGTCCAGTTGACGAGACCGAAGGGGTTCGCCGCGACGAAGCCGATCTTGCCGTCCTTCGATGCCGCCCCGGCGGCCATGCCGCACAGATAGTGGCTCTCGTATGTACGGCCGTAGAAGCTCTGGAGGTTGGGGCCATTCGTGGTGCCGGCCGGATTGAGGAACGCGACGTCGGGATACTTATCGGCCAGCTCCTTGAAGGTGTCGGAGTAGCCGAACGCCGAGCCGATGATGACGTTGAATCCGCGCTGAATGAACAGTTCGACGGCCGGACGGATTGCAGTCGCATTCTCCGGCACATTCTCGACCACGGGGATCTTGATCCCCATGCTCTTCTCCATCCGCTGACGCGCTTCGTCCAGCGATTGCGACCAGCCGCCATCATTCTTCTGCGAGAAGATGATCAAGGCAGGCTTGGGCTCGCCCTTGAGCTTGAAAGCAGCCACGCTGGGCGATGCCAGGACAAGTGTGCCGAGCAGTGCTGTGGCCAGTGATTTCGATAACCCTGAGAACATAATTGTATTCCCTCGTCTGATGCTGCCCGCCTTGCGGCGGCTAGTGATCGTCGTCTTAGTCCCGCTGGGCTCCGTTCAACGCGGAGTCTTCGTCGCGTTGCCCTTTCCCCTCTCAAGCCGCAGTGAGTGCGACGTGAATCATGCTCGGTGTGATCGGCACGTGCCGGAATGGCGCCGCACCCAGCGGACGCAGCGCGTCCTCGATCGCCGACGCCACGACTGCACCCACTGGAATGCAGCCCGCTTCACCCACGCCCTTGACCCCAAGCGGATTGAGCGGCGACGGCGTCTCGAGATGCAGGATCTCGACCGGCGGCACTTCGGTCGCGTACGGCACGAGGAAATCGACGAAGCTGGCGTTGATCGGATTGCCCTCGGCATCAAAATCGATGTGCTCGTAGAGCGCACCTCCAAAACCCTGCGCGATACCGCCCATGATCTGCCCCTCGACGATCGTCGGATTGATCATCTTCCCGCAATCATGGACGCAGACGTAGCGCAGCACCTTGACGGCGCATGTCTCCGGATCGACCTCGACAATTCCGGCGTGAACGCCATAGGCCCAGGTCGCGCTCGGCGGGCTGTAGTAATCGGTTGCCTCGAGGCCCGGATGCTCGCCAGGCCGCAACGATGGTCCGTCGTGCCGGCTCGCCGGAGCGAACTGGGTCGCGGCCTTCGCTGCCTCGTTGAACGCGTAGCGCAGTGGGTTCGTCGCCGTTGCGATCGCGGCTAGCGAAACGCTGCGATTGGTACCGCGAACCCACGCCGCGCCGCCACGAAGCTCGATGTCTGCGGGATCCACCTCCAGCATGTTTGATGCGGCTTCTATGGTCTTCTTGCGAACGATCGCCGCCGACTGATGGATGGCGTTGCCCGAGACAACCGCCGCGCGGCTGGCAAACGTCGCCACACCCCAGTCATAGGCCTTCGTGTCGCCTTCGACGACGATCACGTCCTCCACCTCGACGCCGAGCTGATCGGAAACGATCTGCGCGAAGATCGTGTCGTGTCCTTGGCCTTGCGTCGTTAAACCAGTGTTGACGTACACCTTGCCGGTGATGGGATGAACGCGAACGTGGCCGCCTTCGTACGGCCCGAGTCCCGTCCCCTCAATGTAGAAGGCAAGTCCAAGTCCGATGTATCGGCCCTCCGCTCGCGCCTTCTCCTGCTCTCTGGCGAAACCCGACGGGCTAATGGCCTCCGAAACCATCTCGAGCGCACGATGATACTGTCCGCTATCGAGACTGACCGGTAGACCATCGGCGAAGAGCAGGCCTGCACGTAGAACCGGAAACTCGTGATCAGCGATGAGATTGCGCCGGCGCACCTCAAAACGGTCGAGGCCGAGCTCCAACGCAAGCTGATCCATCGCCCTCTCGATGGCGAAGTTTGCCTGCGGACGACCGCAACCGCGGTAGGGCGTCACGGGCGTCGTCGGCGTATAGACGGAGCGGAACTCCACATCGATGTGATTGATGCGGTACGGCCCCGCAATGGACGTCGAAGCCACCTGCGGAATGGCGATGCCATAGGGAATGAACGCACCGGTGTCGTGCAGAAAGGTATCGCGCAAAGCCAGCACTTCGCCGGTCTTCTTTGCGAACAGCTCGATGGTGTGGATCTGCGTGCGCTCTTGCGACGAGCCGATGAAGTTCTCGCGCCGATCTTCGATGAACTTGACGGGACGTCCCAAATCCCGCGCCGCCATCGGCACCAGAAGCTCGTCGGGATAGAACTGATAGACCTTCTGGCCGAAACCGCCGCCCACATCGGGGGCGATGACACGCACCTTGTCCTCGTCTATATCCAGGATGGACGCCAGGGCACCCCGGACCGAGATCGGCGCTTGCGTGCCGTCCCAGACCGTCAACTCGCCTGTCGTGGTATCGAAGACTGCTGCCACGGCACGGCATTCCATCGGGGCCGCGGTCGAGCGATCGATCTGCACGCGAATGCGCGTAACATGCTCCGCCTGCGCAATGGCCGTGTCAGGATCTCCGCAGATCTGCCGGAACTCCGCCGCGATGTTCTTCGGATGCGTCGCGTGAACAAGCGGCGCGTCATCGAGAACCGCCCGCTCGAGATCGAGCTCGACCGGCAGCGGCTCATAGTCGATGTCGATCAGCGCGGCCGCATCCTCTGCGGCATAGCGATCGACGGCGACGATCATCGCCACCGGCTGGCCAACGTAGTAGACGTCGCCGCGCGCCAGCGGACGCTGCGTGCGCGGGTCGGTCATCGACGGATGCGGGATGAGCTGCGGCAACTCGCAATCAAGTGGACCTGAATTGTCGGCCGTGTAAACCGCGGCGACGCCGGGATGGGCCCGGGCAGCCGTCACGTCGATCGAAAGGATCTTGGCGCGCGCGAACGGGCTACGCACGAACGCCGCGTGCAGCGGATTGGTCAGCGGAATATCGTCGACAAAAGCTCCCTCGCCGCGCAGGAGCTTGGGATCTATGTTTCGCTTGATGCGGCTTCCGAAGGCGCGCGTAGACATCGTCCCCCTCCCTCAGCGAATCGCGAGCCGCTCAGCCGCCTGCCGGTAGGCAGCGACGATGTTCTGGTACCCGGTGCAGCGGCAAAGATTGCCCGCCAGCACATTGCGGATGCCCTCCTCGGAAAGATCCACGGGCTGCCCGGACTCGAAGTGGCTGAGGATGTTCATGATGAAGCCCGGCGTGCAGTACCCGCACTGCAGGCTATGACAATCGCGAAACGCTTCCTGCAAGGGATGGAGCGCCCCATCTTCCGCCGCAACGGACTCGATGGTGCGGACGGTGGCGCCCGAGGCCTGCACCGCCAGCGTCAGACACGAGCGAGCAGCCGCACCATTGATCATAACCGTGCAAGCGCCGCATACGCCGTGCTCGCATCCCACGTGCGTACCTGTGAGACCGACCTCATGACGCAGGAAATCCGAAAGCAGCATGCGCACACTCACCTCGCGCGTAACCGTTTCGCCGTTGATGGTGAGCGTCACCTCGGATTTCGGATCCTCCGAGGTCGTGGGTAGCTTGGGTTTTATTTTTCTGCGCTGCATTCTGATTCCTAGCTGACCCGCGAAAGAGCTTTGGAAACGGTTCGCCCGACCAGCGCCGCAACAAGGCGACGGCGATAATCGGCGGTGGCATGGATGTCGTCCGCTGCGGTGACCGCTTGAGCGGCAGCCTTCCCCGCCTCCGCGAGCTTGCCCGCGGAAAGATCGCTGCCGTTGAGCACGTCTTGCGCAGCCGTGAGGATGATCGGGCGCGAAGAGATGCCGCCGGCTGCCAGTGAGACTTCGGCACGCCCACCGAAACGGCGCACGATAGCGCCGACAGACGCGATCGCGTAATCCCCATGCCGGCGTGTGAACTCTAGAAATGCCCAGCCCGCGCCCGGAGGCAGCGCGGGAAAGCGTGCCTCGACAATGATCTCGCCCGGCAGACGCGACGTGGTCATGTGGAAGGTGAAGAAATCGCGCGCTGCGATCTCGCGGCGGCCTTGTGGGCCTTCGGCAACAACGGCGCCACCGGTCAAAAGCAGAAGCAGAGGCAATTCGGCTGCGGCGTCGGCGTGACACAGACTGCCGACCACCGTGCCACGATTTCGTATCGGCACATGCGCGACGTTCGCAATCGTCTCGCGAATGAGCGGGTTGGCTTGAAAGGCCGCGTCACTGAGCTCGAGCTCGCGGTGACGCGTCATGGCCTTGACGACGATCCGCCCATTGGAGACGTCAATGCCGCGCAACCCGTCGACGTGCTGGATGTCGACGAGCCGGGACGGGCTCGAGAGGCGAAAGTTCATCGCCGGGATGAGGCTTTGGCCTCCAGCGAGCACCATGGCCCCCGGATCGTTCGCCAGGAGAGAAATAGCTTCGGGTAGGGTCCGCGGAGCGGAGTACTCGAACAGCGGCGGCTTCATACGGCCTTCCCTGCGCCGGCGACACACGGGACGCCGGACTTCGATGCACCGAGACCGACGCAGTCACCTGCACCGACCTCTCCCCTTCCCGTTTCAAGCGCTTCTACTGCTCAAAAGTTGAGCGGCGGCTGCCTGATTTTTGTATCCATATATTGGATATCGTATTCGTTATTACGATACCGGCACGGTGCCTGATGTCAATCTCCGAAGCTGATTTAAAAGTGAGATTGCGCTTCTGTCGCAGGTTCTGCGCATAAAAAAACGCACACGCACGGATACGATCATTCGCTTGTCTCATTCCTCGTCCGGAGCGCCGCGATTGACCAACGCCACACCTGCGAGAATGAGGCCAACTGCGATCCAGACATGGAGCGACAGACGCTCGGAGAAGAACAGCACGGCGAAAGCAACGCCGACGCTCGTATTCACATAGCTGATCTGGCTCAGATAAACGGGTCCACCAACCTGCTGAAGCCGGAAATAGAATGCATAGCCGATCCCAATGGCGAGACTTTGTAACGCGACGAGGGCGAAGCCGACAGTCGATGGCAATGCAAGAGACGGCGCGAATCCCAGCAGTGGCAGCACACTTGCGAGCAGCGCGACGCCGACGGCTGCGCCCGCCAACGTGAGCATCGCAAGCGGCAACGGACCATGACCGGCGGGCCAATGCGTCGTGCGGAAAATATTGCCCACTGCAAGTGTAGCCGGCGTCACGAGCGCCAGGAGATACCAGCCGAGATGGGCCTGATTTTGCGCACTGTCGCTGTTGCGCTCAATGAGAATGACCATCGTACCCGCAAGACCGATCAGCAAACCGGCAACGCGAAGCAGATTCGGCCGCTCGACACCCAACGCGGCGACGAGACCAAGCGTGAGAATGGGCGTGAGGGATTGCAGGATGGCGGGAATAGCCGAGC
Source organism: Hyphomicrobium sp. CS1GBMeth3 (assembly GCF_900117455.1). Classification (NCBI taxonomy): domain Bacteria; kingdom Pseudomonadati; phylum Pseudomonadota; class Alphaproteobacteria; order Hyphomicrobiales; family Hyphomicrobiaceae; genus Hyphomicrobium; species Hyphomicrobium sp. CS1GBMeth3. The sequence continues at coordinate 693,652 of NZ_FPHO01000003.1, forward strand.
CGAGATGGGGAATGACCAGGAGCATCGTTGCAAACGGTATCGCGAACGTAAGCGGTCCGGCGATAGCCGCATACACAAGCGTCGAGGCGTCCAAAACAATGGGTTTACCCAAGATCCTGCAAACAACCGCAAGAACCGCGCTCGCACCCGCAGCCGAGGTTCCCGCGTAGACGAGCGGCGACAAACCCAGGTCGACCGCGATTTTACCGAACGGAAAAATCAGGCCGATGCAGGCGCCGGATGCAAACAACAATAGCAGGGGTTCGAGGCGTTGCAGGATCGGAGGGCCTTATGCCAGGGTTACCGGATCGACGGGAGCGGAAAGCGCAGAGCCCAGCACCGCCTCGCACCAGGCCGCCGTCTGCAACAGCTCCGTTTCGCCATAGGGCCTGCCCACGATCTGCAATCCAATAGGCAAGCCGGATGCCGTCCGCCCGCAAGGAATCGATATAGCGGGACAGCCGCAGACCGTAGCAGCATAGCCAAGCACAAGCCAATCGAGGTAAGTCGAGAGCTTGTGTCCATCTATCTCGTCGACGTATCGCTGCTCAACGGGAAACGGCGCAACAGGCGCAGTGGGCGTAATCACCGTACAACGCGTTTCGAGAAAAGCGAGCATAGACTGGCGCAACCGCACCCGTTCCTCTTCCGCCGCCGCGAGATCCGCAGCGGTGAGCTTGAGCCCCTCCTCGATATTCCACACCACCTCGGGCTTGAGTTTGCTGCGAACACGCGCCAGTGCATCGCGTCTCAGCGCGGCGAACTGAAAAGCCCGCAGCGGACGGAACGCGCGATCGGCCCCGCTCAGATCCGGATGCGCCTCCTCGACTCTGAGCCCCTCACTCGCAAGACGCTCAACAGCCCGCGTAACAATCGCGCGCACCTCCGGATCGACCTTCGCAATACCGAGATCGATGCTGAAAGCAGCGCGGCGTGGTCGGCGCGGCGCCAGCGCGGCAGTGAGATAAGACCCACCGTCACGGGATCGGGTCAGCGGATCGCGCGCATCGAAGCGCACCATGCCATCAAGCGCAAAAGCGGCGTCTGCGACGCTACGTGCGATGGGACCGACGACGGAAAGCACCTGGAACGGCAGCGCATTCGGTCCTTGCGGGACCAGCCCTGCCGTGGGCCGAAGCCCCACCACGTTGCAGAATGCCGCCGGATAGCGAAGCGAGCAGGCAAAATCCGATCCCTGCGCCAGAAACGCCATGCCGGTAGCGACGGCCACCGCCGCGCCTCCGGATGAGCCGCCTGCTGAACGCGTGGGGTCGAAGGGGTTCAAAGTCCGTCCGAACACCTCGTTGAAGGTGTTGGCGCCGGCTTCGAACTCGGGCGTGTTCGATTTGGCGTACACGATGCCGCCTGCCGCCTCGATCGCCTCCACCGCGTAGTCTGACGTTTCCGCGATGTGATCGGCATACGCCAAGGAGCCATAGGTCGTCCGGACGCCCGCCACATCGTAGGAGTCCTTGATCGGCCACGGCAGACCGGCAAACCGGCCGCGTTTCAGCACCGGCCTGGATTCGAGCTCTGCCGCGGCCCGCTCCGCACGCTCGAAGCAGAGTGTCGGAAGCGCATTGACTTTGGGATTGACCTCCTCGACGCGCTTGCGCACCACGGCAAGCAACTCCCGCGGCAAGAAGTCCCCTCGAACAAGCCCATGAACAGCGGCCCGCGCTGACATTGCCCACAATGGACCCGTCATGGCACGTGCCTCACCCGGTTATTCGAACTATTAGTATCGCATCCGTTGAGCGGATAGATCTCTTGGCCTATGACAGTGCGGTCCTCCCACTTGGAACGCGGCATATGACAACCAAAAAATCCACGGCCGGTTCGGGCCGTGCGGCGAAATCCACCCAGAAGGCCAAAAAATCTACCCCCTCGGCTCTGAAGGACAGTCCGCTTCGAGGAATGGTGCGCTCCTTCGCCGTGCTGGAATACCTGGCTGCCTCGCCGAGCAGAGTTGTGGAGGTAACGCGAGCGCTCAACCTCCCGTGGGCGACGGTGCATCGCACCATCATCCAGCTTGAAAAGGCGCAGTTTCTGCGGCGCGATCCTGAGACCAACCGCTACGAGATCGGCCCGCGCCTTTGGTACGTCGGCTCGGCGTATCTCTCCAATCACCGCGTGCTCAAGGTTGCCCTGCCCTACCTCTCGCGCCTCGAATCCGTGGAGGGCATCGCCATGCAGGTCGTGGAGCGCATCGGCTGGCAATCGGTAGCGATCTATTCTCATCAGCGGGTCGACGAGGACATCACCAAAGCACACTACGGCTATCACTTCCCGCTCCACTGCAGCTCGAAGGGCCATGTCCTGTTGGCAAACGAGGACCCGGCATTCATCGAGACCTATCTGAAGCGCGACCTCGAACGCCTGACGCCCGAGACCATCACCGATCCCAAGGTCCTTCGTAATATCCTGGAAGAAGTCCGCGAGGATGACTTTTCGCTGACGGTTGCCGACGTGCAAATGTTTACCGGATCGATGTCTGCACCGATCCGCGATTCTTCCGGACGCGTGATCGCCTGTCTGAGCTTCGTCTTCCGCAAGACGTTGCTCAAGAACGAGAAGCGGCGCGACGAGCTGCAGGAGAGGTTGATGCAGGCCGCGCATTCGATCTCGCTGGATCTCGGCTGGCGGCCGGGCCAACGCTGAGACCCACGCGCGTTGCTGCCCATCCGCGCCGGCCGTGAGGCGATGGAGCGGATGGCCCAGCATTCAGCGACGCTCCTCATACGACCCGCGTAAGTTCCGGAACGTCTCCTCAAGTGCGTCGACGGTCGTCTTGATAAAGGCTTCACCCGCCTCCGCCGTTGCCGGTGTCGGATCACCGAAGATCGCCGCATGGCCCGCTGCGGGACGGGGACGGCGCACATACGTGCGAACAGGTTCCGTCGGTGCAACGAGATCCCATCCCACGGGGCCGTAGTTGGCACCGGAAAGACGATCCATTTTGACGAGATCGGGCCGCGTCGCGAGCTGGAATGCCGTCTCGAACTCGCAGCCATGCCCCATGCCGCCCGCAACGGACTTCCGCATAGCATGAATCTTGTCGGCCGCAGGCTCCCAATAGCTGAGTGCCGACACCTTGAAGGTATGCTCCGTATCGAGTTCATCGACGAGATGGCGCGCCACCGCATCGTTCGCCGTGCCGTTCGGACGATTGCCGTTGAGGATGATCAGGTGCGTGAAGCCCTGCTTGATCAGCGCCGCACCTATCTCGAACAGCATGAGCTGATAAGTCGGGATAGAAAGCGAGATCGTGCCGGTAAAAAACTCGAACGTTTTGGAAACGCCATAGGCGACGGGCGGAGCTACCAAGGCATTGATACGTTGCGCCAGAAGCCACGCGATGTGCTCGGCCTGATGCGTGTCCGTATCGGTCGGCATGTGCGGACCATGCGCCTCGGTGGCGCCGGTCGGCAGGATGACGGGACGCTCCGCCGCGATCGCCGCGGCAATCTCCATCTGCGTCATAAACGACATACGATGTTCCATGGCGGCTCCGTCGATGGCTGCGCTCGGTTTCACAAGCGGTCTAATCCTGTAGGGAAGGTTTGCGGCGGCGGAAGAGAGAGGCGATCAGCAGGCCAATAAGGCGAAGAATGCTGATGTCGTTCGACTTGCCCGTCGACGCTTGCGACTCCGCGGCCGGCGCCGTGTCCGGCAAAGCCTCCAATCTCTGCTCGACGTTGCGGGCAAACTGTTCGACCAGGATGCCTGCCGTCTCCGTGATGATGCCGGTACGCCCGAATTGCGTGATGGGTCCGGAAAGCTGCACGTCGGCATCAATGTCGACCTGCGTCGTGCTCGCCCCGGCCTCCGAGACCTTGTAATCGAGCACGAGCTTCGAGCGGCTTCCCCCACGCTTGTCGAGGCCACGCCCTTCGACACGGCCGCTATGGTCAGCTTCGTTCTGTGTAACTTTCGCCTCGCCTTCGAACGACGCACTGAAGGGCCCGAGCTTGATACCGACGCGCCCCGCGTAGGCGCCGTCCCCCTTATCCTCCGTCAGCTCGGCACCCGGCATGCATGCCGCAACCGTTGGGATGTCCTGCATCAGAGCCCAGACGGCCGGCAAAGGACGGGCGACTTGAAACGACTTCGTGATCTTCATGTCGAACCCCCGAGCTATATCGAGATTAGAGGACGGGCCGCGCCGACCAGCCCGCTTCGGGATCAGCCCAGTCCTCGGGCCGGGACACTTTCCCCTCGGCCTTGAGCTTTTCGTAATAAGGGCCACGGTCGAACATGGGAGCCGTGCCGCGCGCGTCGATCAACGACTTGCGCCGCGCCTCGGTTGCGGCGAGATCCGCCGTCCACTTGCGTCCCTCCGCCTTCAATACGACGCCGTAGTTGTCATGCGCGGATTGCGGCGAGATGAGCCCACACTGCACGTCGTAGACGACTTTCTCGACCGGCCGCTGCAGCGGATCGCCCCAGCCGCCCCCGCCTGTCGTTATGATGCGGACAGACGAGCCGGGCGCTACCGTGACGGTGTCGCACATGCCGGGATGAACCGTTTCCGTCCCGTCCGCTTGGATGACGGAGACCTGATAATTCGCACCGGCCTTGCCGCCGTTGACGCCGTAGCAGCCCAGCAGCGACCGATCGGCGTTCGAGATCAGGCGGCATTCGCCGAGCGTCTTGATGCGCTTGTCGTAGCCCATACCGCCCCGATGATAGCCGGGCCCGCCGGATCCCTCCTTGAGGGCGAGCTGCTCGACAAGGATCGGATAGCGCGTCTCGGAAAACTCGGCCGGCAGGTTCTTTGAGTTCGGAACGATGTGCACCACATCCGAGCCGTCCGCCCACGGCCGGCCAGGGCTTCCGCCGCCGAGAACCTCGCGGAACAGATAAAAGTCTTCCGAGCTGCGTCCGCCCGTGAGCCCCCAGATGCGGATGGTCTCATGGTCCGCCGGCATACGCCCGTCCGTCGCCTTGGAGAGACAAGCGGCAAAGCAGCCGAGCGTACGCAACATGAGGAAAAAGCGCATGCCCGTGGGTTTTCCGAAGGTCGGCGTGATCAGCGTTCCCTTTTGCGGAAAGACCACCTCGAGAACGTCGAGAACGCCCTCGTTGGAATCGATTTCCGCCGCCCGCTCCGGCGAGTCCGCGAGCGAGCGGAGCGTCGGTGCCAACCATTTGCGGAAGTAGCGGCCATCGGCTTCGTCGAGCGACCAGTTGATCGGTCCCTTCGCTTCGGGATCGGTGCCGGTGAAATCGAGCACGATCTTTTCCGGCGTCTTGATCATCTTCACGCGCAAGGCGTGCAGCCGCGGCTCGTCGACGCCGTCGGCCTCGATGTAGTCCTCGAAATGATACTCGCCGTCCTCGATGCGAGGTAGAATCTCGCGGCGGAAAATCTCCGTCGTATTCTTGAGGATCTGATCGAAAGCCGCCTCGAGCGTGTCGACGCCGTAGCGCTCCGCCAGAGCAACGATACGGCGCGAGCCGAGCATGGCGGCTCCGATCTCGGCATCGAGATCGCCAGCAAGATGATCGGAAAGCCGCGAGTTTCTGACGATGATGCGGAACGCGGCCTCATTGAGCTTGCCACGCTCATAGAGCTTGATCGGCGGAATGAGCACGCCTTCCATCCAGCTGTCCGTGGCGTGCACCGGCAGGCTGCCCGGCACCGCACCACCGACGTCATCGTGATGGCCGAACACCTGGCTGAATCCGATCAGCCGCTCGCCGTGGAAGATCGGCACCGTCGTGCACAAATCCGGCACATGGCCGATCGAGCCGCAAGAGTTGTAGGGATCGTTCCAGAAGAATACGTCCCCCGGATGAATGTTGTCGGCACCGAAGTATTCGAACACCGGCTCTACAATGGCCGAATAGGAGCGCCCCGTGAGCTTGCGTCCACGCGCATCGAACAGTGCAACGCGATAATCGTGCTGGTCGCGGATCATCGGCGAGCGGGCCGTTCGCTCCACGGCCGCTTCGATCTCAAGCTCCGCCGCGCGGATGGTGCCATGGATGACTTCGAGCTCGATTGGCCCCAGTGCAGCGCGTGTTTGCTTCAACATTGCCGCTTCCCTCAGACGTTCTTTTCCAGGATGAGATTGCCATAGGCATCCGTGCGCACGCGCCAGCGATCCGGCACCACGACGGTCGAGCCGTACTCTTCGACGATGGCCGGCCCTTGGACAGACTGATCTGTCGCGAGTTCGTTCCTTCTGTAGAGCGGACAATCAACCCATCCGCTCTGGCGCCAATAGGCCTTGCGTGTTGCAAACGGTTGCGCCACCTCCTGCCGCGTAGCGTTGGGCTTGAGCGACGGACGGTGCTGGACACCGATCGCCTGCACGCGCAGATTCACGAGCTCGACGTCCTGTTTGCCCTCGTAGTGGAACCCGAAAGTCTGATCGTGCACGCGGTGGAAATCCTTCCACATATGCGCAATCGCCTGCTCGCCCGAGAGGTCTGCAGGGATATCGACCTGCACCTCATGGCCCTCGCCGAAATAACGCACGTCCGCAATGCGGCGGATCTGGATCCGCTCCGCCGGAATATTCTCGGCCGAAATATCCGCAACGCCGGATGCCGCCAGCTCATCCCATGCCTTGAGGATCTCACCTGTGTCGGCCGTCGACTGCTGACACACGAGCGTGCGGATATAGTCGCGCCGCACATCCGAGACATGCAGTCCCAGCGCGCAGAGATTGCCGGGATTGGGCGGTGAGATGATCGTCCGGATATCGAGAAAATCCGCAACCTCTGTGGCGAACAATCCGCCGGCGCCGCCGAACGACACCATGGCAAACGCCGAAGGATTCCGCCCGCGCGTCGTGGTGACCTGGCGAATGCCGAACACCTGGTTGACGGCGGCGATCTCGAGCACACCCGCCGCAACTTCCTCGGCCGTCATGTCGAGGTTGCGGCCGAACGCGACGTAGGCCGCCCGCGCGGCTTCCGCGTCAAGCTTGATGCTGCCGCCAACCAACGCAGTCGGAAGGCGCCCGAGCGTGATGGCAGCGTCCGTTACTGTGGGTTGAGTACCGCCACGACCGTAACAGATCGGGCCGGGATCCGCGCCGGCACTCTGCGGGCCGACTTTGAGCTGACCATAAGCGTCGACCCACGCGATTGAGCCGCCGCCCGACCCCACGGTGACGATGTCCAGCATCGGCGTCTTGACCGGATAGCTCTCGACCATCGATGCCGACGTGTAGGACGGCTTCAAGTCTTCGATAATCGCCACGTCGGTCGATGTCCCGCCGACATCGATCGTCAGGATGTCCCGATAACCAGCAAGCTCGGCCATGTGGATCGAGCCCAGAATGCCTGCCGCCGGCCCTGACAGCAGCATCGTCACTGGCCGGTCGCCGGCTGTTGAATGCTTCACCACCCCGCCGTTCGACTGCATGATCAGAAACGGAATGTTGCCGGCTTGCGCGCGAATGCGGTCTGCGGCGCTCTGCAGATAGGTCTTGCAGTAAGGCTTCACCAGGACGTCAACCAGCGTCGTCATCGCGCGCTCATACTCGCGATATTCCGGCAGCACTACCGACGACAGAGAGACGAAAACGTCGGGAAAATTGGCCTTTAGCAGCTCACCAACCCGCTGCTCGTGGGCGGCATTCGCGTACGAATGAAGCAGGCACACGCCGATGCAGCGAGCGCCATCTTCCACAAGCTCCCGCGCGGCCTCGATGACCGCCTCCTCATCGAGCGGCTCGAGCTCGGAGCCGTCGAACGCCATGCGGCCAGGCACCTCGCGCACCAGATGCAGGGGCACGAGACGCGGCGGCTTCACCCAGAAAAACGAGTTGCCGTAACCATCCGGAACGGACTGGCGCGCGATCTCGATCATGTGCCGAAAACCGCGGGTAACAAGAAGGCCGAGCCCGGCGAACTTGTGCTCGAGCACTGCATTGGTAGCAACCGTCGATCCATGCAGCAGCATGCGCACATCGCTGTCCGCGCCGCCGACTTCCGCCAGCGCCTTCCGCACTCCTTCAAGGAGACCGATGCTCGGGTCACCGGGTGTCGATGGCGTTTTGACGGCGGTAATCGCCCCTGTGCCCTCGTCGATGGCGACGACGTCCGTGAAAGTTCCGCCTGTATCGATGGCGATCCGCAGCCCCATGCCGTTCTCCGAATATCCATATAGTGGATGCAATATTCATATTATGTATATGCGGGAGGGCAAAGGCAAGCTAGGATCGAGGGCGTGAGACGGGACGGAAAGCCGCGGGGATGGGGATCGGGTCGACACATCGCACAGCGTCTGAAAACGGCGCGATCCGCTTCGGAAAGCGATCATCGTGCACCGTCCGCATGCACGAACTGCGTCTATTTCGGGCGCGACCCGATCACTCGTGACCAATGCTGAGAGGATGAGAAGTGATGCGAGCCTACATTGACGGAAAGCCGCGTGACCTGGGACCGGAGTTCGCCCCTTATTTCGACAAGTCGAAGCTCGCGATCGTATCCATCGACCTGCATCGTGGGCATCTCGAGGACTCCCCGGATTGCCCTTGTCCCGCGCCGCGCGCGAGAGAGATCGTTCCCGCAGTTGATACCTTTCACGACAAAGCTCGCGCCCTCGGCATTCCGATCATTCATGTGCGCAGCATTCTGCGCAAAGGCGGCGTCGATGACATCAACGGCCTGAAAGCCGCGTGGCGCCTCGTCTTTCCACTCCACGTCGGGCCGATCCCGAACGCCGACGAGCACGCAATCGCAGGAACTCGCTGGAACGAGTTCGTTACCCGCGTCGATGACAGCGATCTCATCGTCGAGACCAAGAAGCGCCTGACGGCATTTTATCCGAGCGATCTCGACTTCCTGCTTCGCAACATGGGCGTGAAGGCGCTGATCCTGGACGGATGCCTCACGGATTGCTGCGTCTTGAACACGGCGTTCGACGCATCAAACCTCGGCTATCGCGTTACCGTTGTTCGCGATCTCGTTCGCGGGACAACCGCGGAGATGGAAGACGCAGCCCTGCGCATCGTCGCTCTGCATCTCGGCCTTGTCGTCGATGCCGAGATGGCCCTGAGTAACCTGTCGTCCTAGAAGTCAATTCTTTCGGCGAAAATCACGCGGGCATCTATTTCGCGAATCGCAAAAGGACGAGATGCACGCTCTCCGGCCCGTGGGCGGGACGCACAATGACGCCCCCCACGTCGTTCGTGACGATGATGTTCGAGCCGGTCTCGGCCACAAGAAATTTGCGCCCGTGATCCCGACGTCGGCCGCGAAATACTGTCGTCTAAGCGAAGCGGACCAAGTTACACGCGCGGATAGGCAGCGCGCCGAGCAGCCGCAAGACCATGCCACGACGCCATGGCAGAGGCGATCTTTCACCATCCCGCCAGGGTCGCTGCCGAAACTATACTCAAACTATACCGTCAGACTTTCGACGATGTCCCGTAAGGGCGCTTTGATCGCGCCCGCGTCCTTCAAAGCCCACGCAACAAGGCTTGCTCCCTGCAGCGTGCTGAGCATGAGCACGGCTGCGCGGTCAGGCTTGAGATCGGGACGCACGTCGCCCCGGGCGAGGCCCGCCCGCAATTCCTTCTCAAGCCAAGCGAGATGCGTTTTGAAAAAGCGCTCCACACGCTTCTGCATCGAGACGGGCAAGTCGGCCGAACCTGCGGCCAGAGCCCCGCAAAGCGGCATCAGTCCGTCACGCAGCCCACCGGCGAAGAATTCACCGTAGGCTGCGAGCTTGCCCCGCGTGTCGAGGCGCCGGTCCGACAGCCGCTCGAGCTCAACCGTAAAGCGTACGAGGTAAGCATCGATAAGCGCGTTGCCCAGCGCTTCCTTGGTGGGAAAGTGATGGTGAATGCTCGCCTTGCGGATGCCCACCCGCTCCGAAAGATCGGCGTAGCTGAAGGCCGTGTAGCCCACAGTGCGCACAAGCGTCTCCGCCTCGGCGAGCAGCGCGGATTTCATATCGACCGTCGACATGGCCTCGGTCTACCTACCAACCGGTAGGCTTGTCAATTCGCCGCGAAGGCGCACCGTCCGCGAACGACGCCCGCGATGCGCGACCTACTTAAAGAGCGAGGTAAACGAGAACGAAGACGCGACCACGACGGGGGGCGCCTCGGCGACCTGCGGATGAGGCTCGTCGATATAAACGTTGAGGCTCGTCGCGCGCCCGTCCTTGATCAACGAGGCGACATAATTCCAGCCTTTGGGCTCGAGACCGATGCAGGCTTCCGACATCTCGCCCTTGAGGCGCACATGGATCGCAATATTGCCGCGCTTCAGGATGGCGGCAGTCTGCGCCGCGTTGAAACGCTCCTTGTTCCAAAGCTCTTTCAGATAGACGGCCGCCACATGCCGTTTGGTCTTCGGCCCCCAACTCACCCGGTGAGGCGGCGCAGCAAAAGCGTATTTTCCGGGCGGCAACGGGCCGATAGCCCGAGCAGCAAAGCAGTCCGGATCCGGATTGTTGCGGCAAATATCGCGGCCCGAAAGCCCCCAGGCAACCGTCTGCCCGTTTGCCTTCGGATCGTCCGAGATGACGAACAGGCGCCCAGTCTTAATCGTGTAACCAAGCTGGAAGCTCGCGACGGACGCCGGCACCTCCCGCACCACGTCCTGGAACGGACTGCAGATCTCCCCGCCGGTCAGCTTCCGCTCGTAGCCGTTGAGCTTCACGGTGACGTAGTCGACGCCGGACGCGCAATCCCATTGCGCCAGCCCCTTCTTGCCCTTGAGTGCGATGGCCGGCGGCGGCTGCGCAGGCGCCTTTTCCTTGGGCAAAGCTGCGATCGCCGGCTTGGGCGGTGAGGGCTGCGTAGAGGTCGCCCAATCCGAGCCGACCGGCGGTTCTCCCCCGTCCGGCGCGCGCCGGACCTGCTCGCACTTTTCGGAAAGCTTGGGAGGCTGGATCTGCGTTGCGGCAAGCCTCCGTGCGACGGCGCTGGTGGCCCCGCGCTCCACATACGATTGGATTAGGGCCGCCTGGATGAGGACCTGCTCCTCCGAAAGCTCGAAGATGCATTCTTCATAGATCTGATCGCCGACTTTGCTGAAAATCTCGGCGATTTCAGCCGCCGCCGCGGACGCGGCACCCGCGGGGTCTTCGGCCACCGGCTGCCCCCACCCGGCACGGGGAGCAAACACGACAAGAGCCGTCGCCGCTGCAAGCGCAGCGGTCCCGATCCTCGTCTTGGCGGCTTTTCGAGACACGCAAGGCCCCCGGCATGGTCAAAAGCGTCGTCTGACCTCCCCTTCTACGCGAGGAGTCGGGCCAAGAGTAAGGCCTTGGTGAGAGAAAGCTGGCGACAATCACCAGCGGGCATTGCGAAAAGCACAAGGCGGGCCTCAACTTAGGATCGAGACATATCGCCCCACGACGAAGCCCTGGGAATGCAAGGCCGGCGCGGGTGTTATGCTCATCCCGTCTCTTCCGAAAGGCAGCATGGGTGATGCCTGATCAGATCCGCACCTCGAGGAATGGCCAGGTCTTCGCGCGCAACCTGGACTGGAATCTGGTCAAGCTGTTCCTGAGCATCGTTCGCTCGGGTGGCATCAGCACCGCAGCCAGGGCCTTGAACAAGCAGCAACCGACCGTCAGCGCCGGATTGAAACGACTCGAGGAGCACGTCGGCGCTGCCCTGTTCGTGCGCACTGCGCGCGGCGTCGCCCTGACGCCCGCGGGACGTACCTTCCTCGCCGCTGCGGAGGAGATCGAGGTGCTGATCTCCGGCATGCCGGGCGAAGCGGCGCGCGCATCGGGACGCTTACAGGGCGTTGTGACGGTGCGCGTGATCTCCGATCTCGTGTCGCCGGAGTTCGACAGCGCCATGGTCGCCTTTCATCAGCTGCACCCGGAGGTCGAGATCCGCCTCGACATCGCGCCCTGGCGCGACGTCGTCCTGTCGGTCAAGGACGGCAGCGCCGACCTCGGCATTGCTTGCGACAGCGTCACAAGCCCGGAGCTGCGCTACCGCCCCCTGATGCGCGAGGAGCAGCAGCTTTATTGCGGCAAGGCTCACGCCGCATTCGGCAAGACCAGCTGCGATCCGGAAGCGCTCGCCAAGGAGGTCTTTGTTCTGACCGGAGAGGACGAGCCGGCGGAGCTGACGAGCTTTCGCCAGCGATACGGGCTTGGCGAGTACGTCGGCGGCTCGGCGGAGACCCTGCACGAGGTCAAACGGCTCATCCAGATCGGGATCGGCATCGGCTTCCTGCCGACCGTTGTCGCGCAAGATGCCGTGGCGGCTGATGAGCTTTGGCCAGTGCTGCGCCCCGATCTTCTGCCCACCTACCACGTCCACCTGATCACGCGCGATACGGGCCTCAGCGCGCCCGCCCGCACGTTACTCGACGTCATCGAGGCACACCTGCAGCCCGAAGAGGTCGCAGGCTGAGCGACACCCTGGCGGACGGGCCCATAGATCCAATCTATGAGTCATATTGAGCGACGACGGCTTCTGCTGTGCCGGAGAGGCCTCCATCGTACGGCCCATGAGAAGACCTGTTACCGAAATCAGCGAAACATTTGGCCTCTGGGAACGCTCGCTGATCGCCTGGCCCGATGGCCGGCAAGACACGACGACATTCGCCGCCTGGCTGCAGGGACCCACCCTGTTTGCCGACCTCCGCCAACCCGACGATCCCCCGTCGTTCGCCGGCGTCTCGTGCCTCGAGCATCTTGGCCCCGAGCACTTCGACTGGCTTGCGCGACAGGAGGGCTTCGCCGGTCGGTTCGTACGCGCCGGCGGCGCCTACGAATGGCAACGCATGATCGACTTTCAGTGCCCGACCTCCGCCAGCGACGCCGGCTATCTGGAATTCGATAACGGCGTGCTGGTCGAGGAAGGTCGCGATATCCCCTATATCGAGCACTGGCATCACACCTCGCGCGACCTCACCCCGCTGTTTGCGCTGCGCATGCAGGATGCGAATGCCTGCACCGGCTTTCTGGTGCGAGTGGGCGAGCTCTTCATGTTCGTTCGTCCACGCGCTGAGCCGCTGCCGCACGGCGCGTCTCTCCCCGACCTCGTCGCGAACACAACACCGGACGTGGCACGCACGCTCCTCGATTGCGAGATCTCTCTCGGACGCGTGACCGGAGACGTCTGGAGCATCGAGCGATCGAGCCTACCCTATCGCGTCGGAGCGGACCTCGCGCCAACCGTCACGAGCGCACATCCGATCTTCACTACCCAAGACATCACCCGTGACGGCAAGCCTTTCACCAGGGCCTGGACCGTCGTCGAGTTTGACCCCGCTTCACAACGAGAGACCGACAAAGAACAAGGAAACGACCACGGGCTTTCATCATTCCAGCCAGCTACCGGGAGAGCCTCATGACACCACACTTCGTTCGGCGCACCGTCGCCGCCATCGTCGTTCTGCTCTGCACAGCTGTCGCGCCAATCGCCTCAGCGCAGGCCGAGCCGACGTTCAAGATCGCGTGGTCGGTCTATACCGGTTACATGCCGTGGCCCTATGCGAAACACGCTGGCATCATCGACAAGTGGGCCGACAAATACGGCATCAAGATCGAGGTGACGCAGATCAACGATTACGTTGAAGCCATCAATCAGTACACCGGCGGCAAGTTCGACGGCGTCACGGCGACGACGATGGACGCCCTGACGCTGCCGGCGACCGGCGGCATCGACACGACCATCCTCATCATCTGCAATTATTCGAACGGCAACGATGGCATCGTCCTCAAGGGCAAGGATAAAACGATCGCCGACCTAAAGGGCAAGAAGGTCAACCTCGTCCAATACTCGATCTCGCATTACATGCTGGCGCGCGCCTTCCAGCAGCGCGGTGTAAGCCTCGAGGATGTCAAACTCCAGAACATCTCGGACGCAGACTTCATCGCCGCTTTCCAGTCCGACGATATCGACGCCGTCGTCGCTTGGAACCCCGCCTACATCGAGCTCAAGAAGCTCCCTGACATTTCGGTCGTCTACGACTCGAAGGAGATGCCGGGCGAGCTGGTCGACGGCTTCCTCATCAACACCGAAACGCTGAAAAAGCACCCTGAGCTCGGCAAGGCGCTTGTCGGCGCCTGGTACGAAACGCTCGCCACCATGAGCGCCAACGATGAGAAGGGTAAGGCCGCGCGCAAGTACATGGCCGAGCTATCGGGCACGAGCGTCGAAAGCTTCGACGCCCAGCTCGCGACCACCTCATTCTATGAGCCAACCGCGGGCGCAGCTTTTGCGCGGTCGCCCGAAATGGTGACGGCCATGGATCACGTCCGCACCTTCTCATTCGAAAATGAGCTGATGGGCGGTTCCGCGAAGTCAAAGGATGCGGTCGGCATCGCGCTTCCCGGCACGACCCTTGGCGATACGTCGAACGTCAAGCTCCGCTTCGACGACACCTTCATGCAGCTCGCCGCCGACGGCAAACTATAAATCCTGCACAGGCGCGCCCCTGATCTGAGAGGACTGCAATGACCATCCCCGGAAATTTCTCATCCATTCCGATTGTCGACATCACCAAGCTCCGCACCGGAAGCCTGCCCGAGCAGAAAGCCGTTGCGGAAGAGCTGGGCAAGGCCGCGCGCGGCGTCGGTTTCATCTACGTCACCGGAGGCGGCATCGACGAATCCCTGTTCGAGGGCGTTCTCGATGCCGCCAAGCGCTTCTTCGCCCAGTCCGAGGAAGACAAGATGAAGGTCTACATCGGCAACTCGCGCTGCCACCGTGGTTATGTCCCCGAAGGCGAGGAGGTTTTCGCCTCAGGCACCAAGGATAAGAAAGAAGCCTACGATCTTTCGATCGACCTGCCGGCGAACGATCCGGATTACGTTGGCGGCAACCCGCTGCTCGGCCCGAACCAGTGGCCGGACCTGCCGGGCTTCAAGGAGCAGGTAGATACCTATTATACGGCCGTGTTTGGCCTTGGGCGCGTACTGCTGCGCGGCTTCGCCATGGCGATTGGCGAGGAGCCGACCTTCTTCGATCGCTACGTCACCAAGCCGCCGAGCCAGCTCCGGCTGATCCATTACCCCCTCGATTCGAGCGCCGAGGATCGCCCCGGCATCGGCGCCCACACGGACTACGAATGCTTCACGCTGCTGCGCTCGACGTCGCCGGGTCTCGAGGTCATGAACGGTGCAGGCGAATGGATCGACGCACCGCCGGTTCCCGGCGCCTACGTGGTCAACATCGGCGACATGATGGAGATCTGGACCAACGGCGAGTTCATCGCCACCTCGCACCGCGTGCGCAAGGTCTCGGAAGAGCGCTACTCGTTCCCGCTCTTCTTCGCGGCCGACTACGATACCGTCGTCGCACCGCTGCCGCGTTTTGCCGAGGAGGGAAAGCCGGCCCGCAAGGCCCTGAAAGCCGGCGAGCATCTCTTCGCGCAGACCATGCAGAGCTTCACCTATCTTAAGGAACGCCGCGCCCGCGGCGAGATCGTGCTTCCCGATGGCTCGGCCCCCTTGTCATCGTTCGGACAAGAGGCACAGCAGAAATACTGACCGACTAACCGGCGTAAGCTTCATCCCCGGCCGAGACGGCATACCCGTCCTGGCCGGGGTTCGTCTCTCAGACCTATCCCGCCACCTTGAGACCGAGCCGTTTCGGACCGAACAGGCACGCCAACAGCAGGATGATGCCTGACACGGTCGCAATCATACCCGCCGCACTGACGCTCGACTGCCCGCCGAGCCAGAGCGGCCCGTAGCCGGCGAGCACGTATCCGAGCACCGCAGACGCCGCGGCAAAGACGACGCTCCACACGATCTGAGATCCCATGCGGTCGGTCATTAGGCGCGCCGCAGCCGGCGGACAGATGAACATCGCAATGACGATGATCGAGCCCACCGCATCGAAGGCTGCTACAGCAGCAACTGCGACCATGATCACCAAACCGAAGCTCACCGCCGCCGGCCGCGCACCGATGCTCGCCGCGAATTCGGGATCGAACGTACCGATCACCAACTCTTTCCAAAGGAGCGCGATGAACAGCGCAACGGCAAGAAGCACCAGCGCAAGGCGTGGGAGCTGCACCGGAAGCTCCGCCAGCGCCGCGGGATCGAAAAGCGACGCCCAGCTGTCTCCGGCGAACCAAATCAGGCTTTCCAGATTGCCGTAAAGCGCGTGCTCGACGTCGAGATGCACGTGGCTCGTATCCGTGCGTTCGAGTAACAGCACGCCTGCCGCGAACATCGCCGTGAAGACCACACCCATGGCCGCGCCCGGCTCGACGTTGCCGAGCTTTCGGACAAGCTCGATCAGCAAAACCGCGACCACCGCCGCTACACCTGCACCGAGGAGCATCGGCCCAGCCGCGATCGTGCCCGTAACCAGGAACGCGGCCACGATCCCCGGCAACGCGACGTGCGCCACCGCATCCCCGATCAGGCTCTGACGCCTGAGCACGAGAAAGTTCCCGAGCAAGGCGCACGACACCGACGCCAACGTGCCGATGAGCAACGGCGCAAGCGAGAGCTGAACGAACTCGCTCATGCCTTGCCTCCTGCAAGACTGAGACGACGATCGAGATCGGCGACCACATCTGCCGGCAGCGCCCGGGAGATCGACGTCACGCCCTGGTGCGCCATACCCGCGGCTTCCTCAGGATTGAGCTTGCGGAAAAGCGTCCATCGGGCTTCGTCGCGCACCGCTTCGGCGGCCGCGCCGCGCCCCTCGAGGGTTGCAACACCATCGCCGCGGATGAAGCCCTTGAGACGCAGGACGCGCAGCGTCAGCGCATCATAGATCGGCTCACCTCGCGCGATCGCCAACAGCCCCTGCCGCTCGTGCACCTGGATCTGAAAAAGTCGCCGCTCGACAGTGCGCGCCAGAAGACCGCGCCGTGGCGAGACCAGCATGGAGACAACGAACAGCCCGAACGCCATGAGGACGATCAGAGCCCCGGTGGGGAGCCCTCTGTCGAGCGACGAGATCACGGCGCCGAGATAGGCGGAGAGCACACCGAGACCGGCGGCAACCAGCACCATCGGCTCCACCCGATCCGTCCAGAACCGCGCCGCGACAGGCGGAATAATGGTCAGCGCCACGATCAGAACGAGCCCTGCGACCTTGAGCCCGATGACGGTCACGGCCAAGAGCAGCACCATCATCGCGAGATCGGTAGCCCTGAGGTTGACGCCTCGTACCGAGGCGTACTCCGGATCGAAGCAGATGAGCGTGAAGGGCCGACGCAGGAGAAAGATCGCAGCCCCCGAGATCAGGGCACCGAGCGCGATGGTCTCCGCCTCGCTCCGGAGCATGCTGGCTGTCGATCCGACCAGATAACCGGAAATCCCGGCCTGCCCGCCCGTGTCGAGCGTCTGAATCACCGTAAGGAGTACGATCCCGAAACCGAAGAAGACCGAAAGCACGGCACCGATCGCGGCATCCTCTGAGAGGCGCGTGCGCCGGCTGATCCACTCCACGATCAGAAGGCCGAGCGCCGCGCTGCCGGCCGCTCCAATCATCAGTCCCGCGATCCAACGCCCGTCGCCGGTCAGCGCCGTCATTCCGATGAACGCCAAGCAAAGGCCCGGCAGGGTCGCGTGGCTGATCGCATCGCTGACAAGGGAGCGCTTGCGCAACAGCACGAAGGTGCCGATGGCCGCCGCACTTGCCCCGAGGATTGCCGAGCCAAGCGTCACCAGCGTCGTGTTGTAGCCGGCCTGCAGGAAGAACGCGGAGAAGAAAGCCTCCATTCCGTCAGCTCCAAAGCCCGCGCTGCGGAAAGTCAGCGGGCATCGGCGATCCTACCCGTGGTCGCGAGCGACTCGAGCTGAGCCGCAGCAAGCTTGCCGCCATAGGTCGCCTGCAGATTCTCCGCCGTGAAGGTCGTCGCAACGGGACCACTCGCGACCTTGCGCACATTGAGAAGCAGCACATGATCGAAATAGTCGGTAACCGTCGCGAGGTCGTGGTGCACGCAGATGATCGTCTTGCCCGCGGCATTGAGTTCCTTCAAGACCGAAATGATCGCCCGCTCGGTCGCCGCATCGACGCCCGCAAACGGCTCGTCCATGACATAGAGATCGGCATCCTGCGCCAGCGCGCGAGCCAGGAACACGCGCTGGCGCTGGCCGCCCGAGAGCTGGCCGATCTGGCGATCGGCAAAACTCGCCATACCGACCCGTTCCAGGCACGCCAACGCCGCCTGCCGGTGCTGCCGGCCGGCGAAGCGAAAGAGCCCAATCTCGCGATAGAGGCCCATCATCACCACGTCACGCACCGTCGCCGGGAAATCCCAATCGACATTCGCCCGCTGCGGGACGTAGGCGATGCGGGAACGCACCTCGGCGCAAGACTTGCCGAACGACGTCACGTCCCCGCTGATCCGCGGCACGATGCCGAGTGCAGCCTTGATCAGCGTCGACTTGCCCGCGCCGTTCGGCCCGACGATCGCCACCATGCTTCCGGGCGGCGTCACGAAGTCGATCGAGAATAGAACCGGTTTCTCGCCATAGGAAACCGTGAGCCCCGCGATCGCGAGCGGACTGTCGGGATGTTCGTCCGCCAGCGTCGCTCCGTCTCGACTGACAAGCTTCACGGCAGGATCCATGGGGGCGAGCGACCTTCCTTAAAGTTTCGAGCGCGACTGCAGAGCCGCGAGCTTGTTGTTGAGGCCCCGTTCGGGCGCCTCACCGCCGAGCGCACGCGTAATGACAGTGGCGTTGTGGTCGATCATGCCGATGTAGGTGCCTTCATACGTGCCCGGCGCCCCCATCGCATCGGAATAGAGCTCTCCACCGATCACGACCGTGTGGCCCTTCGCACCGGCGCCTTCGATCAACGCCCGCACATTCCGGTCCGAGACCGAGCTCTCGACGAAAATAGCACTGATCTTCTTCTGCACGATGATATCGACGAGGGCTTCGATCTGCTTGAGACCAGCTTCGCTCTCGGTTGAGATGCCCTGAATGCCGAGCACCTCATAGCCGTAGGCCTTGCCGAAATAGCCGAACGCATCGTGTGCCGTCACAAGCACGCGCGAGCCTTCGGGAACGGTTGCGAACGCCTTGTCGGAATACGTAGCGAGCGTGTCGATTTCCGCAAGATGCCGATCGGCGTTGGCCTTGAACGTGTCAGCTCCATCGGGATCGAGCGCAATCAGCGCATCTCGCGCAGCCACGACGACGCCCTTCCAAAGGCGCGGATCCATCCACACGTGCGGATCGTAGCGGCCGGGATAGTCCTTGTTCGAAAGGAGCTGCTCTTTGGGCAGGCTCTCGGCAAGCGCGACAACGGTCTTCTTCTTTCCGAGGTCGCGCAGGAAATCCTCGAGCTGCGCTTCGAGATAGAGCCCGTGCCAGAACACCGCCTTGGCTTTGATCATGGCTGCGATGTCCGAGCGGGTCTGTCGGTAGGTATGCGGGTCCACGCCCGGGCCCATGAGCGCGGTCACAGACACACGCTCCCCACCGACTTGCTTAACGGCGTCGGCAATCATTCCGGTGGTCGCAACGATGCTGATTTTCTCGTCCGCCTTCGCACCCCCGGTCGCGAAGCCAATCGCAAATAGAGCCGCCATCAGTGGCAGGCACTGAAGGCGCATTCGGGCGATCATCCGCATCTCCTCATAAGATTCCCTCATTTAAGCGCGGCACCGACACCTGATCGCAACTGAAAACGAGAAGCAATCCAGCCTGATGGCGCGAAACTGAAGCTAATGCAATTGCGAATGATTTGCAAGTAAGGCCGCCATCGCCACGTCACGCTCTGGTCCCATCAGTGACTTTTGGGAACCACTGTTCAGCTCGACAACATCGAGGATGGACAATGGGGGACAACGGAAATTAACCCCATCGAACGTTCCAATCACAATCGCGGGCTCGCTGAACCCAGCTTTGGCCGGTACGAATTTTCTTTGAGGGATCAATGCACTCGATGCTCCACCCTTTCCGCCGGAGCGGACTTGCCGGCTCAGCCCTGACGCTGGCGGCAGCCGCGAGCCTGACACTCGCCTCGACCAGCACCGAAGCCCAGCGCACCCGCCGCGGCCCGGCGACCGAGCCAATCGTCTCTGTTTATGAGGTGAAGACGGAGCCGGTACGCGAGCGGGTGGCCGCCGTCGGTTCGGGCCGGGCCCTCGCCCAGGTGACGCTCACGACACGCGTCGCGGGCGTCATCTCGGAGGTCCTCTTCAAGGGCGGAGATCGCGTCGAGAAGGATCAGGTCCTGGTCCGGCTCGCCTCCGAGCCGGAGGCCATCGCTGTCGAGACGGCAGAGGCCCAGCGCGCCCAAGCCTTCGATCAGGTTGAGCGCTACAAGCAGCTCAACGAAGCCTCGGTTTCGCGCGTGGTGCGGGCCGAAGCCGAAACGGCACTCAAGGTTGCCGACGCCGCCTTGCGGCGGGCGCGCGAGGAGCTTGATCGTATGACGATCAAGGCGCCCTTCGCCGGCATCGTCGGACTGACCAACCTGCAGACTGGCGACTACCTCGCCGTGGGCAACCCGATCGCGACGCTCGATGACCGCTCGACCATCGTCATCGAGTTCACGGTTCCGGAAGCGGTGGCGCCGCAGATCACCACCGGCATGCCGGTTCGCGCCAGCCTCGCCGCCCGCCCCGGCGAGATCTACAACGGCAAGGTCGCGGGGGTTGGCACGCGCATCGATCCCATCACCCGCACGCTCTCGGTGCGCGGCGAGATCCCAAACCCCGATCTGAAGCTCATCCCGGGCTCGACATTCTCTGTCACCGTCCAGCTCTCGGGCGATAAGTCGCCGGTCGTGCCCGGCCTCGCCATCCAATGGGACCGCTCCGGCGCCTACGTGTGGCGTCTCACCGCCGACGACACCGTCGAACGCGTCGATGCGGCCATTCTCGCCCGCGATGGCGACCGAGTCTTCATCGAGGCCAAGCTCGCGCCTGGCGATCGCGTCGTCCATGAAGGCGGCGGCCTCCTGACTGTCGGCCAGAAAGTGAAAATCCTGGGGTCCTGAGCGGGCATCCAACCTGATCATCAAAACCATTCGACGACGGAGCCCGCTCCATGAGCACCCCTGCGCAAACCCCGAGCCCGCCCCGCCAGTCCGGCGATGATGGCGGCTGGGTCGGCATCTTCGTTCGCCGGCCGATCCTGGCCATGGTGCTCAACCTGCTCGTCATTATCGCCGGCGTCGCCGCGGTGCAGTCCATCGAAATCCGCGAGCTTCCGGACGTCGACCGACCCGTCGTCACCGTACGAACGAGCTATCCGGGCGCGTCCCCCGAAAGCATGGACGCCCAGATCACCGCGATCATCGAGAGTGCGGTCTCCCGCGTACAGGGCGTGACCAGCATCACTTCGAACTCGTCCTACGGCTCGAGCCGCGTTGCCGTCGAGTTCTCGACCGATACCGATATGCAGGTCGCGGCGATGGACGTGCGCGACGCCGTCGCCGGCGTCACCAATCAATTGCCGAATGACATGGACGACGAACCGCGCGTCGTGAAGGCCGATGCGGACGCTCAGCCCATCATGCGCCTGTCGGTTGCTTCCGAAACGCTCTCCGAGAGCGAGCTGACGGATCTCGTAAACGACGTCATCGAGGATAGGCTTGCAGCAGTCGAAGGCGTCGCCGCAGCCAACTCCTACGGCCTGCGCGCGCGAACCATCGAGGTCCGCGTTTCTCCGGTCGCTCTCGCAGCTCGCGGACTGGCCCTGAGCGACCTCATCGACACCATCGGCAAGGCATCCGTGACGGCGCCATCAGGCGCCCTCGAGAACGCGACCCAGCAATTGATCGTCCGCGCAGAAGCGCCGGTCGATACCCCGCAGGAGGTCGCTGCGCTCGAGATCAACGCGCAGACAACGGTTGGAGACGTCGCGTTCGTCCGCTGGGCGTTCCAGGAAGCGACAGCCATCACGCGCCTCGACGGGCAAACCGCTATCGGCGTCGAGATCGTCCGTCAGGCCAAGGCCAACACCATCGCCATCTCGGACGGCGTACGCGCTGCCGTCACCGAGTTGCAGCAATCACTGCCGGAAGGCGTTAGCATTGCGGTCACCTCCGACGACGCAATCTTCATCCGCGAGTCCGTCCGCGAGGTCGTCATCTCGCTGCTGCTCGCGACCATCATCGTCATTCTCATCATCTTCTCCTTCCTCGGCTCCGCACGCGAAACCGTGGCGCCGGCGTTTTCGATCCCGGTCTCGCTGATCGGCACCCTGGCCGCCATCTGGTTCGCCGGTTTCTCGCTCAACGTGCTGACGTTGCTCGCGCTCGTGATCGCCACCGGCCTCGTCGTCGACGACGCCATCATCGTGGTCGAAAACATCGCGCGTCACCGTGCGCTTGGCGCAGGCCGGCGCGCCGCGGCCGTGATCGGCACGCGCGAGATCGTCTTTGCCGTTCTCGCCACCACTGCCACGCTCGTCGCCGTCTTTGTACCGATCTCGTTCATGCCGGGCATGGTCGGCAGCCTGTTCTCTGAGTTCGGCTTCGTCCTTGCATTCGCCGTCGCGATTTCCTCCGTTGTAGCGCTGACGGTCTGTCCCATGCTCGCTGCACGCCTTGCGGCCGACACGCCGCACGGCATGGCCTCCGGAAAGGAGGGCTGGTTCACACGCCTGTCGAACGGTCTCGCCTCTGTTTACGCGCGCGCGCTCGATCTCTCGCTCAAAGCGCGCTACCTCGTGGTGGCGATCTGCCTCGGCTTCGCCGCCCTGGGCTGGACCACTTACAAGATCCTTCCACAGGAGATCACACCATCCGAAGACCGGGGCGTGATCCAGATCATGTTGCGGACCCAGCAGGGCGCCAACCTGGAGTACATGTCCGGGCTCACCGAAAAGGTCGAGGAGGCCCTCGCCCCCCTCAGGAAAACCGGCGAGATAACCGGCGTGCTCGCAACCGTCGGTGCCGGCGGCACCAATAGCGCCTCCGTCGTCGCCGCGCTCGCCGACTGGAGCCAGCGCAAGCGTACCCAGCAGCAGATCCAGGCCGAGTTACAGCAGAAGCTCTCCGGCATTCCGGGACTGCAGGTCTCGCTACGATCCGCGAACAGCCTCGGCATTCGCGGCGGCGGCCAGGGACTTCGCTTCGCCATCGCCGGACCGGACTACGACCGCCTGGCCGACGTGGCCGCCAAGCTGACGAGCCGGCTCGCGACCACGCCCGGCTTCCGCAACACACGCACGGACTACGATACGACGCAGCCGCAGCTCTCCGTGCGCATCAACCGTGAAGCGGCAACCAAGCTCGGCGTACCGATCGACACGATCACCAGCCTGATCAACACCATGGTCGACTACCAGAAGGCCGCGGATCTGTTCATCGGCGACGAGATCGTAGAGGTCCAGGTCAAGGCGGGCGGCCGGCCGATCAACGATCCAAGCGATCTCGGCAATCTGTTCGTGAAGACCAACAACGGCAATTTCATCAGCCTGTCCTCGCTGGTCACGATCAAGGAGAATGCGATTTCGCCTACGCTCGGCCGCGAGGACCGTCAGCGCTCGGTCGCGATCACGGCGAACCTCGACGAAGGCATGGTGCTGGGCGACGCTGTCGAAACCATGCGTTCCATTGCGGCCGAGGTGCTCGAACCGCAAATGTCGATCATCCTGCTCGGCGAAGCGCGGACGTTGTCGGAAACCTCGCAGAACACTGCGTTCGTCTTCGGCATCGCGCTACTTGTCGTCTTCCTGGTGCTTGCGGCGCAGTTCGAGAGCACGGTCAGCGCTCTTGTCATTATCGTAACGGTACCATTCGCCCTTGCGGCCGCTGTCCTTGCCATTTTCCTGAGCGGCGGCACGATGAACATTTACAGCCAGATCGGGCTTGTCCTGCTGGTCGGCATCATGGCCAAGAACGGTATCCTGATCGTCGAGTTCGCCAACCAGCGCCGTGACGAAGGCGCGGACATCGACACGGCCATTCGCGAAGCGGCAACAACGCGCCTCCGCCCCGTCATCATGACGATGGCAGCGTCCGTGCTCGGCGCCATCCCGCTGGTGATCGCGACCGGAGCGGGCGCCGAGGCGCGTCTGGCCCTCGGCTGGGTTATCGTAGGGGGCCTCGGGATCGCAACGGTCTTCACGCTGTTCCTGGCGCCGATCGCCTATCGCTTCCTCGCGCCGCTATCGAAACCGCGCGTGCACGAGACGGACCTGCTGGTCAAGGAACTCGCCGCCGCGCAGCAGAAGGAGTGAGCAGCGAGAGCGGTGGGCTACGCCACGCGAAAGCGGCGTACTGCGGCCCAGCCGAGCAGCAGGAAAGCCACCAACGTTATCCCCTGCGTTACCGCGAATGGCAGCTCCGACTGCGTCGGCGCCAGCGCCAGCAGAGCCGAATTCTTGATGAAGGTCTGCACGATCAGAACGAACACGTTGAGGTAGAGCGCCGTCGTCGCGCTTACGACGAAGATCGACCTCCACCGACCCACAAGGTCGGTGAAGTAGTACGCATAGATGGCGACGGCCAAAACCGCGAGCGAGATGAGCCCCGTGATGTGCGAGGGCAGAAGATCGACAAACGGGAACAGGAAACCTGTGAGGCTCGTGGCCGCCGTTGTCACGAGAAAGAGATGCGTCGCGCCATTGAGCCGCGCGTTCGACAGAAAACCGCCGACGACGACAAACCCGGCCGCGATCCCAACCAGACTGAGCGCGATGTGGAAGAGCGTGAAACCGTCGAGCCCGAAGATCATGTGCCACTCCCGATGCGGACCTAGGCCGAACCAATCTCAGCCGTGCGGATCCACGCAACAAGGAAACTCATTGCGGGTCAGCGCTCAAGCGGCACGTTGAGCCAACCGTCAAAATTCATCC